>CAUZAW010000040.1:0-15469 GCA_963577735.1 Phycisphaerae bacterium | reverse complement strand
GGGTGCCTTGCCACCCGGACAGTGTCCCAAGGCGACAGGTTGGCGTAGGTCTTCTTGAGCATGGCCGTATGTTTCTGCCGCAGGGTGTGGACCTCGGCGGCGAAATCGACGCCCGCATCTCCGGCATGTTGTTCCAGTTCGGCAATCTGCTTTTCGAGGCGAGCCAATGGCCGCTCGAAATTCAGCTCATAACTGCCGGTATACTTGTTGGTGGTGTTTAATTGCGTCATCGCTAATCCTTGCCAAGTCAACTGCAGCACCGTTGAACCTACTCGAGTCAAACCTGTTATTGTATCCATCGTGAGCCAGGTGGACAGCTTCAATCAGCAGGTTAGCCAAATCACGATCGTGGGAACGGGGTTGCTGGGTGCTAGCCTCGGCTTGGGGCTGGAAGCCGCCGGATTCACAGGAAAGATTATCGGTCTGGGGCGTCGGCAGGCCACAGTTGAGCGGGCTCGGGAACTCGGTTGCGTACACGAGGCCACGACTGAGTTGGGCCCGGCCGTGGCGGGTAGCCAATTGCTGGTGCTGGCCACACCGCTGGGCGCTTTCGCTGATTTGCTGGGCCGCTTGGCCGAGCACGATCACGACGGGCTGGTGATGACCGATGTCGGATCAGTCAAACAGCAGGTGTGTTCTGATGCTGTACGGATTTTACCTGAGCCTGGGCGATTTGTCGGTTCGCATCCCATGGCCGGTAGCGAATTGCACGGCCCGGACAATGCCTTCCGTGGCCTGTTTGTCGGTTGCCCGTGCGTGATTACGCCACAGCAGCATACTGGCGCAGAAGCATTGGCCTTGGTAAAAATGTTGTGGACGATCATGAAAATGAACCTGTTGCAAATGTCGCCCGCCGAGCACGACCGAAAAACGGCCTACATCAGCCACCTGCCCCATGCGTTGGCGACCCAGCTGGTGCGTATGGCAGCGCGTAACGATGCGCTTGATGTCGCCTCCAGCGGTTTTCGCGATACCAGTCGGGTGGCCAGCGGGGACCCTTATGTGTGGCAGCAGATCTTAGCGGCCAACCGCGGTGAGATGATTAGTGCCCTGGACGCTTTTGCCCAGGAACTGGTAGGTTTGCGTGAATTGCTTGACAACCATGAGGACCAGCAAGTGCTTGAGCAGTTGCAGTCTGGCAAGCACGAGCGTGATGCGTGGCTTAGTCGCACTGGGGGGTCTTGCCCATGAAGTATGAATTGGGATTCATCGGTGCCGGTAACATGGCCGAGGCGATTGCCCAGGCGGCCATTGAAAGTGGGATTGTAAGCGCGGAAAAAATGATCACGGCCGACCCGGTCGGGCAACGCCGTGAGATTTTTAAACGTTTGGCCATCAAATCCACGGATGACAACAAGGCGGTCATTGGCGAGTCTAAACAGGTGTTGCTGGCGATCAAGCCGCAAACGCTGTCAGCAGTTGCCCAGGACCTGCAGGCGGTCGACTCACGTCGGCAGGTCATCATGTCCATCATGGCGGGCATCACGACGTCGAAGATTGCCACGGCCGCAGGCAAGCCGTTGCGCGTGGTGCGGGTTATGCCCAATATGCCGTTGATGGTAGGCTTCGGTATGGCTGCCATAGCTCTGGGTGCTGACGCCCAGGCAGGTGACGAAGCGTTGGCCCTGCGGCTTTTCGGCGCTGCCGGAAAGGCTGTTGTCGTCGACGAGTCGCAGCTCGATGCCGTTGCCGCGGTGTCTGGCTCGGGCCCGGCATACGTATTTTATCTAGCCGAGGCGATGCGACAGGCGGCGGACCAATTGGGCCTAGATGAACACAGCGCCCTGCTGGTTGAACAAACCATTCTGGGCTCGGCCATGTTGTTGTCCAAATCGGATGACACGCCGAGTCAGCTTCGCCAAAAAGTCACGAGCCCGGGCGGTACGACTGAAGCGGCAATCAAACAGTTCGACACGGTCGCCATGCGTGATGTCATCATAAAGGCTATTAAAGCGGCACGGGATCGATCACTGGAACTGGGCGCTTGATCACGTATCCATTGATTCTTACGCGGCATTAAGGAAGGCACCATGCAAGAGACTCGTATCGCAGCCGTGAGCATGAATTGTGGGTTGGGCCAGCCGCAGCAATCGCTGGACGCCATCGCCACCTGGTGCCCCAAGGCAAAAGACGCGGGCGCGGACCTTGTGTTGTTTCCAGAGTTAATCGTTCACGGGCACTGTTCGCCCAACACTTGGCACGTGGCTGAGCCGGTACCGGCCGGTCCCAGCGTGCGGCGGCTTGAAGAGCTTGCCCGTGAGCATGGCTTGGTGCTGAGCGTCGGCCTAAGCGAGAAGGAAAATGACATCGTGTATAACGCGCAGGTGCTGGTCGGGCCTGACGGGTATATAGGTAAGCAACGAAAGATTCACCCGTCCCGTGACGAGGTGCTGTATTACAAGGGCGACAGCCAAGTGCATGTGTTTGACGCCGGTAAGTGTCGAGTCGGTTCGGTGATCTGCTATGACAACCTGCATCCGGAGGTGCCGCGCCTGGTGGCGTTGGGTGGCGCGGACGTAATTTTGGCTCCGCATGCCGGTCGTCTTAAAGTGTGGCAGGATACGGCTGAATCACAACGCCAGTCACGCCGTCATTCATGTGATTTCTTTCGGGAATTAAAATTGCGGGCTCGGGAAAATGCCTGTTTTCTGGTCATTGCCGACCAGGCGGGGCGATCTGGGCATGTGGACATGTATCCCCCTGACCATCGCAATCAGCCCAACCACGCCGGCGGCGCATTTATTTTTGGCCCGTCGGCCCAAACGCTGGCTGAGTCGCAGGACGAGCTTATTCGCGATGAAATGGTCGTGGCCACGCTCGACCCGTTCATGTTGGCCGAAGCTCGCAGCCATCCCAATTACACGCTGCGTACCCGCAGGCCCGAGTGTTTTGGCAAACTGGTTGGACCCAGTGGAGTACGATCATGAAAAACATGACGCCCAACTCATTTGTATTTAGCATTTCGATCCTGCTCAATCGCGCCGCGCTGGGGATGTATTTTGTTTTAGCCGGCATAGACAAGATTCAAGGCGGAGGGTCGAAATTTGTCCACGGTGATTTTTACAAGTCCACGATTCCGGATTGGTTGCCCGGTTGGTTCGCCACGCCGTACGGCTATGGGCTGCCGTACGTTGAAGTGGTCGCCGGTGCGATGCTTGTGCTGGGGTTGTTTGGCCGTATCGGCGCCAGCGCGTGTGCACTGATGCTGCTCAGTTTCCTGATCGCCTTGGGAGTCAGGCATGAGTCTTTGCCTTTCCACCCTAACATGATCTTTCTGTTGCTGGCGATACTGCTTTCCATAGCCGGCCCCGGCGGTATCAGCTTTGATGCAATCCGGTGCCGCAGTTGTCGGATCAAATCGGGTTAACGCATGTATACGACGCTGGATGAATTCGTAATCGCACTCGAGGACGCCGGTGAGCTGCACCGCGTTTCGGCCAAGGTGTCGCCGATTCTTGAAATCAGCCAGATCGCTGATCGGGTCAGTAAATCCCCGGCCGCGCATGTCAGTGACTTCGCCAGGCAATTCGACCCCCATCATGCGGAACTGGGTGGGAAGGCGATTCTGTTTGAAGACGTGGAGGGCAGCGAACATCCGGTACTGATCAATGCCTTTGGAAGTTACCGGCGGATGGAGATGGCGCTGGGCTGCGTCGAGGGGGGGTTCGAGGTGTTGGCTGAAAAAATCGAGCAGCTGGTCAAGCCGCAGCCGCCTACAGGTTTGATCGAAAAGCTCAAGAAGATCCCTGAATTGGCCAAGATCGCCTCATACGCGCCGAAGGTGGTTCGAAACGGCATTTGTCAACAGGTGGTCAAGAACGGCGACAAGGTAAATCTTTTTGAACTGCCTTTTATCAAGTGCTGGCCGCTTGATGGCGATGTCGCTGCGGTGGGCATGGATGTTGATCCGCAGCAGGGCGGGCCGGGCAAGGGGCAGGGACGTTACATCACGTTTGGCGGGGTACACACGATCCATCCCGACGACGCGGGTAAAGGCGAAGGCGAACCGAGGCCGAGCCGCAACGTCGGCATGTATAGGGCACAGCTTATTGATCGCAATCGCACGGTCATGCATTGGCACATCCACCACGATGGAGCTCGTCACTGGCGGGCATGGAAGGAAATATCGCAGCCCATGCCGCTGGCCATTGCGTTGGGCGGCGAGGCGGTATTGCCCTACGGTGCGACGGCGCCGCTGCCGCCGGGTGTCAGCGAACTATTGTTCTGCGGGTTTCTAAACGACGGTGGCATCGAACTGGTCAAGTGCCGGACTGTTGACCTGCATGTACCGGCTAACAGTGAAATCGTCATCGAAGGCTATGTCAGTACTGAATCGGGACCGATCGGTTTTGATTCCAACGAGCCGCAGCTAGGACCGGGGGCCTACCTCGAAGGGCCATTCGGCGATCATACCGGTTATTACTCGCTGCCGGATCGCTATCCTATTTTCACTGTAACGGCGGTGACGCACCGTCAAAACCCGATATACCCGACCACCATCGTCGGCCTGCCGCCACAGGAAGATTACTACATGGGCAAGGCGACGGAGCGTATTTTCCTGCCTCTGCTCCAAACAATCGTTCCGGACATCATTGACTACGACTTGCCCATGTTCGGCGCGTTTCACAACTGCGCATTTGTGAAGATTCGCAAGCAATATCCGCTTCAGGCCCGTCGGTTGATGCACGCGATCTGGGGCGCAGGGCAAATGGCGTGGACAAAGTTCATCGTTGTGGTCGACGATGACGTGGATGTGCATGATCACGAGCAGGTGCTGTTTCACTTGTGCGCCAACTGTGATCCGGGGCGTGATACGGAGTTGGTCAACGGCCCGTTGGATATTCTGGATCATGCCGCGCCGCGGTTGGGGGCCGGGCACAAGATGGGATTTGACGCGACGAGAAAAATTGCCGGAGAAGAAGCGGGCGGACACCCGGTGCGCGACTGGCCTGCACTGATCCAGATGGACCCGCAGATCAAGGATTTGGTGGACAGCCGATGGGGTGAGTATGGATTTGACTAGCTGCTGGCGCTGCGGTAACCAACCAATGCTTTGCGAAAAATCTGACGGGAAACGTAGAGGCTGGCAATGGTCGCTATAGCCGCGTAACCGGCTAGATACCATTCACCTTTCTGCAGCGGTTTGGCCAGGAAGCGGGCCGGGACGTTGGCCACGATCAGGATCGGTACGACAAACGTAAACCCGATCATAAAGGGCCTGCCTAGCCCCCCTTTGTAGATTTCAATCGGATAACGCGAAAACGTGGTGATGTAGAACCAGAAATCATACAGCGTCTGGTTGCGGCCCATCCACACGCTGGTGGCCGCCAGGCAGATCATCAGGCTGTACATGATCGCCACGCCGGTGACGATGTACACCGGATAGAGTACCACCTCGATGACGCCGGGCACGTGATTGAGTCTGGCAAGGCTGTAGGCGAGCAGGGCAGCACCGAAAAAAAAGTTTGACAGCGACGACCACTGTATCTTTTGAAATGAGATCAAGAATTGCGTGTCGATGGGCTTGAGCAAAGCGAAGTCCAGATTGCCCATGCGGATCAGTTCACTGAACTCGGCGGCGTTGGGCATGATAAATGTCTGCACCAGGCTGTTGACAAGCATAGTGGTGGCCAGGAATACAAGGAACGGAAACTTTGACCAGCCGGTGTCGCTGCCGATTTCCTGGGTAAACTGGAAGATGAGCATGTAGAAGTACAGATTCATGGTCATCCAGGCCAGTGAGGTGACGCACTCGATCAAAAAGTTGCCGCGAAAAGTCATGTCGCGCACGAGACTGTTGCGGGCGAAGGTGGCCAGTACGGCTAGGTAGGATGGATGGGTGGATTTGCTACGCCGCATAAAAGATTTAACCGCCAAATGCGCTATAGCGCTTGACGCCGTAATGGTAGGCGATTCTGCTGGTAGCCAAAAAGAAGACAACCCACATGAATTGAGTCCACAGCCCACGCAGCATCGCTTCGCCAGTCACGTTGCCCAGGAATACCTCGGTGGGAAATCCGGCCAGGAACTGTAGGGGCAGAGCGCGGACCCACGGTTCGATGGAATCCGGCAGCAGAGCGAGGGGAAACATGTGCCCACTGAGCAAGAAATTGAGCACCATGTAGATAAACAGTAGCGAGGAGACCTCGAGAAACCAGAAACCGATCATGCCGATGGTCACTTCCAGAAAAAAACCCAGCAGAAAGGCCATGGCCAGTGATGTGATGAAGGCGAGCATCGTCGCCGCGTCGGGCCAGCCATCGAAAAACCCGCGACACAGGTAGAAGACAAGGGCGAACGGCCCAATGGCGACGATGTAATACACCAGTTTCCAGGCGACTCGCATGAGCAGCAGAAAACCGATCATGTCCACCGGCTGAATCAGGAACTTCTTGATATCGCCGTTGCGGATTTGCAAAGTGATACTGGACGCCAATGTCGGCATGCTGGACAAGGCCCGGCTGATCATCACGATCAGGTAATAGGCAACCATGTCCTTGTACTGGAACCCGGCAATTTCTTTTTCGCCTGCGGCCTCGAAGATTGCTTTCCACAGGAGGATTTGCGTGACGATGGGCAGGAATCGCATCAGCGTGCCGAGGGCGAAATCGGCGCGGTAGGCCAGCCGCTCTTCAAGGCTGGTGCGCAGGATGGTCCACCAGAGTCCAGCACTGGAAGCGATGGCGATCATGCCGGTTCCCGGCTGTTCTCAGAGGCGGTCGAGAAAATGTCGGCAATGACCTGCTCCAGTGGTGGATCTTCGACGGCGACGTCCTCGACAGTGTACTTGGCCAGAACGTGACTGAGGGTGGTAGTCACGTTCTGGCGGTCGATGCGAAGTTTCACGCGTGGCACTATGCTTTCCAGTACCTGGCCAAATTGCGACAGGTCAGGCATTCGGTCTCCGTTTAACTGGAAAGTAACCACCTTGTGACCGCCAAAGCGATTGATGATGTCCGACAGCGACCCGTCATACATGATTTGGCCATTGGCGATAATCACCACCCGCTTGCACAGGGCGGCTACATCTTTCATGTAGTGGCTGGTCAATAGTATGGTGATCTTGCGCAACTGCTGATAATGGCGCAGGAATTCCTGGATATTGTGCTGGGCCACGACGTCGAGGCCGATAGTTGGCTCATCGAGAAATAATACTTCCGGTGAGTGCAGCAGGGCAGCAACCAGTTCCATGCGCATCCGTTCACCGAGTGAAAGCTCGCGGACGGGTTGCCCCAGCAGCGGTCCCAATTCGAGTAAGTCCGTCAATTCGTTGAGTGTTTTTTGAAATTGCCGGTGGTCAATCTGGTAAATTTTCTGGTGCAGGCGGAAGGACTCCTGGGCCGGCAGATCCCACCACAGTTGATTCTTTTGGCCCATGACCAGTGCGAAGCGGCGGCGGTAAGCAATTGATCGTTTCCAGGGCACGTAGCCCATCACACGGGCAGTCCCGGTCGTGGGATGGATGACGCCGGATAGCAGTTTGAGCGTAGTGGTCTTGCCCGCCCCGTTGGGTCCCAGAAACGCGACGAACTGGCCCTGTTCCACCTGAAGGTCCACACCCCGCACGGCCGGCACCGATTGGTATTGGCGATGAACCAGCCCACGCACCGAAGCGAGCAGACCCTCCTTCTTCCGATACACGCGGTAGTTCTTGGTCAACTGCTCGATTTCAATGATCGCCATGAGCGTATTCGCGGTGGGGCGTCGCCGTGGCAATCGCGACCCAACGCGCAGTGTACATCGGCGATCTAGTGTTTGTCGAGTTTTTCCGTGGCGGTGCTTACCTGCACGTGACGATCAATCCAACTCGCTTATCGTAAAGAGCCAATATGTAAAACGTCACTTGCTGGAAACTATCGGACTGCAGGATCAATGCATAGCGGATTTTTTGCGCAGGATGAAAATCCCGGCAAGATTTTGATTTGCGAATTTGCTCGGGGTCGGGTCAGCTCGATCTGACGGTGGCATTTCTCTTAAACGGTCTTCATGCGGCTTTGGGGTCTTTCTCGCTGTTGCCGGAATTGGTTTCCTGAATGATCAGGCCGATGGCTGCCGGGACCAACACGAGCAAAGGAATGATCACCGCGTGGGCCTTGAGGCTCAGGGCTACATGGTCGCGAAAGAGAGGAAATTGCAACAGCAAGGCGATACATCCAAGTACCGAGATCGTCGAACCACTGACGGTGGTGAAGAAGATGACCGACAGCTTGAACAGGACGAAGGCCAACATGCCGAACAGGACTAGCCCGACAATGGCGCCCACCCAATAGTGTCCGGTAATGGGATTTTCCGAGCCGATGGTCAACTGGCTGATGGCCGACCAGGCATTTGCTCCGACGTAGGCGCCGGTGATGCCACCCAAGGCGGCGACGGCGTATTTCATCATGGGAAAGCAGATTGTTGCCATCAAGACGCCCATACAGCCAGCCACAATCCACTGGGCACCGATCTGTTTGCCAAGGGCGTAACCGACGAAGGCTCCGATCAACAGGGCCAGAAGCACAGTGACCAGCCGGTAATAGCGGTAGCCGTTAAACAGGCACAACAGGCCCACCACCAGCAAGATGACGGACCAGACAATGGACATGCTCTGCAATGCCTCGATCAATTGATCGGGCTTGGCCAAGGCATCTCCATGACGAAAGATAGTGGTGAATACTTCGAAGACGTTTGACCTGGCAGGCTCTTGGGCCTTGAGAGTTCCGTACTGGGCAAGTAGTGTGAGCATGGTACCTTCTTCCGTCCACTGGTGATGGACTCTGCTATGCATCGGCTTTTCGGCGAAAAACCATCCACTGCAAGACCACACCCACCGCGGTTATCAGACCCACCGCAGTTGCCAGTGTTTTCGTATTCTGGACTGTCAGGTCGGCATTGATGTCGGTGTACAGATTCAGAAGCAGCAGGCCGCAGCAGGCGACTAGCAGCGTGCCGGTCAAGGACGATTCAATCGAAGCCGCGACATAGGGAAAAATCAACCCCAACAGCAGCCCAGTCAAGGCGCCCATGCCAGCGGTCAGCAGGTAGGTTCGTTGGGTGGCCGGTTCAAAAGTCTCCCACCAAGTTCGCAGGTCGTGACCAACCCATTTGCGCATCCGCTCCAACCCATCGAAGAATTGCTTTGTGGCTTGGGGATCGGATTCAGCCTCAGCTTTGTTCTTCTGGTTTTCGTCGTCATCCTGGTCACGACCACCGTTTTCGGGGTTGATCAGCAGCAGTTCGACGTTGCCGGGGCCGTGTTGGGTTGGCGCATCAAACCAGATAGCTGTCAGCATAGGTAGGATCAGGCCCAGCAGGACTGCGCAGGTGATGCCCATCCAGACGCGAAACAACAGATATGCCAGCACGCAGCCCAGTACGCCGCCACCGACGATCAGGCCCAACTGCCGAGGCGGGCTGTCCATGTGTCGTGAGAAGATCGCCGCAGCGCAGGCGGCGGTAATCAGGCCGCCAATGACGCAGGCCGGTCTGGCGATCTTGCGGCCGAGCAACCACAATACCAGCCCGATTAGAATGCCAGCAAAAAGCAGCACCTGCCAGATTTTCGGTATCGCATCAAGGTATGTGGTCAGATCAGGAGGTGGATCGACGATGTCGCTGCACCTTTCACAGGGTCTGTGGCGGGTATGTATCATCATATCGCCCAAACCTTTGGGGTGACGTTACAATGACCGGATATGGCTAAACAGGTCAATTCTGCTAGCGAGAACGCGGATATGTCACTTGAGCCGTTGCGCTTGCGGATAGACGAGCTTGACAGTCAGGTCGTGGCTCTGCTCAATGAGCGGGCACGCGTGGTGGTGCAGATCGGCAATATCAAGCGGGACGGACAAACGCCAATTTATGCTCCCGATCGGGAACAGCACGTCCTCGATCACGTGCGCAGCCGCAACAAGGGGCCACTGCCCGATCAGTGCTTGGAAGCTATCTGGCGAGAATTGATGAGCGGCAGTTTTGCGCTGGAACGCCCGCTTCGGATTGGCTACCTCGGGCCGTCCGGTTCATTTAGTCACTTGGCAGCTCGACGAAAGTTCGGCACTAGCGTCGAGTACGAGGACTTGGAAAGTATTCGCGGTGTGTTCGAGGATATCGCCCGGTCCCATATCGATCTGGGCATCGTGCCCATTGAAAACTCCATCGATGGTGGTATAGTCGAAACGCTCGACAGTTTTTTCGAATCCCCGGCCCAAATCTGTGCCGAGGTACTGGTCAACATCCATCACAACCTGCTGGCCAACACAGCCGTCAACCAGATCGAGCGGGTTTACTCGCGGCCCAACGGTTTTAGTCAGTGCCGCCAGTGGTTGAGCCTGAATTTGCGGCAGGCAGAGCATATTCCCGTTGCTTCTACGTCCAAAGCCGCAGAGATGGCTGTTCAGCAGCCACAGGCCGCTGCCATCGGCTCCACCCTTGCGGCAGAGATCTACGGCCTAAAAATCCAGTTTGCCAACATCGAGGATAACCCCCACAACACTACTCGCTTCTTTGTCATTGCCCCACAGAGGAGCCCCAAGGCCACGGGTGATGACAAGACTGCAGTGATGTTCGCCACGGCACACAAGACCGGCGCCCTTTCAGCCGTTCTAGACGTCTATCGGGAACACGGGCTGAACCTGACGCACATCGACAAACGGCCCAGCAAGCAGCAGAACTGGGAATATTTCTTTTTCGTCGATTTTGAAGGTCACCGTGATGATGCCAACGTGGAGAAGGCGATCCGCCAGGCCCGCAAGTATTGCTTGCAGCTGACATTGCTCGGTTCCTTCCCGCGTGCCAAGGAAGTGCTCTGACCGCTTGGTTGGCAGTAGCCCATGGCTCCATCGCTGCAAGATCAAACATTCATGACTGCCAAGACGTTGATCATCCGTACAGCGGGCACCAATTGTGATCGCGAGTTAGCCCACGCTTTCGAGTTGGCGGGCTCTGCGGTGGATACGGTGCATCTTAATCTCCTACTGAAAACGCCGCGGATGTTCGAGCAGGTTGATGTCATCGCTTTCCCGGGCGGATTCAGCTACGGCGATGACATTGCTGCGGGGCGTATCCTAGCCAATAGACTACGCCATCGTCTGTTGGAGCCTTTGCGTGAGGCGGTGCATCGCGGCGTGGCGGTGATTGGCATCTGCAACGGCTTTCAGGTGCTGGTCAAACTCGGCCTGCTGCCCGACCCACACGCGCGACGAATGGCTCAGACGGTTACCTTGTCGGTCAACACCAGCGGACGATTTGTAGATCGTTGGGTGCGGTTGCGCGGCGACAGTCAGTCACCGTGTGTCTGGACGCGTGGCCTGAGCGAGTTCGACCTACCCATCGCACATGGGGAAGGACGATTTATCTGCAAATCAGACGAACAACTCGACCAGTTGCGCAACAACGGGCAGGTCGCCTTGAGGTATGAAGCGGCAGACAATCCTAATGGCTCGGTGGATAACATCGCGGGCATCTGTGATCCGTCGGGACTGATCCTGGGTCTAATGCCCCATCCGGAGCGCTATACCCATCCGACGCATCACCCACAATGGTTTCGGCAGAGTGGCACGGCGGTAGGCACCGGGACGGCTGGCCTGCAACTGTTGCGCAACGCCCTGGATCACACCCGGCAATGCAAGGAATCGGCCGCGGTCAATTGTTCGTCGTCTGGCGGCAGTGATGCTTAAGACCATCACAACGACTATTACAAGGCACACCGTCCAGTGAGGTATAGACGGGCATCTCCTTTGTACGTATCGTAAGGTGCAAAGGAGTGCTTCATGCTGCTGTCCGGCTCGCTGGCATCGGTCGCGATGAAGTACTCCTCAGCGTAGGCGAAGCTCGCGTCGTAGGAAAAATCGTGTCCTGCCCCGGATCGGAATTTGGAGATCTCGCGGATCATGTTCGGGTTGGTGACGTGCGACTCGACCAGCTCCGGGTGGATCGACGTCGCATGGAATGGGCCGCTCGGGGCCGCAATCAACAGAAGGCTCTCCGCCGCTAAATGGCCATGGACCATCCTTTACCACACCTCCACCGCCATAACCGATCCGGCCGGTACTTGTAGTCGAAGCTTACTTCCCTGGAGCCATGCGTCTGTCAACGCTACAGGTATCACCCGCTCCGGATTATCAAAAGTGTTATGTGCGGTGATCTCCCCGGCCGTCAGCACTCGACCGCTGAAATCTTTGACCTCGGCACCTCGGATCTCGCAGGTCAGCTCATGATTGGAGCTTGGATCGAGATTGCACACTGTAACCAGTATCCGGCCATCGTTGCCTTTTGATGCCGAAGCGTGGAGCGCCGGAATTGCTTGATGGGTGGCAGGAGAGCTGCCGCCGGGCGAGTCTTGTTCGGGGCAACAGCTCGTATCCATATTGTCCAGCGACAGCAGCGGCGGGTCCTGATCGCCTTTCGATGCTGAATCGCGATCCGGCAAAATCGTCTCATCGTCACAGGTGTACTCCGTGCAGCTGAGGTCCACCGGCAGCAGCGTGGCATCCTGGTGTCCCTTGAACATTTCAAAAACATGGTACGTGGGGGTGAGTAATATCCGCTCACTTCCCTCCTCAGTAAGCACCATGGCCTGCAGTACATTTACCGTTTCTGAGATATTTGCGCCGCTTACTCGCTCAGCATAGTGGTTAAAGAGGTTCAGCGTGATCCCGGCGACGAGAGCATCGCGCAGACTGTTTTGCTGATACAAAAAGTACGGATTGGTTCCTGGTTCCACTGCGTGCCAGGTGCCCCACTCGTCGATGACCATGCCGACTTTTTTGTCGGGATCGTACTGGTTCATGATCGCTATGTTGCGGAGAATCAGCTCCTCCATGCGGAGCGCATTGCTCAGCTGGAAGAACCAGTCCACCTCTTCGAACCTAGTCGCAGAAATGCTGGTCTTGCCGCTACCGCAGTAGTAGTGCGGGGCCAGGCCTTGCATGGACTTTCCCGCCTGGCGCATCAAGATCTCGGTCCACCGGTAATCCCCGCCGCACGGACCGCAGGCCACCTTGTAGAGTTGGTTGGGGCCGAAGTTTCGACAGTAGGTCGCGTAGCGCCGATACTCGTCGGCGTAGTACTCGGGCCGCATGCCGCCCCCGCACTCCCAGTTTTCATTGCCCACGCCCCACATGCGGATCGGCCAGGGCTCGGCCCGGCCATTCTTCTTGCGGAGCTCGGCCATGGGGCCGGCTGGGGCGGTCAGGTATTCAATCCACTGTTGCATTTCCCGCACCGTGCCGCTGCCCAGATTGCCGCAGATGTACGGTTCACACTCGAGCTGGGCACACAGGTCCATGAACTCGTGGGTACCAAAGTGATTGTTCTCGGTCACGTTGCCCCAGTGGGTATTGACCATGGTTGGCCGTTGGTCTCGCGGGCCGATGCCATCCATCCAGTGGTACTCGTCGGCGAAGCAACCGCCTGGCCAGCGCAAATTGGGTATGCACAGGGTGCGGAGAGCGGCGACAACGTCGTCACGAATGCCGCGCGTATTCGCGATGGGCGAATCCTCACCTACCCACAACCCATCGTAAATACAACGGCCCAAATGTTCGGAAAAGTGGCCGTAGATATGGCGGCTGATCTGGTGTTTGCCCCGAGCGGCGTCGATTGTTAGTCGATTCATCGCGGTCTCTCTTGTCAACGAAAGATATTCTTTCCGGAGGTGAGTGGAATGTAGGGCACCCCGGAAAGTTTATCAACCGGGAGTCGGGTTCAGATAACAACGGGTTCCCGTCCGCTGCAGTCAAAACGGAGAGTCGCAACGGAGATTTTCCAGCTATCGGAGACAGGTTTAGCTTAAAGGTGAATACCCCGACGGTGAATCACTGTCATGATGCTTTCCGAAAGCCCTGCGAAATTGGCTGGATCGCATGAGTCCACGATTGGTATCGGCAATTGCATGGGCATACTCATGTCGAACTATATCTCGAAGCGGTACCGACGCGGATCCTGGGATTGCTTCACAAATCCAAAAAACCTTGGTGATGAGGGAAAGTGCCGATCAAGGCTTCGATTTGAGTTCCAGAAAGTCGAATTGACGCATCGACTTGGTGATCTCGGCGGTGAGTGTGGTATTTGCGTTATACATGGCGGGCACACTCTCTCGGAACTCGTCCATCGTTGTACCTCGTGGAGCGGGGGGAGGCTCGGGTATCTTGCGACCCGTGGGGAGCATGGAACGAATTTCTACTTTGTACTTCCCTTCCAACGGCGGCGAGTTGGCTGCCAGGCGGTAGGCTCCATCAACAATGTGACATCCGGCACTGGCGCCCCGTGTGGATCCGGTCGGAATAAAGGCAATCGATCCCTGAGTAATGGGTTGTCCATCGAGCGCGACGTTCCCGTGAATCGCTTCACTCGAAAAGAGTCCGCAGCCACCGATCGGAAAAATAAGGAGTGCCACTACCAGGCAGGATTGCTGAATCTGCTTCTTCGACATCGTGTCTCTATATCTAACGGCCAACCGTCAACGGTAAACGCCCACACTTGCTGAGAAAACTCTTTATTGCTTACGAACCCCGCAGTTACTCTGCGGCGAAGCTTCCATCATCGATAAATCCGCTAGCCCGCCAGGCCGCCAGGTCAACAGAATCGCTCTTAAATCTGACACTACCGTCGCCATGCAGGGCATTCACGCCGCCAGGGTGACGGCTTCTGGGTGATGCGTAGTCAGTTGCCGAATCACCGGGTGTACAGGGAAGGTTAAGCCCCGGTTGGTTGCATCCGGAACCGGGGCCACACCCGTCGGCATTTGCCCACAGCGGTTCAGGAACGGTTGAGTTTGGAGGCTGAGTCACATACAGGAATTGACACGCAGCACGTTGTGTAAAAAACATACCGCGAACGCAACTCGTGTCCTTACCGGGGATTCCTGTCAGGTATTCCGCTATCACCATCGTCTTGGAGGTACCGTCCGACATGTCGCTGATTTTGGTACCAACGTTAAAGCGGAACGTGCCGCGAGCGATCCCGCGAGTCTGCCGGTCTTTTTCGAATTGGTCAGGATTAAAATACTCGTTGACCGCATCCTGATCCTGCAAGCCTGAAAATATTCCGAGGTAGTTGGACGTGGAAAACTTCGTTTTATGTAAGTTGAAAGCGACTGGATTCGCGTTATCGCTGGGGCACAGAAAGGCCGGAATGGGTACCATCTGCTCGACAGGCCACGGGCCCCCCTCCGGTCCCCACGATTTACTGATATCGAAGATTTGATAAAGCGCACTCTCTTCCATGTACGGCATCAGGCGATGTAACAGATAAACCCATTGATCCAACGTGAAACGTTTGGTGGCACCTGCGTTGGCCGTCCCCAGCGGGAATCGGCCCGTCGCCGACTCGAAGTTGTGCATCGCGATACCAAGCTGCTTCAGGTTGTTAGTGCAATGAGCTCTTCGCGCCGCTTCGCGCGCCGCCTGTACCGCCGGTAAAAGGAGTGCCACTAAGATGCCAATGATGGCGATAACGACCAGTAATTCAACCAGCGTAAAACCATCGC
>CAUZAW010000039.1:0-15699 GCA_963577735.1 Phycisphaerae bacterium | reverse complement strand
AAACAAGACTTCACCGTGCGCAGCACTGAGCAACTCCCCGTTCTGGCGAAAGTGTCGTGATGAACAGAGTAGACTTTCCAAGAGGCTGCTGCCTGTTCGGCCTTGAGCAAATATCACCGCACGCACCGAGCCTGATGGCTGTAATTTTGTGTAATTGAAAAGATATGCCAAGGCCTCTCGGCCGCGATACTTTAGTTGCTTGCTGGCGTTGTTGAATAACAGGCTCATGACTTATGTTTACATTCTATGTTTATCAGCCTGATGGGTGATTCAACGGTTCAACACCGCAGCGCAGCTTGCAGCGTCATCCCTGCAACCTTGGCCGACCGCCGGAAAAGGCAATACCGGCAGCGGTTTGACATTAACTGTAAAAGATCATAATTCACATCCGCCACCTTTGGCTTGCCAGTAAAATCGTAATCCGCAATCGAGGCCAATACCCCCGTGGACCTGACCCAGATATCAACCGAATACTTGCCGAAGATCACCGAGACGATCCACTGCGATCATGCGGCGCCGCTGCGAGGTTGGATACTGCTCGACCCGGACGTACCACACCTGCGACACGTGCTATCTCGCTGCCGGGAATTCGACATCAACCACCTGCAAATCTCCCACGGGATCGTGCATACCGCATCCGACGTGTTGACTGAAAGATGGCGAGCCGAACGGGTCAACCTGATCAGCGCCCTTGCACACGAGCAGGGCATCGAAACTTTCCTCTGGACCCACGAGCTTGATCGCATACCGCAACAGTTCATGATCGATAGCCGGGTTGACATGAGAGGCCCGCATCTCTGGGAATATCTGGAGCAGCGGTACCGGAACATCTTTGCCGCCGCCGAATTCGACGGCCTGGTGCTGACCTTTCAGGAAACGCAGGCATCTGTGTACCACGATCATTCCGTGGCCAGTGACGAACCGCAACCGGCAAGGGTGACTCGGCTGATCAATTTCATGCACGACTTGTGCCGACGCAGCGGCAAGAAGTTATTCGCTCGCACCTTCTGCTACAACCAGCAGGAGATGAATTGGATTCTTGACGGTGTCGAAAAGGCGCACCCGGACGTCACCATCATGACCAAGTGCCAGCCCGCGGACTGGAATCCGTACTACCCACACAATCGATTGATCGAACACTTCAGCCGCACCGGCCGCGGATTCATCGTCGAGCTCGATCTAGGCGAGGAATATCATGGTCAAAATGCGTTGCCCTATCTTTGCCCCCAGTACATTCGCTACCGCCTCAATCACATTATCAACCGTCAGGCAACGCTGCCTGACGGGGCAGTCTGGGGCACTGCGACGCGTATCGAGCGATTCGGCGGCAGGACCCTCGGCAGTTTAAACGAACTGAACCTACACGTGTTTTCCGCGATCCTTTCCAGGCCCGAATGCAATGAACACGGCGCACTGGCTAAACAACTGCAGATCCGCTTTGGCGATTGGGGCACGCAAGTGGGCAAGCTGCTGGCCCCAACGTTCGATTTGATCAATGCGGTGGTTTACCCGGTGCCTGGGACCTGGGGTTACCTGATGCACAGTGCCGTCGCGGATTTGTTCTACGTCCACGACAGCCTCGCCGCCTGGCCGCACATCGACGAATGGGTAGACACCGTGCGCCTTCAGGGACTGGCGAAACGCATTCTCAATGGTGACGCGGAGGTTATCAAGGCAGCAACCACCAGGCTGGATGCCGCCGAGACGGCGCTGGACCGGATGTTGGCCAAAGAGGCGGAACTGGCAACGAGCATGCCCGTCGTGCTACGTGTCCCACTGGCGGCTGAACTGCGCCGGCTCGAGGCATTCGTACGCGTCAATACCGCGCATCATCGAGTGGTATTTTCAGTGTACCTGGACGACGGCATGCTGGCATCGCAACTTGAATCATTTCAATCGGTATTAGAACAACATGCCGGCATACTCAACGACATGATGACCGAGGGCGTCTACCTGAACCGGCGCGGGACAAATTATTTTCTTGAGCAATGCCGGCGCATTCTCGAGGTCGGCCTCGATGCACTGATCGCAGAGTCTCCTGATATCGGGGCTTTCTCCACCCGTTACGATCATGGCACGGCTGTCTGGCCAGGATGAAACACGGCCAGGACCCGCCATATCACGCCAATGGTATTAAAAACAGGGACTGTCTCTATAAATGGCCCGATTAAAATTTTGTCTTGGCCTTTGTTTGACATGAGCTTACCCCTAAACTATCTGCGAATAATGGTTTTAAACCGATAAACCACCTGATCAAGTAAACACCACCTTGGCTAACCATGCGGCAACGCACAGCATTTACCCTCATTGAGCTACTGGTCGTTCTATCGATCATTGCACTGCTTATCGGTATCCTGCTACCAACCTTGTCAGCAGCCAAGCGGACTGCTTACAGGATCATCTGCTCCTCCCACTTGGAGCAAGTGGGTACAGCCCTCGAAATGTTTTCCATGGACCATCAGGCCAACTATCCGATAGCCGGCAAGCATATCGACTGGGGCGAGATAGATACGCCACCAGGCGGAGTGTGGGGAGGATCTGGCCTGCCCTCATGGATGGAGCAGACGAAAGATTACATGGGCAACAAGAAAATCTATTCCGGTTGCGCGATGTATCCCAACGGAACTCCTTACCACTACTTTCTGGGTTCGCGGGCTGCGTATATAGACAACGGGGGCGGCGGTAACCCTTCGTTCGGACCGTTGCAGAAAAACAATATCGCATTCACCTCCGCCTATGTCCTATCCGGCGACAACACATGGTCAGGATTCATCGATGAGGGATACCTTATAGACGCCGACAAGGACAACTACACCCAGCGATGCCTGTGGTTCCAGAATGACGGCTCACACTGGTCCCCTCACCATGAGGGAGGGCTCAACGTCCTCTTTGTAGACAACCATGTCAATACCTTCCGGCAGATTGACCTTGAGCTGATGACCTTTCGCTACCGGACGATGTCCGACTGGTAAACACACTTCTTTGAGATGGACTCAAACGATCAATGAAGCGGAAAATCTTTATCACGATTACTGTCCTGATGTGGATTCCGCTGGCAGCCTATCTCGTGCTCGGCAGTTCACCCAAGAAACAGCCCATGGGTGCAATACACCACCCCAGGAATCCCGGACCCAACGTGTGGACAAAATACCAGCGGCCTCAATGGCTGGATTCATACCCCCAAGCCAACGAAGAAACGCTGAAAAAAATCGAGCACCAATTCACTTACGAACTGCATACCTACCACTTTCAGTCTATCACCGCCAACCAGTCGCTGGATCCTTATGAACACAACTCGTTTACCATCCGGGGCCTCGACTGGCGCAAACTCTCGAGGAAAAGCCAGGAAGAATTGCTCAGGCGGTTTTCACATTATTTTGAAACAAAGGGATTCGAGGACAAGGTTGCCGCGTATCCCTTCTCGAGCCATTCAGGGACCTACAAGTTCGATGTCACCAAGCCACTTGCGACCTACAGCAAAGAGCACGGATTTAAACTTCTTCAGTAAGTGACCAATGTCAAAATGGGCAAGCTACCGGACGCCCTAGCGTATTGCGGTCACAAAAGCAGTCGAAAATATCTTGCTAGGCGGCCATCAGCAGTTGTCATGGCACCGTTCGGCCTGGGATGGTCCCCAGCTAAAGGCTAAAGGAAAAATCTCCATTTATCACGGCCTGTATCGCCAGATGGAGGTATAATGCTGCGGGAGAAGTATGCTCTTGGCATTACGATTGTGGACATTTGAAATTCAATGGTGAGATGTACTTTGGAGCGGAGAAAAAAATCACATCGGCGAAGTTTCCCAATTGTTCCAGCGACCTTGTTCTGTTCTGCGTTGTGCCTCTACCTAACTGTCCCCGCCCAGGGTTCTATCATCCACTACCTTCCCCTGGATGACCCGGCACCGGTGGACGTGATAGCCGGCACAACGGTCACGAACTTCGGCGCCGTGCCAACAGCCGACCGCAACGGGGCGGCAGATTCGGCCTACGAGTTCAACGGCTTGACAGACTACATCCACGCAGAGATCAATGTGAACCCCAGCACCCTGCCCCAGATGACCTGGGGGGCGTGGGTCCGTTCGGACATTGCACATACAACAGCTACAAGTAACGTCAGAGCCATTGCCAGCCATGACAATGGAGGCTTCGACAGGCAGTTCGGGATAGACCACCGAGTCGGGAACGAAATCTCCGCCTTCAAGGGCAATGGGGTGCTGGGAGGCTACCCCCAGAGCGCGGGGGTCTGGTATTTCGTGGCGGTCACGTACAATGAGCCGACCCAGGACATCAAACTCTACGTGGCTGCACAGGGCGACACCTCCCAAACGGGTTTCACCGTCATCTCGGGAACCTTGGCCGTGGTAGATGATGGTCACGATTACATCTACCTCGGGGAAAACCCATATACTCCGGTTAACGAATACTGGGACGGCGCCATAGACAATTTCTTCATCGACAATCAGGTGCTCAACCTGGACGCTCTTGCAGACATTGCCACTAACGGCATAGCCATTCCCGAGCCGTCGACCTGGGCGATTTTGCTTCTGGGAGGAAGCTGCCTTGCAGGGTTCCGTGTTCGACGCAAACGTCCGTAGAACAGCAACCTGAAACTGGTTTCAGTCCCAAGCCAAAGTTGCTGGGCCCTGAGCAGGGGTGCGTCTTGTGCCGCTTTCTAAAACAGCAACCGCACGCCCACCGTTACGGCAAACTCGGTATTGGGCCGGTGATCCAGGTCCTGAAAGGCGGGCAGCTGTACGGAAGCCTCCAACGCCCAACCCTGGACCTCGTACATGATGCCCGGAGCGAGGAAGAGTTCCATGTCGCCATTGGTCTCGTAGAATCCGTTCGCCTCCAGGATGGCATACCATGCGCCGGTCTTCTGCGCCGTGAACTGATCGGGCGACAACCGATAGAGCCAGGATAGATCCGTCATCATGAGGTCCTCGCCCGCGCCTCCAACGCGCAGCGGGTTGGGCCGGCTGCCGGTGTTGAACTTCCACCGCCATGCGGCGTTAAAGCCCCATCGCCCCTCCACCTCGGTATAAATCACGCCCAGCATCGGGTCCCAGCTATCGCTGCCGAAGGGGGCAGAGCCGGTGGGCAAATCCAGCCCCACCGCCAAGCCCAAGCGTCGCGTGTCCGTGGGCCCGGTGTCCTGCTGCCAGACACGTTTCTTGAACATGATGTGCAGGTCGGAGAAACCATCGTCATCACTGTGGAGCCCGCCCCGCGCATCCTGGTCACGCGCCAGGTACTCCGCCCGCAGCATGAATACAAGGTCGCCCGTGAGGCCGTAGGCCATGTCGGTGGTCAGGACCACGTCGTCTGCTTGCCGGCCCAACCCCTTGGGGTCAGCATCGTAGTGCTGGAACGTGACCAGCTCGCGCATCATCAATCGTCCCTTGCCCGGCTGCGTGGCAGCGGGGTTATGCACAGGTTGCTGCGCCCAGGCCACCGCACCGGCCAGCAGCAGGGTGGCCGTGGCTGTTATGGTGGCAACCCTCATGGTGCCTCCTCCAACCGGATTAGTTTAAACCCACTGTTTTTCACCGCACCGGCCAGAGCGCTGCGGGTGGGCTTGATTGGGCCGGGGGTGGTGACCACGACCTTGCCGGTATCTAGGTTGACCATGACGCCCTCCACGCCAGGCATTTCCATGAGCGTCTTGCCCAGGTTGTTGGAGCAGAGGGGACAGCTCATGCCATGGACCACGAGCGTAACGCTGGGACCGTCAATGGGGGTGGTGTCCTTGAGCATGGCCTCAGCTACGCCCGTGCCCATTTCGACGTGGTCGTGGTGCGTGGTCGAAGTGGTCTGACATCCGAAGCCAGCAAGGGCCACCATTGCCCAAAATATTATGTGCTTGTGTATCACGTGTTTCTCCTACATCAAGTTAAAAAGGCGTAACAGCGGAACCTGCCACAGGGTCCGCACGGCTCTGCATACACACCATGGCCGCCCAAAGTGCGCAGAGCATCCTCGATGGGGGAAAATTCATTGCAACCAAATGCAGAAAAACGACTGCAGTAGATGGGAGGCAGACTCATTGCCCGTAGTCTGATCGGGCAGGCGTATAGCCGAGGGGGCAAGGGCCGCCAAAGAGGTTGTGCACAGCAGGGAGGTCACCTGTCGGGAGGCATCCCGCGTGTCGGGGACCCAAGGCGGTACGGAACTCTCAGATATCTTGCCCTTCACGCAGAGGCACGCTCCCCCGGACACGCCTTGAGTCATGCAGGCACATGGATTACCTGCCGGGGGCATGGCTGAATCACAAGAAGCTGGGACCAAATCGCCAAGGCAGGGCTGGAAAACCAACGCCAATATCATCAGGTGATGGCACATGCTGATTCCTATTTTAGCCAGGATTACCCCTATGGCCAAGTAAGGAACTGACTTGGCGCCCATGCTGACTGGAGTAACTGCCAAAACGACTGCGGTCATCGCGAGGATGGAAAAAGCGGTAGGCGTGAGGACCGCTTAAATGAAAATATCCATTGGGTTGCAACCACTAGAGTGGTTGTACCCGATTGACTGGGAAACAACTCTTTTAAAAATAAAAATCATAATTCCCGTCAACTGGCTCTCGCGGCGTGACATGCCCTCTAGGCCTACTGGCCAACACCTCCCTGCCCATCTACCGCCGACTCGATCTGCTTGAGGAATTCAAGCTGTTCGGCCAGCACCGTCTTCAAGTCGGGCCGATCGGACGCCCGGTCCTTCAGGCAAAACACTTCCTGAGAAACCAACGGCGCATAAACCGTCAAATAGCCATTGAAGCCGCAATCCTTGAGCACCCCAATGATGGCCGGGTAATCTGCGTGACCCGTTCCCAGTTGATAGTGGTTCGTCTCGTTTATGTGAACTACCCTGGCACAGGCGGCAGCTGCCCGCAGCGCGTCGGTGACCGAAACCTCGGAGATATTCATATGAAAAATATCTGGCTGTACACCTAGGTTGTCGACGCCCAGTTCCTTGATAATGCCAAGAGCGTCATAAACACTGGTCAACACACCGGGGATCGCTTCATAAAGGTTCAAGGGCTCCAGCAAGATTGTGATCTTACGTTCTGCAGCGTAATTGCAAATCTCTTTTAGTGAAGCACTGAAGTTTTGCCGTAGTGTGGAGATGGGCGGCTGGGGAAACGGCACATGGGGCACAGGCGGCTGCCCCGCACAAATATTGAAAAACTTCGCGTTGAGCTCGGCGGCCAGATCGATTCCCGCCCGGGAATAGTCGATGCCGCGCTGCCTGACCTGTTCATCCAAGCTGGTCAGGTCTCGATCTTCTACGGAATGCACAAAGCCCCATGTACCCATAATCTCGGGCACTTCCAGTCCGACCGCCTGAAGAATCGGCCGCATCCTTTCAGCGTCAACCCCTTCAACCGGCAGATCGGCGCCATCGTAACCAGCATCCTTGATCGCCTGGAGCACAGCCGTTGGGTCTTGCACCACGTCGTACCCCATCCAGCCTAATGTCGGACAGGCGATGGAGTATTTGAAGTTGGCTGGGTTCTTCATGGCCATAACACCCTGCTATTACCTCACCGAGGTTATCATATTGCGGATTGTGTCAACGGAAAAATTCGCCGCCACTTCCCGGGCACACCCTCCCAAGGATCATGATGACGGCCTTGGTATCGGCGTACAGTGAAGGCGATCTAGCCATCATGAATCTGAAAGCGGCAGGCGCGGACGTGAATGATTTCGTTCAGCGTTGCGTAATAGGTCAGCAGGAGACTGCCGTCGGGTAACGCCAGCAGGTCGGGCGTGCCGAAGGTGAAACTGGGCAGCGTGTCCCAGATGCCATCTTTGCCGGTCAACGTTTGATCCGGGTCGATGACTTTTCCCACCATGCGGTCCGCGGCCAGGTCCCACATCTGTATGGGCTCGTCGAGGTTCCAGTGTTCGCCCTGGTCGAACGACACCCACAGGCGAATGCCATCTGGTGGGTGGCGGTAGTTACTGGCGGCGATGAGTTGGCCGCCGGGCAGCGACAGCGGTGCGGTGATCTGACCGACGAAGCCGATGCTTTTCGGCTTGGTCCAGGTTCGACCTTTGTCGGAAGAATAGGATTGATGTACTTCAATGGTTTGCTCATTTTCCTGCAGGAAGGTCCACAGATGGCAGATAAGTCGGCCGTCGGGCAGGCAATCGAATCGAGCATCACACAGGTTGAGCCGGGCCGAGGAGTCGGCCGCGACGGTGACGGGGGACGCAAACGTTTTGCCGTCATCCGATGAAAACGCCATGCCGGTGCCGATGACCCCGCTGGGCAATTTATATTCGACGGGCATGCAGATTTCACCGTCGGGCAACGTGACCGGCTTGGACGTAATGCCGGGCCAGGAAAATTCCGGCAGGTTGATCAGGTCGGGCGGCTGCCAAGTCTGGCCACGGTCCGTACTGCGCGACGAACAAAGGCGGCGGGGAAACGGCTTGCCTTCTGCGCTGAACATGTACACGTCGGCGGGCAAACCTTCAACCGCGCTGAACACGGCCAGCAGCGTTCCCTCACGGCTCACGCAAGGGGCTGCACTGACCACCGTCAACGCCTTGTCCGACTGGCGTCCGTCAAAGACGGGCACGGCAGGCGACCAGGTATTGCCCATGTCCTGCGAAGATTGGGCGACCAGAACACCATCGGTACTGTGCTTCTCAGTGCCCTGGCGATAAACACAGCACACTGAGCCGTCATCCAGCAACGTGCAAAGGGGAAAAGCACAAGCAATGCCGGTGTCGCCGGCTTGCATGTTGGATGAGATCGGATTATCCGACAGAATGTCGATGCGCATGAGCCTGACCGCTAATAAATTATAATGGCTATGGCCAGCTTACCGGCAAAGCAAGCTGACATTACAAACCGTTTTGATTTTTGCAACTTACTGTTATTCTGGCTGCTGACCATCGGCGGTTTACCTCTCGACCCGGGACCCATTGACTATCAGCGGCACTATCCTCGCCTAGCGTTCCCTGAAAATCAGATTTTCTATCCACCCATTGCAATCGGTGTCGTTGTGCCCGACACGTCGGTCACAGCGATGCAATCACAGCATCTGCCTTGGCTTTCAGCGTCTCGGCAATACGCAGTCGGCTCCAGGACGAATAATGCTGTGATGACATCTCGTCCGTGACCACCCCATCGAATCCGATATCTCTTATTTTACGCATGATTTTCCGCAATGGGACAACGCCTTCCCCAGGCAGCGCAGTCCGATCTTCATCTGACCAAACATCCAGTTGTGGGGCCGCCGCATCGCCCAGGTGCACCGTGCGTATCTGTTCTATATCCAGCTTGCTGACCGTGTCCAGATCACTCTCGCCAGCGAAAAGATGAAAGGTGTCCACCGTGAGGCCCACATTGGAACAGCCGGCCTCATCAATCACTTCCAGCGCCTGCTCCAGGCTCCTTACCGATACCCACGCCAGGGGCTCGTAGGCGATGTGCAGGCCGTATTCCGCCACGATCTCCGCTACCTGACGCAACCCCCTGGCCGTCTGTGTGCGAATGGTGGGCCAGTCACAGTGTGCCAACGCCACGCCCGAGGCCACGCCGATGTTGGGACATGCGATCGCCTGTGCGGCCTCACACGTGCGCCGACAAAACCCAACCCATTGATCCCGTTCAGGAGATGGCGGCATGTCGATGCCCTTGCCCGCAGTAATGACATTCGGCCGCAGAGACACGCTCTCGAGCCGGGCCGCCAGTTCTTCCACGGTATGCCCCTGATCCAGAAACGGGCAAACCACGGTATGCATGTCTGACTCCAGCACGTCGTAACCGGCCGCGGCCGCCACTTCGATCGAAGTGAGCATATCCGTCGGCTCCAACGACATGAAACTGATACCTCGTTGCATCGGCCATCATTCTCCCGCCAACGACTCCACGTTTGCTGCCCGGGATTATAAGTCGGCCGGGCCGGCAGTCGTTGCGATGGCCGCGATGGTGTAGCCCCCATCAATCACAATAGAAGCGCCGTTGATATACGAGGCCTTCTCGGAACTGAGAAAAAGCACCAAGTGGGCCACATCCTCCGGCTTGCCCACCCTGCCACATGGCACGTGGGGCTGCACCTGCTGCACCCACCACTGGTCGTCCTCTTTGTTCAAACCCAGTTGACTCGACATCCGGGTGAGTATCCAACCAGGCAGGATGGTGTTTGACCTTATCCCGGGCAGGTCGCGCACCATGTGTCGGGCATACTTTTCCTGAGCTGATTTGGCGCTGCCGTAAAGTCCGTTCAGTGGCGCCTCATTGTTCACCGCGCTTGACGCTATGTTGGCTATCGAGGGGTTGGCTGACTTCCTTAAAAGGGGGGCAAAATACTTGACCATCAGCATCGGCCCTTTGACCGTCACGTCATATTCGTTGTAGAAGTCTTCTTCCGTTATCTGCTCAGGGCCAACCACCTTGATGGCCCCGGCATTGTTCACCAGCACGTCCAATCTCTGGAACGTTTCTACCACGTACGCGCTGAGAGTAACTATTTGAGACTCCCGCCTCACGTCGCTTACCTTGGGTATGAACTTGTCGCCCAGTTCCTCGCTCGCCACTGCAAGCCTGTCGCCGTCAAGGTCAGTCCCGACGACGGTGGCCCCCGCCCCCACAAATTCCCGCGCGATCCCCAAACCGATACCTGATGAAGCACCTGTAATCAGCACAACATAGTTACTAAACATGTTTCTGCTTCCCTCGTTCTATCCTGGCCTGCTTCCGGGCCCGTCGCTCAAGGCCAGTCGCCTCTTGTTGGCTTTTGTCAAACCCAGGCCCACAGGGGTTTGTCAGTTCACGACCGGCCATATACGAGCCGGTCATTGAAAATATTTATCCACAAACGCGATAGAGCGACGGACGGCGTCATCGACAATCTCTGGTGATTCGGGCGTCCCTTTCCAGCCCAGCTCAACAGAGACGTGACCCGCATAGCCGACACGATCAAGCTCGGTCAGCAGTGGGTCCCAGTCCATTGCGCCTTCTCCGATCGGACAGAAGTCCCACTTGCCCATCTGCATCGATGATCGGTCGCACAGGTGAAAGTGAGACAAATTGGATGCCAGCACTGAGATATCATCCTTGGTTGGAAGCGCGTCCTCATTGAAGAGCGTTGTCGCCGCCGCGTCGAAATTGATCCGAACGCCAGGGCGATTCATGCGCTCCAGCAATGCCAGATAGTCCTGGCCGGTCACCCGGCCGAATCCCCAGAGACCAAACTCAATGCACATCTCCACGCCCAGTTTGTCTGCCAGGTCGGCTAGCTGTACGGCGTTTTCGATGGCCAATCCCTCCGCGTCAGGATCTGCGGCAGGCGGCAACGTGAGCTGCCCCTTGATTGGGCTATCGACGAAGAAGGGCGGCATGGGCGTGATAAACAGGACAATGCCCATGTCGGCGGCCAATTGGAGTCTGCCCAGGCCAGCCTCCATGCCCTCTTGTGTCGTAAGGTCCGTATGGCCACTGTAGGCTACCGCGGTCAGCCCATGCTTTTCCAGCAAGCCCAAGAGCTTGCTACTGGCGCCCTGGCCAAGGCTTTCAGGCGCGGCGTGCTCACAGGATCCCAGCGAGGCACACAGTTCTACCCGTGATATACCGGTTCTGGCAATCCCCTCCAGGGCCCGTTCGACCGGAAATGAACTCCAACAGATTGTGTCGACGCACAATTGCTCTCTTTTCATCACCTGGCAACCCTTGTTTTGAGCACCATTTTAAAGTGGACTTCAAGCCCCTGCATCATGCCAAGGTGGCCAGTATAACGGGCCAAAAGCCTCGCCTAAGTGGAAAAGGGACATGGAGGGATGATGCCGGGGCCAATGAGAGGATGGACGCAACAGAGGCGGCGCGTTTGCTTGCAGATTGCAGGTGCGGGTCGTACACTGACTTTAGCCTCAGATGCTTGGGGGCGTACATCCGCGTTTTGAGGTTTGCTTTGTCCGCCTGGACTATGCCACGTCACCTGCTTGACGCGGCAGCAAACTCACGGAGGCCGCCGTGATATTGCGTTACCTGATCAGCGTAATTTTTCTGTCTGTCATGATCGCCATCGCACCGCTGTCGGTGCAAGCCGACACAAACGAGTCCACCTCAATCGAACTGTACGAGCAGGGCATGCAGCTCTTCGAGACCGGGCAATACGCCGAAGCGCGCAAAGTCTTGTGGGACCTGAAACTGGTGCCTGCTGATCTGAGTCCCGAGCAGCGCGTGGCGATGTGGAGCACGATGCAGAAGATCGACCAGCAGGTGAACGCAAGCGAGGATCCCCAGCAACTACTGGCCCAGGCCCAGGAAGTACAAAGCGCCGGCCAACTGGTCGAGGCCCAGAAGATCAACCGCCAGGTCATCAACAGCGGTAAATCAACGGACAAGCAGAAGTCACTGGCGCAGACCCGCCTGGCTGATATCAAACGTCAACTGGAACCACAGATCGTTTCGCTGCGACACCAGATTGATGCGGCCCGCGCCGACATCAATGCCAATCAACTGGACGAGGCCACCGCAAAACTCCAAGCGGTCAAGCAAAGCCCTGTCTCGCTGGGCTGGTACGACCAGCAAAGCATCAGCCAGTTGCTGGCCAAGATTGACGAACGTCGCGAGCAGAGGCTTGCCCTGGCCAACGATTCTTCAAAATACGATGCCGTGACGCAGAAGGGCAAAGCACAAAAAAATACCGAGACGACCGCAAACAAGCCGCGCGGCAAATCGTCACCGGGCTACCGGTTGAGCTTGCGCGACAATATGAAGCTCCTTGCGCAACAGCATATGGAGGATGGCCGCCGGGCTGAACTACGGGGCGAGTTTCACCTTGCGGCCAAGCATTACGCCGAAGCCGTCGGCCTCGACCCGGACAATGAACAGGCAACCGCGGCCTTGGAGGCAGCCCGTGAAAAGGCACAGGCCAAATCAACTCCCACCGGACCCTTGCAGCGACAGTTGGAAATCCAGGAACTGCAACGGCAGGAAGCGGTGTCCGAGTACAAGCAATTGATGAATCGTGCCGGTGTCATGCGCGAGGAAAGGCGGTTCACGGAGGCCCTGGAACTGGTCAATCAAGCCAAGGCCATGCTTGACCGCAACAAGAATGTCATTCCGTCAGGTCAGTACAACCGGCTGCGTCTTGAGGCGGAAAGGCTTGACAAGGATATCGGCCAGGAACGCCGCATTGCAGAAGCCGAGGACCAGAAGCAGACCGAGCAGCAGGCCAAAGCCCTGGCCGTCGAGGTACGGATGGCCGCGGAGCAGGAAAAGTATCTAGTCACACAGGACCTACTCAAACAGGCCATCGATTTACTGGCAGAGCAGAAGTACAAAGAAGCGATGGACAAACTTGACTATGCCGAGTTTTGGGATCCGGGCAACCCGGCGGTCCAGGCCCTGATCCACTCGGCCGAGATCACCCAGGCGATCGCCGAATCCAAGGCCATCAGGAAAGACCGGACCCAGGCCGTCGTCAAACACAGTCTGGGTAATCTACGTGCCACTTATCCGCAGCCGGAGATCCTGGCGTACCCGCCCGACTGGCCTGAGATCACAAGGAAACGCCTGTTTAGCACAGGGCAAAACAGCGTTGAAGACAAAATGAACCGTGCCGTGAAAATAAAGTTGCAGCAACCGATCCAGGAAGTTGATTTCGACACGCAGGCACTGGACTATGCGATCGACTTTATCCGCCAGATCACGGAAACCAACATCTACGTGAACTGGAACGCCCTGCGCGATGCCGGCATCGACGAGGATACGACAATCAACCTCAAGCTTAACAATGTACCGGCCAACCATGCACTGGCCCTTCTGTTGCGCCAAGTCTCGACGGATCTTGACCCGGTTACCTACAGCATCCGCAAGGGCATCGTCGAAATCTCGACGCGCCAGGACCTGACTATGGCAACCGTCACCAAGACATACGATATCCAGGACCTGATGTTCACGGTGAAGCGATTCAGCAACGCCCCGTCGTTCGACCTGAACCAGGCGTTGTCAAACACCAACAGCGGCGGTAGCGGTACAGGTAGCTCCAGCACCAGCGGCAGCGGCGGCGGCGGCGGCGGCGGCGGCAACACCAGCGGCGGCGGCAGCGGCAACAATCAATCCGGCTGGGACACTGACACCGACGATGTCGATGACGAGCAACCAACACGTTTGGAAGTGGTTGAAAACCTTGTCGACCTGATCCGCAACACCGTCGGCAGGCCCGACGAATGGGTGGAACTTGGCGGCAGCGTTTCTTCGCTGCGCGAACTCAACGGCACGTTGATCATCAGGACCACCACGGACAATCACCAAGAAGTGACCACGCTGCTCAACCAGTTACGCGACGCGCGTGCCGTTCAGATATCTGTCGAAGCGAGGTTCCTGCTGGTCGACCAAAATTTTCTTGAGGACATAGGGGCCGACGTGGATATTACGATCTCCGACGTTGGCGGCAAGTGGGGCGACATTGTCATCTCGCAGGACTCGTTTGGCGTGACCGCAGCCCCTTCGACGGGCTTTCCTGGCGGGTTCCTCCCCATCGCCGGTGGTGCGGCGGGCGCTCCATCGGGCCGATCGCTGGACCTGAGCCTGTCGTATCTTGACGACCTACAGGTCAGCCTGTTGGTGCGTGCTTCCCAACAACACCGTCGCTCTATTACACTAACCGCCCCGCGCCTGACATTGATGAACGGCCAGCAGGCGTTCCTCTATGTTGCGAGGCAGATTTCCTTTGTCAGCGACGTTGAACCGATCGCGGACGCTATTGGATTTGACCCGACCTTAAGTGTCCTAAACGAGGGCGTGGTGTTGGACGTTGAGGCCACGGTCAGCGCGGACCGCCGTTACGTCACCATGACCGCCATGCCCTCGCTGTCGACCATCGTTAAGCCGATTCGCAAGGAAACCCAAACGGTCCTCTTCACAACGGAGGACGATCCTGACACTCCTGATATTGATGAATCATCCGAAAGACTTATTTCGGCGTCCATCGAAGTCCCGGAAGCAGAAATCACGGAGATCAAGACCACGGTCAGCGTACCGGACAGGGGTACCCTGCTGATGGGCGGCCAGCGACTAGTTGGCGAGGTTGAAGTGGAGGCCGGCGTGCCGGTTCTATCCAAGATTCCGTTTCTCAACCGCATTTTCACCAACCGCAGTACCGTCAAGGATGAACGCACGCTGCTGATCCTGATCAAGCCGACTATCATCATCCAGAGCGAAGAGGAAGAACAGAACTTCCCGAACATCCCAGATATGCTGAACAACCCGGCCGAATACGACCGGAGCAGTCAGTACGCCTTCTGATTCAGGCAACTGGCCAACACGGGTAAAACCCTGCCAGGCACGGCACCACCCAGTGGCCCGGGCTTAGCATTCAAGGGCGATTTCCCGTCCCATCCGCCACACAAGGGCCAGCACGCCCCCTGTATCCGATAAGTCTACATCTGCTGTCAACTGGCCTTCTACGAAAGCCGATATAAACAACGGTGGCGAACGCACCGCCCTGAACCGGCAAGTTCAACCTAGCGATATTGGCAGGAGTTGAAAGTGACTGACAAAACTTTCTTGCTCATCGATGACGAACCTCATATCACGAGCCTGGTGTCCTTCAAGCTCAAGCAACTGGGCGTCAATGTCATTACGGGCGTAGACGGTGAGCAGGGTTTCAAGCTCGCCTGTCAGCACCTGCCGGACCTGATCATCACGGATGTCCAGATGCCGGTACTCGATGGTT
>CAUZAW010000038.1:0-15905 GCA_963577735.1 Phycisphaerae bacterium | reverse complement strand
ATCGGCTCGCAATGGGGAAACCAGTACCTGCCGAAAGACTCCAAGGTATACAAAAGCCCCAACGCCTCGGCTCAGGAAGCGCACGAGGCTATTCGCCCCACCGATGTGTCGATCACGCCCAAGCGCCTTCGCAAGGAATTGACCGACGAGCAGTACAAGCTTTACCAGTTGATCTGGGAGCGATTCCTAGCCAGCCAGATGATGCCCGCCCAGTGGGACGCGACGACCATCTTGATCGAGGGTACAGGACAAGAACACCCCCTGTTCAAAGCCACCGGCCGCAAGTTGGTTTTTGACGGTTTTTACAAAGCGACGGGCATACCTAACGGCGAATTGATTCTGCCTGAACTAGAGCACGATCAATCGGTGATCCCCATTGATATTGATCCAAAACAGCATTTCACCAACCCACCACCGCGATACACCGAAGCGTCGCTGCAAAAAAAACTGGAAGAGGAAGGCATCGGCCGGCCTTCGACCTACGCGTCCATCATTCAAACCATCCAGGACCGCAAATACGTTGAGCCCGTCGAGCCGCGGGATAGGCGTCTGCGCAGCACCGACTTGGGCACTGTGGTCAGCAACATGCTTGCCAAGGCGTTTCCCGAAATCATGAACGTGACCTACACCCGTCATATGGAGCAGGAACTGGACAAGATCGAGGAGGAGCACCTTGACTGGGTCAACATGCTTCGCGATTTCTACGGCCCGTTTAAGACAAATCTGGACGCGGCCCACAAGCAAATGACCCACGCCAAGGCCGAGAGCCTCCCGGCGCCCCACACATGTTCCAAGTGCGGGGCACCGACTGAATACCGCTTCGGTCGTAACGGTCGATTTCTCAGCTGCACCGCCTACTATGTGCCGCCCGAACCCGTCAAGCTAAAGCAGTTCCCCCGCAAAAAACTCCTGCTCTACAAGGCTAAAGGCAAGGCACGTCCCAAGATCATCAGTGAGGACGGTAATACTCGTGTCGGCTGGACCAAGCTGACTCCTGAGCAGAAAGAGAAATTCCAGAAACTATCAGAGCAGATGCCAACACCATGCGACTACGCCGCCCCGATTGACTCCGAGGGCAATCCCATGGAACCACAGATCTGCGATATCGTCTGCCCGGCCTGCGACGGACCAATGACCAAACGGGTTGGGCGATTTGGGCCGTTTCTAGGCTGCGCTGACTATCCCACGTGCAAGGGAATCGTCAACATTGATCCCAAAAAACACACTATCAAGTTGCCCAAACCACCTCCTTTGCTGACTGAGCTTACCTGTCCCAAATGCGAGCAAGCACCACTGAACCTGCGCCGCTCCAAGCGAGGCCCATGGCTCAGTTGCTCAGCTTTCCCCAAGTGCCGCGGTCGATTGGCTTGGTCGAACGTGGAACAAGACCACCAGCAAGCGTTGGAAAAAGCATTGGCCGAACACGAGATGGGCCATCCGCAACCGGTTATTTGCAACACCCAGGGCCAAGTCGTGGACGAAAACTATGTACCCAATATCCCCGAAGAGCAGGAAGGTCCAACAGATGCCGCCTCCACGTTCGACTCCGACGCCGCGTAACTCAGATTTGGCCTAACGTTTCGTTTGCCTTCACCCTGTAAACCGATCAATGCCATGCAAGGCCCGCGAGCAATTGCCTGCCTTCTGTTGATGAGCCTAATGGCGCTGTGGTCGCTACTGGTCGTGTGCGACACCCTGCTTGTCATGACCGTCGATCAGGACGGTCCCGACAAGAATCACCTCACGCAGAAACTAGGCCGGCGCTTCGGCCTGCTCAAGGACGAACTCGATGGACAACACACGGTCGGCTTTATTACAGACCAGCCGCGCTTTTACGGGCAAGGCAACCTGGACGTCATGATCGCCCAGTACATGCTGGCCCCACTGGTTATCGACCACCAACACGATCAACCTACGTCGATTACCAATTTCACCAGTGACGAGGCATTGCAGCGATGGCTTGCAAGCAGCGATTATTCACTGCAAAAACGTATCGCCGAAGGCTTGGCCGTTGTTGAAAGAGTGGGCCCATGACCGTGATACTTCCCTTCATCGCCCTGGCAGCCAACATCTTTACCGGATGGTGTATGGTCAATTGGTTGTGGCCCAGGCGTGCCCAAGGAGGCGAAGCGTGGTTCATATTTTTTCTTTCCGCTTGCGTTGGCCTAGGTACCGGATCGTTGGGCTCTTTCATCTGGCGCATCGCTCTGTGGTGGCTGCCGTTGGGATTCGTACTGATTGACGTGGCGCTATTGGTGATATTTGCAACCCTGTGGCGGCTTCGCAGTCGTGGCGAACAAGTTGCCCCCGTCAACACAAACAAAGCAGATGACACAAGCCGTCGCGGCGCCAGCAAGTATCTGCCGGTCATGGCCCTCGGCTTGGCCATCGTCTGCGCAATAACCGTCTTCCGGATTAGCCAGGTCCACCCGCACGGCCAATGGGATGCACAAGCCATATGGAACGTCAAGGCCAAGTTTCTTTTGTACGGACAGGCACAGTGGACCAATATGTTCGCCGCCCCCGTGGCCCGCAGCGATTATCCACTTCTGCTGCCGCTGACCATTGCCCGCCTATGGAGCTATCAGGGCTACGATTCGACCATTGTTCCCCAGGTATTGACCGTCACGTGGCTGCTGGCCACCACAGGCCTGATCGTCACGTCGTTGTCGGTATTGGCAGGCGTCAGGCACGCGGCACTGGCCACGCTCATACTGCTGACCAGTAAATTGTTCCTTGAACTGTGTAGCTGGCAGTATGCCGATACGGCGATGAGTATGTTCATTCTAGCTGCGCTGGGGACTGTCGCACTGTGGCGACCGCAATATGGGCAAACTGGCCGGTTACTTATTCTCGCCGGGTTCTGCGCCGGTTGCGCCGCGTGGACAAAGAACGAAGGCTTGCTCTTCGCCCTCGCCCTGACAATCGCGTTCATCGTGGCCACAACGTTTACGCATGGCGGCCGCACGATGGGCCATGGCCTCAAGTACCTGTTACTGGGCATGACGCCGATGATTTGCCTCGTGGTCTTTTTCAAGCTGGTCTGGGGTGGCCCAAGCGACTTATTCTCCGATCAAAATCTTGACCAGATGCTCACCCACCTCATCCAGCCGGATAGGCACCGTCTGGTTTGGAAATCAATGTTCGACAGCCTGGGCCGTATCTTGCACGTGCCGCTGATGCTGCTTACCGTGCTGTACACGCTACTGGTCGGTATTCACCGGACCCGCGCCGCCTTGTTGGCCCCCGCCGTGGCCGCAATCGCCACCCTGGTCATGGTCGTCGGATACGCCAGCATCTACCTGATTACACCCCACGACCTGCAATGGCACTTGAGCACCTCCAATGAAAGACTGCTGCTGCAACTGTGGCCCGGTGCCGTCTTGATGATCTTCCTGTTACCCAAATCCCCTGAAAGTCTACGCCTCGTTGTATAGTGATGCTGCCATGACGCGTACGCACATTATTGTCATCGGCGCCGGCCCAATCGGCCTGGAGCTGGCCGTCGCCTTAAAGCAACTCGGCGTCGATTATATCCATCTCGAAGCCAATCAGATCGGCCACACCATCAGTTGGTTCCCCCGGCAGATGCGATTTTTCAGCTCGCCCCAGCGTATCGCCATTGCAGGTGTCCCGCTCAATACCCCTTACCAGGAAAAAGCCACCCGCGAGCAGTACCTTGCCTACCTGCGCAACATCGTGGATCAATTTGACCTTGACGTGCATACCTACGAGCGGGTGACCTCGATCTCCAGGCAGAACGGCCACTTCACCGTTCAAAGCACGCGCGGTGGTGAGCAGCACACTTACGAAGCGCCTTACGTGGTGTTAGCCATCGGCGACCTGCACCGGCCGCGTATGCTCAACATCGAGGGCGAAACACTGGGGCACGTCAGCCATTTTTTCAATGAGCCGCATCCCTACTTCCGCAAGCACCTGTTGATCGCTGGTGGCAAGAACTCCGCGATTGAAGCGGCGATCCGTTGCCAAAACGCCGGGGCACACGTCTCCATCAGTTACCGCCAGGCGCAGTTGAACACGGATCACGTCAAATACTGGCTGATGCCCGAAATCGAAATGCTGATCAAAACCGGCAAGATCACGTTCTACCCCGAGACCGTTCCGGCCAAGATCTCTAACCGCCACGTCACGCTGGCCCCCAGCAACAAGGTCAACGGTGCCGCCGCCATAGACGTTGACGCCGACTTTGTCCTGTTGCTGGTCGGCTACGAGATGGACTTTTCACTACTTGAACAGGCGGGCGTACAGTTGACCGGTGAAAATCGCCGGCCGCAATGCGATCTCAAGACCATGCAAACCAGCGTGCCGGGCCTGTTCGTTGCCGGCACCGCGGCCGCTGGGACGCAACTACGCTTTCACTTGTTCATTGAAAACTGTCATCCCCACATCGATAAGATTGTCCGTGCCATCACCGGCAAGGCCCCGCCCTTTTCTGCAAGCGATCAGACACACTCGGGCAAGTACGATTTACCCGAGAGTTGACGCACCACAACACTTACTGCACTTGCATGCAGAGCGTTGCAGACATGCTGGTGATCAGTCGCCGCGGTTGCGACGGAAGGGTCGACGTGCGCCACTGTCACTGGCTCGGGCGCCGCGGATATTGCGCCGCACGGTGCGTTGGCTCGTCGCGGCCATAGCCGGAACCGCCCCCTTCTTGCCGCGTCGTTGCCCGGCCTCGCTGACAGCAAGCGGCCGGCCGTTAACCTTTCGCCCATCCAACTCAGCAATGGCGGAGCGTCCCTGAGACTCATCAGGCATCAGCACAAACGCAAACCCGCGTGGCTCGCCCGATTTCTCATCACACACATAGATGATTTCATCCACCAGGCCGTAGGTAGAGAAGAGCTTCTCCACGGCCCGCTGCGGTGTCTGGTAACTAATGTTGCCGACGTAGATTTTAAACATAGACCGCTTCCAACTCTTTTCCCGCTTGGGCGACTGGTCCGCAAGTAAATCGCTTGAAGCAATGCTAACCGAAAACGGGCGAATATGAAAAATCATGGCCTCCGTTCAACGGATATGTACTCCCAAGTGCTCCAAAATTTATTCACGCAACCAAGCTACCGGCATGCAGTTGCCGTTTCAACAGCTACTAATCCCGGTTGCTGACGGTCACGATGGCGGCCTCACGAAACCAGGGTTTGGTCTCATTTTTTAACCGAATCCAGAGGTTCTCAACTGCGGCAGTACGGGTCAAAATAAGAAGATCGATGCTGTGGTCATGCCAGCAGGTGATTACCTTAGCATCTAGCGCCAAGGGCCGGGCGCGGCGGTCACTCCAACCTCGCTGGCGGCAGTGAATCGACGATTCAGGCGTTCATATCCCAAGCGCCATTGTTGCATAAAAAATTCAGAATCGATCTGAAGACGTGCCCACTGTCGAGCGCCATGGCCAGTGAGGCGAGACCTGCATCGATCCGCTCTGCCGGGATGACGCCACGGCGCAACTCCATCAGGGCGCGGGCATACTCGGGGGTAAACTCGGGATGCCCCTGAAAACCAATCATCGACGAACCAAAACCAATGATGCCATTGGGGCAAGACTCAGAACCCGCGATGCATCGGGCCTTCGCCGGCAACTTCGTTACCTGCTCCTTATGACTCACCAACAAATTCACGGTTGCCCCGACATTCTTGTCCATCCACGCTTCTCTCATATGAATTTGACTCGTCGTCATTCCTACATTCCATCCGTTTGCAGCTGATGTCACGGTTCCACCTAAAGCTTTCGACATCATTTGCATGCCGTAGCAGATACCGACGAACGGTCGGTCAGATTCGAATATTCTCTGAATAAAAACCACCAGGCGATGAGTCCAATCGGTGTGGTCGTTGACACTATGGCGTGAACCCGTGGTAATCCATCCATCGCACACCCGTACCGAATCTGGAAATTCGCCTTCAAACACTCGGTATGTCGTGCATTCTATTGCCGGCTCTGCTATTTCCAGGGCTTTGATGATCATTTGATCATAATCGCCGAAAAAGCCCTTAAGTTCGGGGCGTACTTCATCGCATTGCAAAACTCCGAGTTGAGATCGGACAGTTGATGGACTCATACGGTGGCGCAATTCATGTGGCCGCGGACCGCATTGCGGAAAATAGTCCTATAGTCACTAGGGGCCAACGGAATTGGATTGGTCGATGCAGATGGATCTTCAAAGGCCATTTGCCCGATCCGCTGGGCATCCTCATCACCAATTTCGAGCGCAGCCAGATTCTCCGGGATGCCGATCTCGTGCCGCAGTTTTAGGACCCAGCCCAAGAATCCCTCGAACGTCGAGGATTCAAGGCCAATGTACTGGGCGAGTCGCCCAATAGAGGAGGAAATCACCGACCGGTTGGCTTCCAGCACATACGGCATCAACACCGCATTCAAGGTGCCATGATGCGCGTCGTAGAGTGCGCCCAATGGATGGGCCAATGCGTGCATCGCGCCAAGTCCCCGCTGAAAAGCAGTTGCGCCCATGGTCGAGGCCACGAGCATCTGGGTCCGCGCTTCGATATCTGCACCGTCAACCACCACTCGTGGCAAGCACTCTCGTATTCGGCGTATCCCCTCGACCGCAATGCCCTCAGCCATCGGATGGTACACAGGCGAACACCATGCTTCGAGGTTGTGAGAAAGCGCATCCATCCCAGTGGCGGCAGTGAGGAAAGGCGGCAGTCCAATCGTCAGTTCGGGATCGAGAATTACAATTGATGGCAGCATACGCGGGTGAAAGATGATCTTCTTGCGTGCTGCGTCCTCATCGAGGATGACCGAGGCGCGCCCAACTTCAGAACCAGTACCCGCGGTGGTCGGTATAGCAACAACCGATGCGATTGCATCGGCATCCGCTTGCGTCCAGTTGTCACCAATATCTTCGAAATCCCACAACGACAGTTGCTGCCCAGCCATCAGGGCAACGGCCTTACCGGCATCTAAGGCACTGCCGCCACCCAGCGCGATCACGCCATCGTGGTCGCCGTCATGGTAACTGCGAATCCCCTTTTCCACGTTGGTGCCGGTCGGATTGGATTTAATCGCACTGAAAACGCGACAAGCCAACCCTGCTGTCCTGCAAAATTCGACCGTCTGCTCGACCATCGGCAAAGCCAAAAGCCCGGGGTCCGTAACCAGTAATGGAGCGGTCATCCCAAGTTCCCGACAGGCATCGGGCACCTCCTGTAAGCGACCAGCACCGACCCGCACGGCAGTCGGATAATTCCAGTTCACATACATATTCCTTGTCCTAAGGTGCAATGCGCCCTTTTGAGGCATTCTAGGTCTAGTTGAAAACAGTCCCTCCGATATCTGATGCTATTTTAACTGAACCACCGACGAACTGTAGGTTTAATGTTCGATTTGTAATTCGCTAGCATCTAGAATTCATTTCTTTACTATTGGAGAGTACGATTTTCAAAACGTCGACCAACGAGAAACATGTTATTTAGCTATTCACGATTTTCAACAACTAATGGCCGTCTTCTATCGCGCCCACAGGTTGTACTTCAGAATACACCGGATTGTACTCACGCCACCGCGCCAACCAATTTTCTTTCCTTCCTGATAGGTCCGACCGGCGTAAGAAATTCCACCTCGAATATCCGTAGTCGATTGCTATCGGATTTCTGGTAACGGGAGATATTTGCAGTTATTTCTGGCTCAAAGCCGAATCGATTTTCTCGCAACTCTAGCCCCTAAATTACTTCGCGCCGAAACGCTTTGTAACACACCTCTATATCTGTTAGGTTCAGATTAGTAAATAAATTAGAGAGTAGCGTTAAAAAGCGATTACCCAGGGAGTGCCAGAAATACAATACTCGGTGTGATTCGCCCCCAACAAATCGAGAACCGTACACTACATCTGATTGTCCCGACTCAATATTGCATCAGACGCTTGCGAAACGCTCGATCCGGGCAGCGCCGAAGCGGTCCAGATCCTGTTCGGGCGCATCTGGGGGTACGTCATGAAGACCGCAGACGTAGTCGAGTGGATTAAATCCGGCCGCCCTCCCGAGCGACCCTTTTTTACCAAGTATTCGTCCAGGTCACACAAGTCGGCGACCAGTGCCACCAACGATTCCGATTGATGGATGCTGAGGTTATCGACGATGAAGCCCCAGAGATATCCAGATCACTGGCCACCTTGAAGTTGGCAATGAGACTCGGGGGGCCATGTCGGATATAGTCAACGGACCGCTGTTTGATCTCGCCTGAAATGGAGGCGAAGGCCTCGTGGAGTCGTTCCAACGCTTGAATGTCAGTTATCTCATCAGTACTCATCAGGTGGATCCCTTGCTCATAGAATTTGAGGACGTCTCTTTCTTAGCCATGACACGTTGTTTGCCGAATAACTGGGATGAACATCAACGGCCTGTCGCAGCCGTGCCGGGAGTCACAACATGACCCGCTTTTTCAACAACTTCAAGACCGCTGTCCTGCTTGGGCTGATGTTCGGCCTCGTACTGATGATTGGGGCAACATTCGGCCCGCGAGGACTGGCCTTCGCCTTCATCCTTGGCGGAGTTATGAACATCATCGCGTATTTTTTCAGCGACAAAATCGCTTTGACCTCCATGAAAGCTAGGCAGGTTGATGAGCAGACCGCCACGGACTTGATCACCATGGTCCAACGCCTAGCGGACAATGCCGGTCTGCCCATGCCCCGCGTCTACATCTGCCCCCAAGACGCGCCCAACGCCTTTGCCACTGGGCGTAACCCTGCCCATAGCTCCGTGGCCGTCACCCACGGAGCCATGCGACTGCTCAGCTACGAGGAACTGGAAGGCGTCATGGCCCACGAACTGGCGCACGTGAAAAACCGCGACACGCTCATCAGTTGCGTCGCTGCCACCATTGCCGGCGCGTTGAGCTATCTTGCCTGGATGATGTTGTGGTTCGGCGGCGGCAACCGTAATGGCAACCCTATGTTGGCATTGTTGATGGTGATCATTGCGCCCATCGCGGCCATGTTGATTCAGATGGCCATCAGCCGCAGCCGTGAGTTCGTCGCCGATGCTGACGGTGCCGCTATCGCCGGTACACCCCATGGCCTGATCAACGCCCTGCAAAAGCTTGACGCTACCGCGCGACAGGTCCCCCTGCACGACGGCCATCTCAACGCACAAAACCACATGTTTATAGTGCAGCCGTTCTCCGGAAAATCGTTCGCTAGGCTCTTTGCCACTCACCCCTCGACCTTGCAGCGCATTACTAAACTACGCGAGCAGGGCTAAGCAACATCACCGATCTAGGCTTCGAGAACGCGACCCGGCACCGCTTGACCTATTCATGCAACGGTAGCGGAGGCGAAACTTCACGATTTTAACAAGGCCGCCGGAAAACACGCCGCAGGCTGCAACGACACTACTCACCTCACACTGGATCAATCAATTCAAACTCGTAATCCGGTGATTTTTCAGCAAGGCCCGATGTTTTCCAAGGCTCTACATGTCGTAAGCCTGCTGCGCAGTACACCGCTGAGTACGCCCGCCGGTCGTGGTCGCTGCAGTTGGCATGGCTGCGATGCACCAAACCGGAGTCAAAGAAGACGGCGTCGCCCGGATCGATCTCGATCGGTATCTCCCTGCCTATATCCACCTGGTCTTCATCGAGGATGTGCCCCTGGACTGGGTGGTTGTGATGCGGCAAATCCACCGTGTGCGATTGTGGAATGATGCGAAGACAGCCATTGTCGACCGTTGCCCGATCGATTGCCAGCCAGAAATTAATCGCATTGGGCTCAAGCCTGGGCCAGAACGCCGTATCCTGATGCAGAGAGGCCTCGATGCCGTGCCGGGCCGGCTTTATGAACACCGTATCGCTGAAAATTCGCACACCATCCTTGTAGAGTAACGAGATCACGTCATAGATGGCCCGGTGGCTGCCCATCGCCTTGAAGTAGGGATGGTGCTGGTACATGTTCGACATGAGCCGAATGCGATCTCGCCTTGGCAAATCGGTGCGGCCTTCCATGCCCGGCTCCCAGAAGGTGTAGAAATGATCGGGCAACCAGTCCTTGTATGCGACCACGGGTTTCAGTTCGCCGTCGAGCAGGCGATCGACCATCTGATCCAACTCGCACAGGTCGTCGTCGCCGATTAATCCACGAACGACTAGATAGCCTTCGCTTTCAAACTGCACACGCTGCGGTGAATGGGTAGTCATGAATTGCGTCCCTGAGGTGCTGCCTTAAGTACCGGGCAATTATATCAAACACGGCCTGCTACACCGATCAATAGCGGATTCATTGCATCAGACAATCGAGACACACACGGTTACGCCTCTGGCCCATGGCTTGGTACGGCAGCACGTTGACAACGCTGATCGGCGATCCGATGACGGCTGTACCAAGGCGTTCTGCAACGGGCCGCTTAAGTCAAACGATGAACGTAAGGCAGCAACACACGCTCGACTTTGCCCGCCCACAACTTGTATCCACTGGCGTTGGGATGAATCTGATCCTGCATCAGCTCACGATGACCGAAGATACCGTCTAGTACATCCGGCACAAATGGACAACCCTTGTCCCTGGCCAATTGGTGGTACCGCCGCGCGTAACTTCTGTTCAATGGAAAGTCCAAGCCGATCAGGATCACCAAAGCGCCGTGCCGCTGAATCCGTTCAACAATCATTCCAAGGTTGGCAAAGGCTATGTCCTCGTCAAGGTGACGCAGGAAATCATTGGCCCCCAAGCAGAGTAAAACGATGCTGGGATCATCGACGAACACACCGTGTTCTAGACGCGCCAGCCCATCGGCGGTGGTGTCACCCCGTACGCCGCGGTTGATGATGGGCGTTCCCAGCAAACGGGCAAGTTCCCGGGGGTAGGAACTGCCGCCATCATCGACATATCCGGCCGTCAGGCTGTCACCGAACGCAATGATGGGCCCGTCCCCAACATCAGCGTTCGTGATCGGATACGAATCGCCGTTCAGCCACCACGCCACAGCCAAGCCCACTATCACCGCGACTGCCAGCACCAGTCTTTTGGTCATTCGCACCAGTATTGCGCCGTTACTTGCCGGCCACTGCCGCGATCCTGCGCAAACTGTCACAGCGCTGGGCAATGGGCATCCGTCTACCGAACCCAAAGGCACGCCCCGTCACCTTGATACCCGGAGCCGCCTGCTTGCGCTTGTATTCGTTCAAGTCGATCAGTCTCAAAACGTGCAGGACCGTTTGCTCATCGGCCTCAGCAATCGAGTCAATGATCTGCTGCGCCGATTGCTCCTGCTCAACGTAACGCTCGATAATCTGGTCCAGCAACTCATAGGGAGGCAGTGAATCCTGATCGGTCTGGTCCGGACGCAACTCCGCACTTGGCGGCTTGGTGATCGAGCTTTGCGGAATAATTTGCTCTGACCGGTTAATCCAGCGCGCCAGTTCCCAGACCATCGTCTTGGGCACGTCGCTGAGCACAGCCATGCCCCCGCACATGTCTCCGTAAAGCGTACAGTATCCGACCGCCAGTTCGCTTTTATTGCCCGTCGTGACCAGCAGTGAACCAAACTTATTGGAAAACGCCATGAGGATGACGCCGCGAATACGAGCCTGCACGTTCTCCTCCGTCACGTCCGCGACCCGGCCTTCAAAGTGAGGCGACAACATCCCGTCAAAGGCCGTATGCGCCGCCTCGATCGGGGCCACGTGAAATTCAATGCCCAAGTTCTGGGCCAGCGCCTGCGCGTCGGTCACCGATCCCGGCGAGCTGTACCTCGACGGCATCGCCACCCCACGCACATTCTGCTTGCCTAACGCGGACACCGCCAGCACGCCCGTTACGGCCGAGTCGACCCCCCCCGACAGGCCCACAACGATCGACCCGAACCCGCATTTACGACAGTAATCGCCAAGACCCAACACCAGCGCATCGTAAACTGACGCCACACGTGACCGCGACCAACCGGCCTCCGTCACAGAAGAGTGCTCAGCTAAATCGGCCAGCACCAGATCCGTCTCAAAGGCTTTGCCGCGTGCGATCACCTGTCCATGGGCATCCAGCACGCAACTGTTGCCGTCAAACACCAGTTCATCATTACCCCCTACCTGATTGCAATATACCAATGGCAAACCGTGCTGGCGGGCCGCCCTGGCGAACAATTCAATCCGATATGCGTGCTTGTCAACCACGAACGGTGACGCCGAGCAATTGATAATCACCTGGGCACCTATATCTGCTAGCGACCGAACCGGATCGTGGTGATACAACCGCCGCAGGGCGAGCTGCTGATCGTTCCACAAATCCTCACAGATGGTGATACCCAGCTTTATCCCGTCGTACTCGATCGGCTGGTGCGCCTGCGCGTCCGGGGCCGGCTCAAAGTAACGCGTCTCGTCGAACACGTCGTACGTCGGCAAAAGACTCTTGACACGCCGATGAACGATCCGCCCATCACAGCAGAACGCCGCCGCATTGTAAAGATACCGACCTGTCGATTGATCCGACAACTGGGGATAGCCGATAATTGCTGCAATGCCGGTGCACCGCTGGGCCAACCGCTGTACCGCCTCAGCACAATGATCTATCACCGACGGCTTAAGCAGAAGGTCCCTGGGCGGGTAACCGATCACCGACAGTTCCGGAAACACCACCAGCCGGGCGCCCTGCTCGCCTGCCAGTTCGATGGCCGCGGCAATATCATGGGCGTTGGCGTCGATGTCGCCAATCGTCGGATTGATTTGTGCCAATGCGATTTTCAAAACGATACCTCTACATGACCGGATGCACCTGATTCTAGACACTCTCGCCACGCTGGCCAGAATTGACCGACCAAATCCACCAACATAAGGTCAACAGAGCCCGCCTCATGATCTTGAGCATAATCAGCTTATCACTCGTAACGCTCACTGCCCTGTCATTGGTCGGCTGCGCCACCGATGGATATGGACAAAAAACCGCCCCACCCGGCAGCAATCACGTCAACGAGGCGCGTTACTTTCTCGATCAGGACCAGATCGACTCGGCACTGGTTGCGTTCGGCCTAGCCATCAAAGAAAACTCCAGACTTTCCAGCGCCCACATGGGCATGGGACACATCTATCGCCAGCAAGGCAACTACCTGCTGGCCAGCAAATCCTACAAAATCACCACCGACCTTGAACCCAACAACTTCGATGCCTGCTTTCACCTGGGCCTGTGTTACCAGCTTGGAGGCAAAATTGACGAAGCGGTCACGACCTTTCTTCGGGCTGTGGTCATCCGCCCTGACAGCTACGACGCCAACGAACATCTCGGCAGTGCACTATTGCAGGCCAGACACCTCGAGGAGGCGGTGCCCTACCTGCAACGGGCCACAAAACTGCAGCCGCACAGCCATCCCGCATGGGCCAACCTCGCCGTGGCCTACAATCAACTCAAAGATTACGAAAAAGCCGTAGACGCCTTTCGCCAAGCCAACGAACTGAGTGACAACCAAACGCCCCTGCTGCTCGGTTACGCCAACGTGCTGATCAAACTGAAGCGCTACCCCCAAGCCGCCAACGTGCTCAACACCGTCCTGCGTCAAGAATCAAACATCGTGGCCTACGAGCGACTGGGATACTGTCAATGGAAACAGAGACACTACGTCCAGGCCCTTGACAACTTCCAGGCCGCTCTACACATCATCCCAAACGACATCGCTTCGCTCAATGGCAAGGGCGTCTGCCTCATGACCATCTTCATTCAGGGCGGCCACAAGGACCGTGACCTGAGCAACCAAGCCATCGGTGCTTGGCAGCAAAGCGTCAAAAACAAACCCGATCAGCCACGCATCATCGACCTGATCGCCCGCTACCAACGCCCGTAATTTCGCTTCCTGTAAAACATTTCCCGCAGCCGGTTGACGATCAACGCCTGTCCCATCGTTACAACCGGCTTGATCCAAACAACTGGGCCACCACATTGGCCAATCTCAGTTAATCGCTACACACCGACGCCCGATCGTTTCAAGGAGGACGCGCACAATCATGACCAAACTGATACATCAGCCACTGGGCGACCGGCATGTCGGGATCCAGAATATCCGACACCGACACGTGGACATACTCGGCCGGTTTGCCCGCGATATTGGCCCACTGCTTGACGTGCATCAGTTGATTGACAAGGTGACACAATACACCAGCGAAATCTTCGGCGCTGACGTGGCCCTGCTGCTACTGCACGCCTTAGACAGCCAAACCGTCTGGACCAACACCCATACTGGGCCAGGTGCATGGCCCAAACGTTTACGATTCGACGACGACCTCGGCCTGGCGGGGTATATATTCCAACACCTCGAACCAGTAAGGTTTTCAGACGCCTGCCGGCATTACCTGTATAGCTCCACAGCCTGCAAATTTCTGGAACGCATCGCCAAACCGGTTCACTCAGTCATGGCCACGCCAGTTCTCAATCACGACGTTGAATGCATCGCCATATTGGAAGTCGCTGACCGGCGGGCTAACCACTTCAGCGAAGCAGACCTATCACTTTTGCAACACATGGCCGTTTACGTGGGCATCTGTCTCGAAAACGCCCAACGGTTCGACGCCCAGAAGCGGCAGTTCGAAACCATGATCCACGCTGTCAGCAATGCCATCGATGCTCGCGACGCCTTCACCCAAAGCCATTCGGCCAATGTCGCCAATTATGCTGTGGGCATCGGCCTGCTGCTGGGCCTCGACAATCGCCACCTGCAAGCATTACGCCTGGCCGCCTTGCTCCGCGACATAGGCAAGATCAGCACACCGGACCGTATCCTGACCAAAGTTGGCCGACTTGAGGCCCAGGAATTCGAGGAAGTCAAAAAACATGCCCGCTACACGCGACAGATTCTTGCGCACATTGAATTCGCACCTCCCTATGAAGATACCCCCAATCTCGCGGCCGCCCATCATGAAAAACTTGATGGCAGCGGCTATCCCGATGGGTTGGCCGGCACAGAGGTACCGCTTAAAGCACGCATCCTGACTGTAGCCGACATATTCCACACCCTCACCCAACCACGTCACTATCGGCTGGGTATGCCGCTGACCAAAGCCATCTCTATTCTTGACGACCTGGCCCCCCACCAACTCGACGATCGATGCGTCATAGCACTCAAAGCGTTCGTTGGAATCGGTCCGGCCCCCATGCCCGCCGCCTAGTGCCGCTCCGTGTCCTCCTCGACACCGGGCCATGAGCATTCAACGCCTTTAGTACTTATAATATACCCATGAATCGCAAACACGTGCTGGTTACCGGAGCCAGCGGTCATATCGGCTGGTCCGTTTGCCGAGAACTGATCGCATGTGGTCACACTGTGCGAGGTTTTGATCTTGTCCTGCCCAAACAACCAATCGACGGTCTGACCGACATGCGACTTGGCAACCTGACCGATCCACAAGCCGTGCGCGACGCCGTCGCCGGGGTCGATACGATCGTCCATCTGGCTGCCAGCACCAATCAGAGTGACTTCTTGGAGGTGCTTCTGCCGCCCAACGTGATCGGCATATACCAATTACTGGAAGCGGCCCGTCTAGAAAAGGTCCAGCGTGTCGTGGTGACCAGTTCCGTCCAGGTCGTCCAAGGGCTTGATTCTATGAGCCGCACCATCACAGTCGATGAGCCACCTTCACCCTGGACCCACTACGCGGTCACCAAAGTCATGGCCGAAGCCTGGGCTCGCTACTATGCCGACCAGCATGGCATGAGCATGATCGTCGTCCGCCCCGCATGGTCACCACCTCCCGACTGGAAACCTCCAGCCGAAACCAGTGATGACACTTCCGCAGCAATCTTTCTGAGCCCCAATGATGCCGGTCGATTCTTTACCTTATGCGTCGAAGCCGTCGACATATCGTTTGCCACGCTATTCGCCACCAGTCGGCCCAAGAACCATATGGCCTTCGATCTCGAACCGGCAAAGCGTCTTATAGGCTACGAACCGCAAGA
>CAUZAW010000037.1:0-15957 GCA_963577735.1 Phycisphaerae bacterium | reverse complement strand
GACTTCCAGAGCTCCGGATATAAAAATGTCCCGTAATCCTGCTGCAGGCCAACAAGGTAGGCCGCAAATCGACATGCGTGTTCGAGATATTCCGATTTGCGGGTGATCGTGTAAAGCGTGGTAGCCGCCCAAAAGCACCGACTGGCGAGCCCCTTGGCCAAACTTTGACACAAGTGTCTCAAACACCTGTGGCCAATGTCAGGAACAACTACAGCAATTCAAGTTTCAGATACCCATTGCCTCATTGCCGCTTCGATCGTGTCCTCGTCATAACCCCGCCGGGCCAGCAGGGCCCACAACTTGCTAATCCGCTTGGCCCCATCCAGCTTCGCCATTGCCGGCCACTGCCGACGAACCAGTTCGCTGGCCTGTTCAAGCGTATCACACGACTGAAAATTGGCCTCCACCAGTCTTGCCACGACCTGAGGATCGATACCGTGCTGCAACAGCTTGCTTTCAATCAATTGCGGGCCGGCAGGTTGGCGACGGCATATCTGCGTTATCAGGAACCGTCCCAATGCCTCGTCGTCAATCAGCCCCAGTTCGCCAAGTCGACCCAATACCCGCCGACATACCTCGGCATCGCAACCATCATGTTCCAACTTGGTTAAAAGCTGGTGACGACTAAGGCCCCGCCGACCGAGTTTGGCCAGCGCTGACCGCATTACATGATCGAATTGATTCGGATCATCCATGGAAACTTTTAATAATATCGATCATATTTGGCCGCACCACCGCACCCTGATATACTGCAACTGTTTATTGGGGGTGTTTGCGCCAAAAGCAGCGACAACTGAGCATGGGCCCTTAGAGCCTGCAACAGTGGCAGGCCCCCCTGTGGAGACTAGCTGCGTAGAAACGTGGACCTCACCAACAGTGAAGGCTTCCCTAAGCAAAAAAATAAACGCCCTAACGCTCTGATGGAAGGCCCATCATGATTCAACCACAACCCCACGTTGCCCGTGACCTGCCCCCTTTGGGCGACGATCCCGGCACGACTACCGACACCACCACACCCGGTAGCTTTGCCAACCCCGGCCGTGTCGGCACGCCGTACACTTTCAGTTCACCCGATACGCCCGGCATGCCCGAGCCCAGCGACAAGACGGCTTGGGATTTCATGCCGCCCGAGCATGAGGTTTACCAGCCCGCGACGCAACTCGAGCACGCTCGCCAAGGCGCGATTACCCCCCAGATGCAACGCGTGGCCGAGCGAGAAAAACATCTTACTGCACAGCAGGTACGTGACGAGGTCGCAGCAGGGCGCATGGTTATTCCCGCCAATACGGTGCACTTGGATTACAGGCTTGATGCCATGTGTATCGGCCGAGCATCGTGCACCAAGATCAACGCCAACATAGGCGCATCGCCCGTCTCCTCCGATACCAACGAGGAAATTGAAAAGCTTGACTGGGCTATCAAGTGGAACAGTTCAACAGTGATGGATCTATCAACGGGCGGCAACCTCGATGAATGCCGCGAGGCCTTGATCCGTCACAGTACCGTGCCCATTGGAACAGTGCCCATCTACTCGATGATCATCGGCCGCAAGATCGAGGATCTGACCTACGAAGACATCCTCGCCGGTATGGAGCACCAGGCCCGCCAGGGTGTGGATTACATGACGGTGCACGCCGGTGTGCGCCGCGGTCATCTGCGTTATGTCAAGAACCGCCTGATCGGTATCGTCTCACGCGGTGGCAGCCTGCTGGCCAAGTGGATGATTCACCATGGCAAAGAAAACCCCATGTACGACCTGTGGGACGATATTTGCGACATCTTGCGTCGCTACGACGTGACCTTTTCCATCGGAGACGGCCTGCGTCCCGGCGGCCTAGCTGATGCTACCGACGCCGCTCAACTCGCAGAACTGGAAACCCTCGGTGAACTGACCGAACGCGCCTGGAAAAAGGGCGTGCAGGTCATGGTCGAAGGGCCCGGCCATATCCCACTCGACCAGATTGAATACAACATGAAGATGCAACGCCGCCTGTGCCACGGCGCCCCCTTCTACGTCCTCGGCCCGCTGGTGACCGATATTTTCCCCGGCTACGACCACATCACCAGTTGTATCGGCGCCACCAACGCCGCCTATCACGGCGCCGCCATGCTCTGCTACGTCACCCCTAAAGAACACCTGGGCTTGCCCAAGAAAGAAGACGTCAAGCAAGGCTGTGTCGCCTACAATATCGCCGCCCACGCAGCCGATGTCGCCCTGGGCATCCCTGGAGCCCGCGACCGCGATGATGAGTTGACAAAAGCTCGCGCCGCATTGAACTGGGAAAAACATTTCGAGTTGGGCTTCGACACCGACACCGCCCGGGCCTACCACGACGAGGACCTCGATGTGGACACCGACTTCTGCGCCATGTGCGGCCACGACTGGTGCTCCGTACGCATCAGCAAGGAGATTGTGCAATTCGTCTCCGGTAAAGACGCCGACTACGCATGGGATCAACCCAAGGTCACGGACGCCCTGACCGATGATCAGCGAAAAATCCTCGAACAGCGAGGCAACCTGTCCCCCGATGAGATTCACAAACTTGCTTCAAAGACCAAGCAGGAAATGACCAGCGACAACGGCGAAAAAGCTAGTTGCCACAGCGACTACGTGGACGACGACTCGGCCAAGCATATGCAGCAGGAAAAACTGGTCCAAATTAATACCGCTCCCGCGCACAACATCGCCAAGCACGATTCAGTGATTTGACGCTTATAAGTGTGCACCCGGGCGAAACCCTCGGCCCGTCAACCCACAGCCATCACGCCGACGGGCCGGCTGTTTGCAACATGCCCTTTTCACCGAAGAACCCCATCGCCTCATCAGTCGAACCAAACACTTTTGTTGCCGTCTCGGTAATAAATGGACTGGGCGACTTGGCGGGTTTCCAGATCACGTAGACTTCCTTACCGTGCTCAAAAGCGTGCTGTAATTCCCTCTCGACACCGCTGGACAGGCCGGGAATACCGCCGGTTGCGCCGGGTATTTCCGGGATATAGCTGATGATCATGTCCGACTGATCGATCATCTTGAAATCACGGGCATAAATCTGCCCATCTACGTCACCGGCGATGTCGAGCACCTGCTTGACAGGCACATGAATGATCTGCGGTTCATCGCCGTCATTATTGCGGATGGTCACTTCGATAAAGTCCTTTCCCTGACGGGTCGCTTCCAGCGCCTGGTCGAGCATGACTTTTTCATCCACGTCGCCGGGATCGAAGGTCACGAAGTGCTCGGCCAACTGGGCGCGAAAGACATTGATTTCCGCCAGCACGTCGGGCATGTCCACGACGTGGCTCATGGGAAACGATGGGTATATCTTGGCCATGTTAGGCCGACAAATCAGCCGGAAGCAGGTGCCCAGCGTGTTGGCGACCCGACCGCGAGAAAGAATATAAAACCGATCAGCGCAACCCAAGGCCTGGGCAACCAACTGCGTGGCCATGATCTCTTCCTCGCGCCAGACCATCATGTCTTTGAGCGTCGCATCCACCGTATGATCTGCATGCAAACGGTGGTGGGCAACCTCGATGTTATCCAACAGGCAGATCAGGGCATCGGGCTTGAGCATCTTCATCTGGTCGAAATCAAAGGCGCTAAACAATCCGTGCCGCCAACGAAAGGTGGCGTGCGTGTTGACCAAGACGTTGGGCTTGCCGGCCGAATCGGCGATGATGTCCTTGAACACGGCCCGGCGCAGGGCATTAAGGCGAGACAGCGGCAGATCGAGAATCCGCCCCGACTTTACGTCCGGCGCCTCGGCGTACATCAGGTCGCCCACGTGATAACAGTCGATTGTCAGCCCGCAGGCGCCCGCTAGACGCTGAACGCCTTGCAGATAGCTTTTCTTATCCATCCCCACTTGTCCGGTGACTATCACACGCATGGTTAAACCCGCAGGGTAATTTTCAATTTAGATTTCGTATCGATTATATCGAACGGGGGACAGTTGTCAGTGGCCCGGTGGCATCGCAGGTGTTTAGGGGGTAACTTGTCACCGAACGATGTTAACGTCATCATATTAACAACAGGGAACCTTCGGTTTACAAGCCACTCGGAGCAAATCATGGCGCAAGTCATTGCAATTATTGGGGTCATCATCGCTTTCTTGGTCGTGCTTTTCTTCACGGGCCTGATTGTCCGCGAGTTTGCGCTGTGGCTTCAGGCATTCGCAGCCGGGGCGGGGGTCAGCTTCTGGGACCTGGTCGCCATGCGCTTTCGCAAGGTCAACTCGTCAGTGATCGTCCTATCGCGCATCCAGGCGGTCAAGGCGGGCATCGACATCTCGAGCAAGGAATTGGAGACGCATTACATGGCCCGCGGGCGTGTACCCAACGTGGTCAATGCCATGGTAGCCGCCGACCGGGCCCAGATCGAACTGCCGTGGAAGACGGCCTGCGCCATCGACTTGGCCGGACGTGATATTCTCGATGCCGTCCACACCAGTGTAAACCCCAAGGTGATTGACTGCCCCAGTGCAAACAGCGGCAGGGTGACGATCGATGCCGTGGCCCAGGACGGCATTCAACTCAAGGCCCGGGCACGGGTGACGGTTAGAGCCAACATTGCCCGGCTAATCGGCGGCGCCACGGAAGAAACAATCATCGCCCGCGTCGGCGAAGGCATTGTCACAACCATCGGTTCGGCCATTAGCCACAAGGCCGTGCTGGAAAATCCCGACCAAATTTCCAAGAGGGTGCTGGAAAAAGGGCTCGATGCCGGCACCGCGTTCGAGATCCTGTCGATCGATATTGCCGACATTGACGTGGGCGAGAACATCGGCGCCAAACTACAGGGCGATCAGGCGGAAGCGGACAAGCGTCGCTTCCAGGCCGAGGCGGAAAAGCGCCGGGCCATGGCGGTGGCGCAGGAACAGGAATTCAAGGCCGAGGAACAGAAAAATCAGGCAACGGTAGTGCTGGCCGAGGCGGAGGTGCCCAAGGCCATGGCCGAAGCATTCAGGGCGGGTAATATGGGCATCATGGACTACTACCGCATGCGTAACATTCAGTCTGACACGTCGATGCGCAACACCATCGCCGGCGAGGAAGATGAGGGTGACACCTCTACCTGATAAGAGTCTCGCTTAATTGACATAACGTTGCAGGGCCCCGCGGTTGTGGGATGAAACGGCATTGCGCAGCACATCGGTGAAAGCCCACAGCGTCGGCTGGGCCGCATCGCCGAGGCCCAATACCCGCAAAACTCGATGCTGCAACTGGTCAAGGGCAAAGCCGGTCGCAGCGCTGATCGCCAGCGGGTCGTCGCAACTGCAGCCGCTACCGCTAGCCGGTCCGTCGTCGACTTTATTGATCAGCCACAGATCAGCCGCACGAGGCAGGCTGGGCCAGTCAGTATCGCAATCGCACATGGCCAGCAGGACATCAGCATCGGCGATAACCCGCCGGGCCATGGATATAGCGCGTTGCTCTATTGGGTCTGCGCTATCGCGCAGGCCGGGCGTGTCCAGCCAACGCACAGCCACGTTATCGGCCACATCACCGCATGGGGCACTTAGTTCCGCAAGCCCCGCCACCCAATCACGCGTCGTGCCGGGTAAATCAGCAACCAGGCTGACCTGCTTACCCAAAAGTCGATTCGCCAAGGTGCTCTTTCCCACGTTGGCTCGGCCGACAACAACCACCGAAGGCGGATCAACCAACCGATCAAGCGCATTGGCGCGACACAGGATCGCTTGTGCGTCAATATCTTGCTGTAATGCCTTATGCCAAAGCGAGGGCTGTGCAGCCAGCAAATCTATCGCTGCCGGGCTGACAGCACGCGACAGGGTTGCAAGCATGTCCGCTTCCAGGTCGCTGGCCGCTTCCGGATACAGGTCGCATGCTGCCACGTTGTTGCCACAAACACAACCGCATCGCACTAGGTGATCGACCAGTTTCACCACGACGCGTGGCCCACCGTGGGGCATGATTTGGGCATATGGCCCGCATCGACCTGCCAAACGAACCACACAGCCCTCATCTATGTCAGCCAGTTTTACGTAACGCAGGCGTGACTCGGGCCAATCCGTTGAGCCCGTTAATCTGCTGAGCACAGGGCAAATACCCTCGCCGTGCAGCTGGATGATCGCCACCGCGCCGATATTGGGCGCCGTAGTGACCGTGATGTGCGGCGCTGGGCTGGTCAAAGAATGTCAAGAACTTGTGTCATTGTCTCGTTGATTGCTTTCATCTTCCGTTTCCTTCGGCCCCGAGAGAGTCAGCTTCATGCCCAACAGCGTCAGGTTAGGCACCACGCGATCGACAAGGTCATAGTCAGCAAACAACAATTCTCCATCACCACCGGTAGCCACGACCGCCGGGTAAGTGCCAGCCAGTTCAGCGTAGCGTTCGGTCAGCTCTCGTACCATGCCGCGCAGGCCGTGGAAGACCCCGTTGCGTATGGCTTCCACGGTGTTGTGACCGACAGGTTCGTCGGGCGCGCTTACCAAATCGACCGCGGGCAATTGGCTAGCGCCTCTGGACAACGCATCAAGCATCATACGCACTCCCGGCGAGATGGCACCACCATGAAAAATTCCAGACCCGTCAATAAAGTCAACGGTTACGGCCGTACCGGCATCGATGACGACACAGCTTTGCCGCATGGTGTCATAGGCGGCCGCAGCATTGAGCAATCGATCGTCACCGACAATCGCTTCCGGATCGAGATGGCGTCCAATGGGCACCGGCAGATCCTTCTCCACCCACAACGCCGTTTTTCCCAGCGGCTCAACCATCTCAGCAATGCGCTGCGCCACCGGCGGACAAGTCGAAGCCAGCAACACAACCGCGTTACGCTTCGATTCCAACTTCTGCATCGATTTTTTTATCTGCAGCGAAAGAGCGTCGACATTATCGCTGCAGATACAGTGCACATCTACAAGCTTTTGCTCTTCGAACGTACCAATCTGCGTGTTCGTGTTACCAACGCTGATAGCCAGTAGATTGATGGCGGTGGCGAGCGGCGATGATTGATTGTCGTGTGGCATTCTTAAAATTGTACGATACAGCAAGTGACAATTAAAATCGGCTGATCCTAATTTTCCTACACTTGCCACGCCACGTCCGGGCGTTTGTGACTTTTAACCTGGTGCCAACAGGATTCCATCAACGCATCGACACCCGTTCGCACAGCCGCACTGACGACCATGACAGGCTGGCGACCAACGGCCTGGGCAATCCGCCCAACAACGGCGTCACGATCCGCCTCGTCGGGAAGCAGATCTGATTTGTTCAGCGCGATCACCTGCGGCTTGTCGGCCAAAGCAGGCGAATATTGCGACAACTCATGACGAACCGTTTGATAGTTTGCCAACGGGTCGGTGCCGTCAATCGGCGCCATATCAACCAGATGGACGAGCAGTCGTGTTCGTTCGATGTGCCGCAAGAATTCGTGGCCCAGCCCCTGCCCCTGGCTGGCGCCCTCGATGAGGCCGGGGATATCGGCAATGACCAACCGGCGCGGCACATGATGGTCGCCGGGCAATTGGGCGATCCCCAAGTTCGGTTCGAGCGTGGTAAATGGATAATCGCCTATCCTCGGTCGGGCAGCGGACACGGCCGCCAGCAACATGGATTTTCCCGCGTTGGGCATACCCACTAGTCCTACGTCGGCGATCAGCTTCAACTCCAACCTCAGGGTGCGTTCTTCTGCCGGCTCACCGGGGGTGGACCGCTGCGGTGCCTGTTCGGTAGCAGACTTGAAATGTTCATTGCCGAACCCCCCCCTGCCGCCACGGGCCACGATCAGGCGTTTGCCCGGTTCATCAAGATCGCCGAGAAGTTGCTCGGTCTGGTCTTCGTAAACCAACGTGCCCAGCGGGACAATAACCTGCAACTCCTCGCCGTCTGCGCCGTGACATTGCTTGGCCCGGCCCGGCCGGCCGTCCCCAGCGTACCTGTGATGGCGCCCGGAAAGGTCAAGCAAGGTATCCACAGCCGCATCGGTGCTGGTCATAAGAACGACTGAGCCACCATCGCCGCCATCACCACCGTCGGGACCGCCCTTGGCGTTAAATTTTTCCCGGCGAAAGCTGACTAGTCCGTCTCCGCCCTTGCCGCTGCGAACGTAGATGATCGCCCTATCGACAAACATGGTGCCCCTCAACTGTTCAGCGGCATCCAAAAAAACAGGCGCCCTGACGACGCCAAATGAGTAGATCAGAATTACCTGTCTCGAAGCTCAGGCGGTCTTTACCACGGACCTGATGCTCACCTTGCGGCCGCGGAATTCGACTGTCCCGTCAACAAGGGCAAAAAGGGTGTCATCGTTGCCGCGTCCAACCTGAAATCCGGGCTTGAACTTCGTGCCACACTGTCGCACGATGATCGATCCAGCCCGGGCCTGCTGACCGCCATAGAGCTTGACACCGCGGTATTGTGCGTTGGAATCGCGGCCGTTCTTGCTGCTACCCTGTCCCTTTTTATGAGCCATGTCATACCTCGATTGACTGCTAAGTGACCGCCTTTCACGGAAAGACATATTATAGTAGCTACTTGACTTTGAGGTCAATCGCCCGCCCGGCCCGTGATTGCCGGGCGGACAACACAGGGGTTTATTGGCATGTTACGCCCAGACTTGGTGATCATAATCGTCACGTCTTTGCTCTGGCTGGGAGCCTGCGGATCGGCGCCACGGGTAACACCGCCAGCCTGCTCGCCGACGGATGGATCACTGACGCCCGATATTCCCTTTCTTCAGGACCAGCCGCTGACACTGGAAGAAGTTATCCAGCGAGGTGATCGCGTTCTGTTCGTTGGCGACGAACTAACCCAGCAGATGCTTTATACCCGTGCCCTCGCCTGCGCCTTGATGGGCATGTTGCCCGACTATAACCTTCAGTTTTTCAACGGAGGCAAAGACGGCGCCACAGCCTCTTCGACGAGTATGTGGGTCGAAGACCTTCTGCAACTGGCCCAGCCAACGGTCGCGTTCATCTGCCTGGGCCTAAATGACGCCGCCAGCGGCGCGACCGATGTGACATCGGCCAATAATTACCGACGCGACCTAGGCGCACTGATAGACAAGATAAAACCCCATGTACGCAAGGTCATTGTCATCAGCGCGCCACCGATCGATGCCGGACACCTCGACCTGGAATCCGACAAGGCTGCCAATGCGGGCCTTTGGGCCATGGCCGAGGCAGCAAAGTCCGTCGCAATCGATCGGGGTGACGGGTTCGTGGACGTGTTTGTGCCCATGCGCCGCATATACATGTTGATTGCCCGTCACAATGCCGCCGCAACACCACGATGCCAATCGCTGCGCTTGACCATCAACGGACGGCTGCCCACCCAACCGGGCCACGTCGTGCTGGCCAGCGTCATGCTCTACGGTATGGGCGTTACCTCCAAGCAACTCGATCCGGTTGGCTGGTCGCCGCTTCCCCCCGACCAGATGCGCCAGATTCGAGGTGCACTGGGCTTGCAGTTATCCGCGCCATCACTAGCCGCAGCCCAGCACAGCCGCAACCTCTATGAGAGCATGACCTTGTTTGACCAGCAATTTTTCAACCTGTGGCGATTGGCACCGCTCAGCCACAGTGGCCCCTCACGTCAAGCCCTGATGGCCAAATGTGAAGCCGCGTGGACCGCGGTACGACGCCAAGCAGCGCGGTACCGCCACCCGTTGCACTCACCGTAGCGTTTTCAATTAGCAACATTGGGGCAGGAACGACAAAAGTCTGCCCTCGCGGGCCTCACACTGTCCGCACTGACTACTACTTGCCGGATAATGTTGCGGTGACCGATGCGGGCATAGGTCACGGTCCCCGGGACGTATTTAAGGTCCTGCGATTGGACGCCAAGGGTGACGAAGGGAAATACATCGCAGTCATGGCCGATGGAGGTATGGCCATCGACCACGACGTGGGAACGAAGTGTCGTATTGTTGCCAATGGTCACGTCGGCGCCGACGGTGCTGAACGGACCGATATTGCAATCGTCACCGATTTTCGCGTCGGCGTGGACTTCGGCGGATTTGTGAACGTTAGTGGCAATACGATACGGGGTTAACCAATCAACTAGTCACACCCCAATATAAAACGAAAATCAAAGAAGATGAATAAAAAATGGAGAAAGGATGAAAACTTTGTCAGGTCCTCTTGGAAAGGTGGCCTGATAGACCTAGATATTTTTATTAGCTATCGCGCGTTCGTATGGAGTCATATCCATGGCGGGATAACGCGCTGCAACGCCTTCCACCGTCTCGGGTGTCCAGTATTCATGGCCTGGGGACGGAAAACCTAGCAGGGTACGTTCTTCGGGCGAGGCTCCTTCGATCCATTGGCGGAATTCAGGTCGTATGGCCTGGGCGGACCAACCCACGATGCCTAGCCACTTCCACGCAGCTGGGGCGTAGGTAATAAATTGACCGATTCGGCCCGCGTCAGCTCGGAACGGCGTGCCCCGATGAAACGTCCGCATGCTATACGCGAGCAACGAGCCGGCGGGTACCACCACGTTGATTTCGTTGTCGTACAACTCGGCTCGATCTTCGCGCGAATAGTGCGCGGGCCAGCGAAGTTTTTCTGGGTAGTGCGTCCAAGAACACACGGCCGTTGGCGCGTGGTCTGCCGAGACGTCGGTGTAATAAAGTAAGTAGGCAGTCTGCCAGTACGCAGGATCGTCGGGAGGATACGCCAGTGTGTGGTTGACGAAGTCGCAGTGCATGCCTTGGTCTCGGTCACCGGGGTGTCCCTTGCATTTGACGCTGAGGTGGGACTGTTCGCAGTAGAGGTCGTTGTGCTCCATCATCTTGGCTGCAAACGCCTGCAGTTCAGGGTGAAGGGTGATGTCGTTTAAAAATAATCCGGTATAGGGAAATTGCTTTGCCCCCCGGCCGGGGATCTCGCGGCTTTCCCAGCCCTCAGGTTTCGGCAGGCTCGGATCGTCACAGTACTCGATCCATCCGGGCAGGGTGTCGGTGAGATCCGCACGCGCACCTTCCAACTCCTCGGGAGTGAGAAAATTCTCCACGATGACGAAGCCGTGGTCTCGGTAGTGATCGATGTGCGACTGCCGAAAGCGCTTCACATTAAGGACCTAAATCAAAGATGTTCAAGGAACCAGTCGCGGGCCATCGTTGAGGCTTCGCGATAGTTTTTTTCGTAGATATCGTAATGTCCTCATTGGAAGACGTGATGCCGCGAAATCGTGGTTGGCGGCAGTGCTTTGTGGGCTGCCATACCCGAGTTTTCGCGACCGCCGTATTCTTCGTCTTCTTGATCGAGAATGAGTGTCGGCACACTAATGGTTCGGGCCGCGACTCGAGGAAGGTAGCGCCACATGGTCCGGCTGTCGCCGGCGCCCCTGAGCGACTCCAGCATCTCGGGAGATCGCGGGGCCGACCAAAGTTCGCATTTCGCCATCGTGGAACCCAGTGTCTGTCCTTCGGCTGGCACGTTAGGGGGCCATCGCTAGTGTCCCACGCCGGGCTAAGCATTTAACTGCCGTCACTCCAGTGAGGCACCGAAACGTTACCCCAGCGCTGCGGATCGTAAACCCGTTTTGGATCCGGCGCCGGACGATCCTGCGTGTAGATACTCAACACCCCCTGCCAATAGTGCATTAACTCCTGCCGCGTATCGCCCAACACGTCGGCAAAAAATACACTCGGTCGGTTTTTACGGTAATTCTGCTCGTTACACCACCCTGAGGGTAATTCCACCACCTTGCGCCCGTAGCCATCGTAGAGTCCAAAGCCGCGATACGACCCGAGGTGAATCAACTCGCGTCCATCTCCAGACCAGTTGATCGGGCCGGAAGGGTGACCGACCGGGTCGGGATGAAACCGGTCCAACATGGTGCCACGCCCGTTGATGATGTGGATAATGCCCATGCTGCCCCATCGGTTTCGCCCTACGAATTCAAGGCCAGGCAGGTCCGGGCGGAGATTGCCGAACAAACCGCCCTGCGTATGGCCGCTGCGGAAGCGAGCCCGGGTCTGGCCCGTCTTGCCGTCAATCACGTATACACCGCCCGAACAGACGAACAGCGTCGGGTCCAGTTCCTCATCACCAGCAAAATTGTTCATCACTGAAAAATCAATGTGCTTGGCGCCGGCGCGGCCGAGTATGTCATCGCACGCCGGCATCTTCCAGATCGGCTTGCCCTCGGATGACAGCAGGGTATAGCCGGCCATCACCTCGTCACGACCATCGCCATCAACGTCAAAAAACTGGGCTGCATACGAATGGCCAAAGCCCGGCGGCTCTGCGGTATAAGCCCACCGCTCGTTGAAATCCTTGTCCATTACCATGATGGTGGCTTTGTCGTCGTCCACCTCACCAACCGGCATGTCGCAAAATCGCAAGAGAATATCTCCGCCGCCATTGCCACAGACATTGCCTGGCCGATCGGCCAAGCCTGAATGAAAGGCGACCACCTGATGCTTGACTGGGCGGGGAAACGCGGGCGTAGCCACCACCTCACCAGTTGCCAAGTTGATCACTTCAAAACGGTCATTACGTACCACGACCAACTCGCGGTGACCGGCCGGCGCGTCACGGTATACGGTAAACGGACCGTCTGCCAGCGGTTTATCCCGCTGCCAGAGTACTTGGCCTTCCAAATCCAAGGCCGTCAGTTGAAAATCATCCTCTGACGTCCGCATCAACAATATGTCCGGCTTTTCGGTATTGCGCAAGTTGGCAATTCCAATTGAATCAGCAGCAAATTCGCTCAGGTCGAGCGTTTTGGCCAGCTTCAAGCCCGGATACGTCTCTCGCTGCGCATCGACTTGCTTTTCGTAGTTCGAGCGTAACGCCGCGTTGTAACGCTTCTGCCCCGACGTCATCGAGACCTGCGCAGCGGCGATCTTGCCCAGTGAGTTGCCGCGAATACCTATCCGCCCACGCGGATAGCGGCTGTCTGTCGCCGTCAGGACAATGCCCCCGCATGAACATCGAAAACCCGAACCCGTCGCCTCGATCTGCAAATCGTAATACTTGTCCGGGTCAAGTTCGGCCGCCCGTTCAGCCAGAACGTCCCACTCATCGTTGTCGCGCCGGTACAGCACAAACCGCCGTAAACCTTCCATGGCGAAAAAATAAAAATGGCGATGATCTTCGTAGCGCAAGACGATACCGATACGCGATTCGGTGCAGCCTGGTATGTCGTGATACTCCACGCATTCAGGCGTGGTCATGCGTACCTTCGCGTTGACACGCACGTCCGACCAGAAAGGATCGGTCGTCAGCAGGTAACGCACGTGCATGACCTTCCACTCGATGACATTGCCGCCGGCAGCGTCGTCGTGAGCCACCTGCAATTGTGACAGTTGATTGCGATACCCCCAGGGCGTCATGTCGTTGTACCAACCGGGGAAGTAACGAACCTCCGCGTCACGGTCCACCGTGCCAGAATTGAAATAATCGCCCTCGGGCGCCGCGGCGGGCTCTAGAGTCAAAACAGAATCGCAGGTCGCTTGTTTAGTCATCGCATAAATCTATTTGCATCACAAAAAAAACAGTCTTCGACTACTATACATGACCGTTACCCTAATGTGTTAAAAGATTCACTGAAAATGAGTCGTAACCTGCAAACCCTGGCCGGCTGTGTAACCGCACAGGGCCGCCCCATCGCCGACGTCGCTGTTTCCAACGGAATGGACGTCACACTTACCGGAACAGACGGCCGATACATCCTACCCCGCCATGGCGACACGCGGTTCGTATACGTCACCAAGCCCACCGGTTATGCCGTACAGGAACCTTTCTACCAAGATATCCGCCAAGCCCCGCCCGCCGCTTGCATCGACTTCAAGTTGCTAATACGCGATGAGCCGGTTCCATTCAATTTCGGCGTGATAGGCGACCTGCACGTGGCCGACCCGTTCCCCTCCGGCTCACTGGTAAACATGGCCATGATCAACAAGGCCATGGACTGGGCCAGCCAGGACACCAAAGCGCACGACGGAGTGTTTCTGGTCAGTGTCGGCGATGTTACGCACAAGGCCCGCGACAACGAATTCAAGCTCCTGGCCGAAATGAGACACCGCCTGCCCCTTCCTTTTTATTCGCTTATCGGTAATCACGACACCAGCCAGAGCACGCCTTCGAACTATGCCGACAACTACCAAACAGCCATGGGGCCAACGTGCTACAGTTTCGAATACGGCGGACTGCACATTTGCATGTACGACCTCTACTGGCTGGAAGACCGTCACCGCTACCGGCCCTGGCTGGACAATGACCTTGCTGCCGTGGCCGAAGGCATGCCCTGCGTCGTGGTCATTCACGATGGGTCCATGCCCAGCGATTTTTACGATTCCCTACCCGCCAACCGCGTCATCGCCGTGCTCGGTGGCCACTGGCATACCTCGCGATGCTTCTATCACAATGGCCGGCGGCACTACGAGGTCAACCCCATCGTCCCCTGCGGCTCAATGGACGGCTCACCGACGTCCTACCGGCGAATGATCTTCGACGGCCGCGAGTTAACTTCGTCAATACGCGTTTATGTCAACGACCAGTCGCTGCGCCGCGCCACATTCTGCGCCCTGGATGAGCCCGCCAAGCGGTTCACAGACCAGCTGGTCATTGACCAGATACAACCCGGTGCTGACTGGGCCACCTTACACGGGCCGCAAAACACACGGGCCACGGACGACATCATCACCTTGCCGCTGCGCCTGGCCTGGCGATCGGCATGCCCCGGCGGCGCCCTACTCCAGTCGCCGATAGTCGCCGCTGGCAGGGTATTCATGCCCTCCCAGGACGAGGAAAGACCCTGCGGCTACCTTACTGCTTTCGACCTGTTCACCGGCAACGAATGCTGGACCGTGCAGCGCGATGCGCCCATTCGTTTCAGCGCTATGCACCACAACGGCGTTGTTGTCTGCGCCACGCTTACGGGTGAAGTGCTCGCCTGCCATAGCGACAGCGGACGTATCTTGTGGACGCATCAATTGGGCGACCCGAGCGTGCGACATGTGTACCAGGCTCCGTCGGTTTACCGGGACACCGTGTTGATCGGCACCGCCGCCTACTTTGCCTGCCTTGATATACGAACCGGCCAAGCGCGATGGGTGCGCCAGGATTTGGCCGGTGAATGGGCCGCGTCGTACGGATCAGCCGCCGTAGATGGAGATCGCCTCTATGTCGGCTTCGGCGGTCAACCGCATCAGATGTGGTGCCTCGATGCAGAGACCGGCCAAACGATTTGGGATATCCCCGGCCGAAAGCGGCTGGGCGACGGCTGCGCGGGTGCGCCCGTGGTCGGCCAAGTCATGGGCGGCACCTGCAAGATGGTTTTCTACCACCGCCGCGGGGCCGTCGTCGTCGGCGCCTTTTGCGATAGCGGGCAAATCAACTGGACGTACCATTTTGATGGCGGTTACAGCTACGGGTCCCCGGCATTCAAGGCCTTCCGCCCTGATCCGGATCGCGGGCAGACACTTTCCGGCGAATTCCTGTTTACGCCTCGCTCGACCGGTTCGCTGGCTTGTCTGGCAGCCCGCGAGGGAAAACTGAAATGGCAGTGGAAAGCTCCACGCGGCCCATTGCCGATCGGTGACAATGGCCAGGCGATGATCAGTTCGCCGCTGGTGACCGGACCGTTTATGCACGTTGCCTGTATGGACGGCACCATGCGCACAATCGATGCCCAAGATGGCCGTGAAATCGGGTTGGTAAAGTTTGGCGCACCGTCCCTGTCGTCACCGGTCGCCACCGGCAACGTGCTGGTCGCAGCTGATTGCTCTGCTGCGGTCAGCGTGTTCGTGGGCAGCCAGGACTAATTCGATGAGCCGGACTGATACATTGCAATTGACTGCTGGCGGCCAACCGCGAGCAACGATCGTTATTCCAAAAACCGCCGACCAGGTGGAGCGATTCGCCGCTGTCGAGTTGCAGCGTTACGTCAAACAGATATGTGGCGCCCAACTCGCCGTTGAAGAAGATGGTCGAACGACTGCCGGCACAAACCACGTGTGCATCGGCCGCACGTCAA
>CAUZAW010000036.1:0-16052 GCA_963577735.1 Phycisphaerae bacterium | reverse complement strand
CCATTGACGGCACGTATGAGGGTGACTTCGCCGCGGCGGCCGGGGTGGCCTATCGTCTGGGGCGCGAAGGGCGACAGGAGTACGGGGAGCGGTTCGCGGGCGAAATCTATATGGACTGGCGGCCACACCACGGTGAGCTGCACCCGGCGTCGACGGGCGAGCCGAGCGATTACATCCAGGCCTACTGCTTCCGCTCCACCATGTGCGTGGATCCCAGCAAGCGCATCGCCATCGAAAAACCTGACTCGTATCAGCAGTTCTATCCAATGTATCGAGACCTGCTCGAGGACATGCACACCGGACGCGTTAAGTTTCTACGCGAAATCGTCTGGCTCAACCCGCTGTCGAACATGAAGGCCACGGTCAACGGCCACCTTGAGGCGCTGACCAGCATGGACGTAGCGGAGGTACACCTCAAGTGGTCTGAGGGCGACTGGGACACACGGCGAGAAATTTTCAATTTCTATAAGGAGTACTCGTTAGGGTTGTGGTATTTCCTGCAGCACGACCCGGCGGTGCACATCGCCTTTCACGAGGACGCGGGCTGCTTCGGGTTGCCGCCGGACGAGTATCCGCACGATGGTCATTGGGCGTGGCAGCTGTACGTGCGCGAGTCACGGCGGATTGTGGGCCAGTACACGTTGACCGAACACGACAGTGTGCCCCCAGCTGGGCGACAACGGGCCCCCATCCCCAAGGATGCTGTCGCCATTTACGAGCATGCGTTCGACTGCCACGCCTGCCGGAATCGTGGCGGCGACGGCGAGGTCTGCGCCGACGATGGTTTTCAGTTACTCGAAGGTACGATCTGGTACCGCAACCGGATGGGTTCGGTCAACAGGCCATCCTCGATTCCCTACGGCGTCATGGTGCCGCAGGAGGTGGACGGCCTGCTGGTACCAGTGGCGATGTCGTCCAGTCACGTGGCGTACACGGCGTTCCGCCACGAGCCGATCTGGATGGCGACTGGTCAGGCCGCCGGCAACGCCGCTGCCCAGGCGATTGGCGATGGCACTGCTGTACGCTCGATTGACGTTGGCAAACTGCAGCATACGCTCGTGAAGCAGCGACACGTGTTAGCTTGGTTCAACAACCTGCCTGTCGACGATCAGCGGTTTGAGCAGGTGCAACTGGCTGCGCTTGCCGAGGACTATCCGGAATACGATGCCGAGCCGCTGCTGTAGGACGAAATGTAACGTTTCCGGACGCTATGGATGCAAGTAGTTGGCCAAGTAACCATGCATAATCGAGACAGTGGATTTCTCTGTGATAGTTGAAATGCGCCGTTGCCATACACGTGCCATCCCGCCAATCCTGCCCTGCTCGATCCCTGGAATGCAGTTTGGTGTGTGTCGAGCGTACGCGGCTGCCCCGTCCGCGGATATTGTGGCCAAGGCTAATACATGGCTGGCTAGCTCGACCGCCGTCGGATGGGAGCACCTGTAAATCTATTGCGTGCTTGGGGTACATCATTGCAAAAAAGTCTGTATGCTTGTTTGCTTTCAATATGTACCGCTGTCGGCATTTAAGTTTGGCAACGGCCAACGTTAAGGAGTGAACTATGCGACCGAATGTGATGATTGAGAAAATTCGGGCCGGCCACACGGTGGTGGGGCTGGCCAACATGTATCCGGCATCAGGCATTATTGAAGGAATGTGCCGGGGTTGGGACTTCGTTTGGATCGACGGCCAACATGGGGAAATGTCGATTGACGCCTGCCTTCACGCCGTGCAGGCGGCTGCGGCAACGGGGATTGAAACCCTCTTGCGTATTCCCAGCCATGAAGACTCTTCGCTGGGCCCCTTTGCGGATCTATCGCCCTCGGCGGTCATGGTTCCGATGGTAAACAACGTTGAGGAGGCGAAGAATGTGGTTGGAGGATTGCGCTTTCCGCCACTGGGCCGACGTAGTTACGGGGGGCGGCGTGTTATTGACCTTCATGGTCGCGACTACTACACAGAGCGCGAAGTAATGCTCGTGGCCCAGATCGAAACACTTGAAGCAGCAAAGAACGCCGAACAGATTGTTGATGTTGAAGGGGTCGACGCCTTGTTCTTCGGGCCTGATGACATGAAGGTGCGGATGGGCATTCCGATCAACACAACTGCGGCGGACAACAAACAACTTCGGGACGCGATGGGGCAAACTGCCAAGGCTGCACGCAATGCAGGCAAGTTTGCTGGAACGGTAGCGGCATCAGCCAAACTGTCACGAATCGCAGTAGATATGGGTTACCAGATCATTGTTGGCGGCGCTGATATTGCGTTTATGCGCATTGGTGCGGCCAACTTACTGGAGGAACTTCGCGAAGAACTGAAGCAGGAAATGGCACCCGAGGCCGCGGTGAAAGCGGGTAGTGGTGTATACGGCGGATAACCGCCAGTTGGAGACGTTGTTGAAATGGCACGACCATCCTTGCTTTGGTTATTTCCTGATCAGTTTGAGAAAATTAACGGTGTGGCCGATATTCTGACCTCTTTTGCGGAGGTGGATGTTCGGGACATCGAGCGGCCGGAGATCATGGAATGCCTGGGCGATTATGAAATATTGATTCCGCAACTTCGACATGAGATCAATCGTGAAGTGATCGATTGTGGAAAAAGACTTCGTATGATCGCAACACCCAGTACGGGTACCGACCATATCGATGTGAAGTACATGGCACAACGCGGGCTTGAACTGGTATGCATCAAGGAGGATCGGGAGTTTCTTGATCGAGTGCAATCAACCGCCGAATTAGCATGGTTGTTGATTCTGGCCGCCAATCGCAATCTACGCGCTGCGACGCGACATATTGAGGGCGGTCAGTGGCAAGCCATGGCCGTCCGTGGCCATGAACTCATTGATCGCACTTTGGGGATCATTGGTTATGGCCGATTAGGGACCATGGTTAGTCGATTTGCTCACGCAACCCGAATGAATGTGGTCGCGACGGACCCCCAGCCCATCCAGGATGAATGGGTTACCCAACTGCCACTTGACCAACTGTTGGCGCAATCGGATATCATCACCATTCACGTCCATCTGATGGATGAGACACGGGGCATGATCGGACGTGATCAAATTTCCAAGATGAAGAAAGGTGCTTTTCTGGTAAACACATCCCGTGGCGGGATCATTGATGAAGATGCTCTCATTGCGGCGCTTCGTGATGGGCATCTGGCGGGTGCCGGTCTTGATGTGATCCAGGGTGAGCGGGATCCGAATCGTAACGATCGGCCGCTCATGCGTTACTTTAGGGAAAACGACAATCTGATTCTTACACCACACTATGGTGGTGCGACATTTGAATCACAAGCTAAAGCTTTTGTGTTTACGGCCAACAAGATCAAGGAAAAGTGGGCGCAGATCGCGCCAGGTAATAGTTGATGGTTTCTGATCCTACCAGTTCTCTTCCCCAACTGCGTACATTCCTCGAGGGCCACTTACTCGAATCGATTGTTCCTTTCTGGTTAAAGCATGCAGTTGATCCCGCTGGGGGGCTTAATAGTTGTATTCGTGATGATGGGGAGGTTGCCAGCCGCGACAAGTGGTTATGGAGCCAGTGGCGTGCGGTGTGGGTGTATAGCTCTCTTTACAACCTGATTGAACAACGGGACGAATGGTTGGACTTGGCGAAACATATTTGCAATTTTGCTGTCCGGTTTGGATGGGATGAACAGGTGGGGGGATGGGTGTTATGTTTGTCCGGTGATGGCAAGGTAATACGAGGTTGCGATAGCATCTACGTCGATTCGTTCGCGATCTACGGGTTAACAGCCTTGGCCAGGGCGACGGGAGATGATCAATACACGTCGCTGGCACAGAAGACGGCAGATCACGCTTTGCGTCGTCTTGCCATGCCACACGACGAGATCCCACATTTCCCTTATCCAGTGCCCAAGGGTGCTCGCGTCCATGGGATCGACATGATGTTTGCGCTGATGTTCTGGGAATTGGGGCAGTTTGTTGACCAGGACAAATACCGAGAGGCCGCGATCGTACATTGTGACGAGGTATTCGACCATTACTACCGTCCTGATCGCGACATGTTGCTTGAACGCATTGCTGCTGATCGCAGTGAGTTTCCACCACCTTTAGGCACCGCAGTCAACCCCGGGCACGTGATTGAAAGCATGTGGTTCCAGATCCATATCGCGCGTGACCGTAATGATCAAAAACGCATCGATAAGGCAGTGCAGTTAATCAAGCGGCACCTTGAACTGGCGTGGGATGATGAGTACGGCGGGATGCATCTGGCCGTCGATGCTGATGGTGGCGATAAAATCGGCTGGGAGTTTGCGGATACGAAATTGTGGTGGCCACATACGGAAGCCATGTATGCCTTGCTGCTGGCTTACGAGCACTGTCGTGAGGATTGGTGTCTCAGGTGGTACGATAAAGTGCATGAGTATGCATTTGCCCATTACCCGGTCCCCGGACACGGTGAATGGCGTCAGAAACTGGATCGTAAGGGCGAGCCAATGACGGATGTGGTCGCACTTCCAGTTAAAGATCCGTTCCACCTGCCGCGTGCTTTGATTTATTGTATTGATGTATTGGGGCGGTTAACGCAATGATCAGGCGAGCCATTGTGACAGGCGGTGCAGGGTTTGTTGGTTCGCAACTTGTGTGGCAGTTGCAGCGCCAAGTTCCTGATGTACAGATAGTCATCATTGACGACATGCGCTGCGGTACATTTTCTAATCTCGTAGATGATCCGTTTGGCAAGTCTGGTCCGTTTAAGGGTACCGTGATTGCCAAGCCACTTGCTGCCGTTGATATAAGGGAGATTGCCGCCAGGTTTGAACCTGACGTGATCTTCCATGAGGCCGCCATTACCGATACAACCGTGACCGATGAAGCGACCATGATCAATGACAACGCAGATTCATTTGACACTTTGATCGATGTAGCTCAATCAGTTGGCAGCCGTCTTGTCTGGGCATCTAGCGCGGCAACCTATGGCATTGAAGCGGGTGGTGCTACCGTTGCGCATCGTCCCTTTGCCTGCGGAGATGCCGGTTACCCGGCCAATGTGTATGGGTTTTCAAAGTGGCTGATGGAGAACCAGCATCGGCGGGCGGTGGCCGATCGTCCGGATTTGCGCATAGTGGGTTTGCGCTACTTCAACGTATTCGGGCCCGGTGAAGATCATAAGGGCAAGATGGCGAGCATGGTCTACAAGTTGGCGACGCAAATGCTAGACGGGGAGCGACCGCGGATATTTTTTGACGGTACGCAGGCACGTGACCAAGTCTATGTCAAAGATGTTGTGGCTGCGACAATAGCCGCTGCAGCAGCTGATACGCAGGTAGGTATCTACAACGTCGGTTCAGGTGTTGCCACGTCCTTCAACCAAGTTGTTGAGCAACTCAATGCTGCATTGGGTACCGATCTGTCACCTGACTATTTTGATAATCCCTATTCGTTCTACCAGGCATATACCTGTGCCGATCTAGATGAAACCAGGAGCGGGCTGGGCTGGCAACCTTCTTATAGCCCAGAAGATGCGATTGTTGAATACGCCCATTGGATTAGGGATCAGCAGGCAGATTCCAAGCAGGCGTTGTCCGAGATGAAACTCTAACCGGACCCATTGGGGTAATCATGTCTGGTTCGGGTTGACAAACGTAAGGCTTGAAAGGCGTACCCACGCATCATGTCCATTGGCGAGTTGAATACGGGCCCAATCGGTGCGTTGTTCTAGAACCTTCACCTCTGTACCGGCCGGTAAGGGTTCAGCAAAACGAATTGGTGCACCTGCTGAATCGGCAGCCCGGGCAATGGTTTGCGATGTGGTGATCACCGCGTTGTTGGATGCTTGGCTCCAATGGCTCATGGCCGATACCACCAACAGGGTAAGCCAAACCAGGATCGGAATGATCGCGGAGTTTCTAGCCCAGAGATGTTTCCATCGAACTGAAATTGCAATCAGGACAGATGCAACGGCGAAGCATAGGCCCGTAATCAACGCGATCTCACCGTTTGACAGAGTTGTACGCCAGAAGAAAAATGTATCGAGAAGCGTGTTTGGTTGTGGCCGCGGCACCCAATTAGGCAGGTACTGGCGGGTGTGTTCCAGGTTTTTCTGCGCCGTGGCTTGGCCCGGTGTGATGGTAAGGGCGCGACGGTAGGCGAGAATGGCCTGCCCAATATGTTCGCCTTGCAGAGCCGCATTTCCCATATTGACGTATAAGGCCGCGTTATTGATGTCGAAGTTGGTGATCACTTGGTCGAATAAATGTTCAGCACGTCGGAAGCCGAGGATCTGTTTCTGACGGTCGGCTGTGTTCAGGGCCTCCTGGTATTCCGCAATGGCATGGTTGGCCAACTCGCCTGCAGGTTTGGCATCTGCAATGGTGGTCGTGACGCTCAATACGAGCAGTGAAATAGCTAGTGGTAAATTGTTCATGTTGTGCCGACTATATGTTGCGCAACATTGACTGCCCGGCGGTACAAATCGGGATCAATGTGTTCGTTTGTACTGGTCGTTGGTCTGAAGGCTACGACGTCACATGCAGCAACTATCTGGTCAAGTTCAACTCGCTGTTCACCGGTTGTGTGACCTACCATCAGCCGTAAAGCATCGGCGATTTGGGTGGCTGCCGGTTGGTTCGGCAATTTTTCTGCACGGTGAATACAGATCAACTGTTGCCTGAAGAGCTTGCGCCGAGCGAGTAGTTGTGGATCCATCTCTGTACGCTGCCGCCACAGCCATGCAAGGAGCATCAGGCTGATCGATCCGGTGTAAAGGACTAGTAGTGTCATTCTTCCGCCGTATCGATCGGATTCGTTGGTCAGTAACCGAGCGGTATTCGTTTCAATTGCCAAGTCGGCACCGGTCATTGTCAAGCGATTGGTGGCTTGGCGGTTTGCAACGGCTTGACTGGGTGGTGTTGTGGGTTGCGACGTCGTTTTATCTGGGGTATTTGCATGGATGACATCCTGGGCGCCCACCATTTGGGCAGGTAACACTTGGAGCGCGATCGGCTCGGAACGAGCTGTCTCAAAACGCTGATGCTGTGGGTCGAACCAGGAATAAGCGATCGGCGGAATCTGGCTTGCCGATTCGTCCATGACCCGCAGGGTTAGCGAAAACTGTTTGCTGGTGCCATCTTGTGACACCACACCGGCGGCTTCCTCGCTCGACAACCGAAACTGCCGGGGATCAAACCTGTCCTTGTCATTGTCCGTGGCGGCACTCACTGAAGGCAAGCCGGCCTGGTCTAGGTTGCCATCACCTCGGAGCGTGACGATCAGCATGATTGGATCGCCGACCCGGACGACGGATCGATCGGCCTGGACCTCAACAGAAAACCCATGGCCGACTGCCCCAGCAAAACTCGGTGGCGCTTCGTCGACGGGAATCTGACGAACTACAAGTGTTTGGGGCTTGCCCACGGATCGCATCATTTTGTAGCCCAGTGGTTCTCGGCCGAAAAACGTACGACGCCAGTTGGTCACGATTTTTGTCGAGGCTGTGATGGGGGATAGTTCATGCTCGCCTTCTTCTGTAACAACCAACGTGCGTGTACCAGATACGACCAGGTATTCACGTCCATCAAACACTCGTTTTGTTACCTTGGCCTTAATCCGGATTCTCCCCTTCTGGGTGGCGAGCGGGAGTACCTGATCTTCACGTTTGGGCGGGTCATCGATAAATGAAAAATGATCGAAAAAGGAAGAATGAATCATGAGGTTTTCAAAAGAAGATTGGATTTCGTCTGCTGTGCCGCTATGCCACCATTCCACGGTGACGGGTACACGCTGGCCAGGGTAGACGGGCCAGTTAGGTAGAGTCAGGACGACTCGCATGTTGGGGTCGATTTCAATTTCCTCAAAGCGTAATTCAAAGCCACGTGTCTTTGCCGTTTTTTTATCTTGCTTGACGGTGAAGGCAGGGATTTTATAATTTCCGGCACGCTGGGATGTGGCTTGATAGGTAAACTTGTAGGTGACCTGCTTCTGGACTGTTTGGCGTCCAGAAAAATCAACTTGTGTAAAGACGGAAACTTGTGGGCTTACACCCACGAGTTGGAATGACACCTCGCCGGACTGTCCTGGCTCGCAAGTGGGTTGCGGGTCCTCTGTAAATCCTTCAGCCGTAATCTGGAGTGTGGTCGGCAGATCAACGTGATGCGGTCCTTGCTGGATGGCGACATCTGCATGTTGTGCATACACGCTGGCTGAGCTGGCCCAGAAGGTCAGTACAAGACAAACGATGGATTGCCGACGGATTTTCATTACCAATCTTTTGCCACCGGTACATACCCCATCGCTTGGCGATTTCGGTTGCGTTGACGTTGTGCCTCGCGGTCACGTACCATTTGGAGCAACTGTTTTAGGTCAAAGCGTTGGTTGGGTTGTTGTTTCTGTTCTTCATCCCGGCCCGGATTATTCTGCTGCTGATCTTCGCCCTCTTGTCTTTGCTGCTCTTGATTCCCCTCGGGTTGATTTTGTGGCTGTGGGGGCTCTAGTAATTGAAGTGCTGCAAGTAAATTAGTTAATGCAGTCTGCTGATGGTCATGAACACTTTCGGCATTAAGAGATTCCTGTTTCATTTCCGAGTGGGCTAATGTCATCGCGCCGGTTGCTTGCATGACATGGTTTGCGGCCTGCTGTATCTGATGGGCTGCATGCTGTGTTGATTGGGTAGCCTGGTCATGGGTGGCCTGATCTGCGGTTTTTTCCGGAGGTTGTTGCTCGGATTGATTTTGCAAAGACTGGGCAATCTGGTCGGAAACAGAGGCCAAATCCCTCTGTTGGACAGCCAAAGGCGCTAGAGTTTCAGTAAGTTGTGCTGGGTCATTTAGTGTGACTACGTCACGCGTCTGGTCCGACACCTCGGTTTGACGCCGTGCCGTATCACGCAGGTGTTCAACCAGCGAAAAGAACAGGCGCCGCAGAGCTTCAAGTTGGTCAATGCTCTGGTCAATATGGACGGCCAGGTATCCGTCAGCTTCATGAAATTCATCCGTATTAAAGGAAGCGACGGTTTGGATGATGCGATTAAAAGTTTCTTGGATCCCCGCAACCAGTTGCTTGGCCAGTTGGAACTGTTGGCGTTGGGTTTCGGAGTCGACCTCGGATGTTGGTGGCGTCGGTGTATCTGGGGTGGACGGGTTGACTTTGGCCAATTTTCCAAGCGCCAAGTCAAATAAACCGTCCAAACGTTGCAAGCGCGCAGTATTCTTCGACTGGGTTTTCCCCATCAGCGGGATTTGGTCGGCGATAGACATGTTCTGGTCTGCTTGGTTGTGTTGAAGGATGCCTTGAATCCGCTTTTGGTCACCATAGACCAGTTCGATCAGGCCACGAATATACAAAAAGAGTTCGTGCGCCTGTAAAAGTAAATCGGTTCCCCGTTCCTCAGATTGATAAGCTTCTATATCGCGTTGCGATGCGAGGGCCTCGCCGGCGATATTAAATGCGTCGTGAGCACCTTGAACCAAGGGCAACGCTTCGTGAAGAATAGCCAGCAACTGTTGTTTGCCCTTGATGTCCTCTGGATTGACCGTGTCCCTGTTAGTGCCTTCTGATTCGGGTGGTAACTCCTCACTGGTCAAGCCCGCTTTCATGCGTGCAGATAGTTCCCCGGTACGTGCACGTACGGTCATCAGTGATTCATCGAGATGGTCTCTTGTCAACCAATGGGGTTTGTGCGGATCTTTTTTCTGGTTCACAGATGGTGTTGATGCTGCGGTGGCAAACAACGCTGTGTTATGTGTCATCCGCGTTGCGTCGCCGACAAGGGTGGCGAGCACCTCGACTAGGTTGCGAAGCTGGTCCCGTGCACGCTTGAGTTGCCCCAAGGCGGCAGATGCACGGCGATAGGCGCGGTCAGCATGACGCGCCCGCAGATGCTGGCGGCCCTGGCTCATTCGCTGTGTGGCTTGGTACAGATAGGCTTGCACTCCGTTCAGCTGAGCCGCCCGCAGGTTCTGCTGCGGCGTGTGTTGCTCTTGATCGTCAGCGTTGATCTTTTCACGTTCATCGCGTGCCGATTGCGCGATCTGGTCCGCGAGGGCCAGGCATTTTCTTTGCTCAACTTCGAGATTACGGAATTCGCCACGGACGACATTTGAAATTACCTGCTGATCCAAGTGAACTGAGCTCTGAACCAAAGGCTGAATGAGTCCCACCACTTGCCGCTGCTGGTCAATCAGGTCATCGAGTTGGTCGGTCAGTTTCCCCTCGTTTTTCTGCGAGAGGGCATCGGCCAACTGTAATGCGCGACGGGTCACGATTTCCAGATTCTGACGCGCTATCGTCTCGTCGGGTGCAAGGCGGACCGCTTCGCGTAACCAGGAAGCAGCAGCATGAAGTGATTCCAGTGCTTGCTTGGGTTGGTCTTTGAGGGCTGCATCTGCATGCTTGATGTCAACCCATGCAAGGTTATAAGTTGCCTGAAAACGCATCTGGCCGTCGGGTCCCGCATGTTGACGTGCCAGGTTAAGTTTGGATTTCGCATCGTCGAGTTGTCCTTGATTGAGCAGGGTGGAGCCTTCGTTATAGAGGTTGCGAGGGTTGCGGATTTTTTCTTCTTGGCCGTTTGTTGCCGTGGCGGGTGTCGGCATGAACATAACCAGTAGTACCAGGCCAAAGGCTGCCGAAACCATGTTTTGGGTGCTCGGTTTGAAAGTGGATCGCCGGTTGCTGACAACCAGTGCTGCGGCCAGGCTACACAACGCCAGCAGGACGGCCCACTGGTATTGTTCCTGTTTGATCCAACGGCCCTGATCATCTAGTCGGCCACGTGTCAAAGGTGAGATGTGGGCGTCGTAAATGGATTTCAGATCGAGTGCGCTAGTGCCAGCTGGGATGTAAACCCCATCAGTTTCCAAGGCCAGTTTGCGTAGCAGTTCACCTCCTAAACGACTCACGACAGCGGTTCCATCTTCATCAAGGACCGGGGTACGGGCGCCGGTCTGCTGGTTGGTGACGAAGATCTGGCTGCCGGCTTCGTCACCAAATCCGATCGCAATGATACGGATTCCTCGCTCCGCAGCGGCCTTGGCAGCGTCAAGGACATGAGAGTCATGGTCGTCGCCGTCAGTAATCAGAATCACGGCTCGGGACAGATCCGATTGGCCGTGGAATCCGTCGATTGCCTTCCAGAGAGGGGCTTCGAGATTCGTTCCGCCATGGCTGACGCTATGCGGTCCGGCCGATTGGAGAATGAGCCGCAGGAATCCGAAGTCGGGGGTCAATGGGCAGAGCACGGTTGCTTTCCCGGCAAAGGCGATCAAGCCGACATGGTCCTCATCTAGGTAGGCGAGCAAATCTTGAATCTCAGCCTTGGCGCGGTCGAGCCTATTGGGTGCGACATCGGCTGCGAGCATTGAACGTGAGACGTCCAGGCCGATCATGATTTGTGCTCCTGTTCGCGGCGTTGAGACATATCGAAGCCCGGACTGAGGACGCATCAGTGCAAGCACCAGAAAGATGCCTGCCAGTCCTAAAAGTGCGATTCGCATTATGCGACGCAAGCGTATTGGCCGGTTAACCAATCTTTGCTGCATTACGGTCGAGAGGAACTGATTCAAGCGGTGGCTGCCACGTTGTTCCAGCCAGAGTAAGAGTAAAACAAAGGCGACAACGGCCGACATGAGATGAATCCACTGAGGTTGGTCGAAGTGCAGATCTATCATGGTAGTTTCCGGAAAATCGTACCCGATAATAGTCCACTGGTGGCGATCATTGCCATGGCAATTGCTACGAACGGAGCATACCACTGCCGATATTTCAAATAGTGAATCTCTGTTATCTCTGTACGTTCAAGTTGGTCGATCCGGGTATAGATCTCTGCTAGGCTGTCAGCATCAGTTGCTCTGAAGTAATGCCCTCCTGTCTTTTGTGCAATTTTCTTGAGCGTGTCTTCATCGATCTCAACTTGCACGGGTCGAAGGACCTGCCGTCCGGTGAAGGGATCCGTGGCCGGTAAAAGTGCTCGGCCCTCGGAACCAGTTCCAATGCAGTAGACCTTGATGTCATGTGCTGCTGCCAGTTCGGCGGCTTGGTGGGGTGAAATATCGCCCATATTGTTTACACCGTCAGTTAACAAAATGGCGATCTTTGACTGTGCGGGGTGTCGGCGCAATCTTTCTACGGCCAGCGCCAAGCCTTCCCCGATTGCGGTACCATCTTCATTTCGTTGCCGAACGATATTCACATCATTAAGAATGTTGACAAGGTTTCCGTGGTCAAGTGTAAGTGGGCATAGGCCATCAGCGTATCGAGCAAACGCGATGAGGCTGATCGCATCATCGGGCCGCCCGGAGCCGCCCGGTTTGGTCTGCAAGTTTTCCTGGGCGGAGTTGCCAAGTACAAATTGTTTAAACAGACTCTTGACCACCTGTAGTCGGTTAATATCCATTTTCCCCTTGACCAGGTCCCGGGCTTCCATGGATCCCGAGCGATCAACGATCATTGCTATTGCGATGCCTTTGTGTCGGACACGCGTTCGGTCATCTGGTGTACGCGGTCCAGCGAGGGCGATGATCATGGCAAGTGCTGCGATTGCCACCATGCCAGCGGGTAAGTTGATAAGTCGAGCGCGTATCGAACGTGGTGTACGATCGAACACCGTCAGTGATGAATAGGCCACTGCTGCTGATGAGTTGTGCCTCCAGAGCAGGTAGGCGATTGGGACAAGCAGTGCCAAGGCTAGGAACCACGGATCACGAAACTCCCAATCAAACACGAGCCGCCTCCTTTAACCGGGTGGTTGCTGACTGTCGGGAACCTGGGTCTCCGTGCGTTTGATTTTGGCGGGTGTCGTTCAGGAATCGTCGTGCCGAACTGACTGAATCAGCGATGTCTGTGCTGTTTGGCACAAAGTTCGCGAACTTGACAAGATCCGCCTGGCGAAGGAAATCGCGTAATAGGGGTTGATGGCCAGTAGCCAGGTCAGGCGAACTGCTCATTGCTGTCAGGAATTCCTCCGTAGTCAGTTCGGGTGCGCGCAGGTCGAAGCGATTCTCTAAGTACCAGCGAATGATGGCCGATAGCTCAACGAAAAATGCATCAATTTGCTCAGGGCTATTTCTTGGCCTATACAAAAGTCCTTGCATGCGGTCCAACGCAATTTCATAGCTGGTGCGTTGTCGTGCTTTGCGGCGAGCGCGTAGCCACAGGCACAATGCAACTGCCATGAAGACCAGTGCAGTGCCGCTGGCGACGGGCCAGATCCAACTTGCGGGTTGGTGGGTTACAAGCGGTGGCAGGTGATCCAACTGGTGATTTAGTTCAGCGTGGGCATCGTCGGGTAACACGGATTTGACTTCGAAGGCAACGGTCGGTGTAAGTATCTCATAAGCATCCATGCCTTCGGGCGCCTGTTGCTGGCCGTCGCGGTGGTCTACAAACTCAATCATGATCGGCGGAATGCTCTGTTTACCGGATCGAAGCGGTTGTAGTTCATAGGTCTGGACCACCATGGTTCGATCTTCACTGTCGATTTGTTCATCCGTTGTGAAATCTAGGATAGAGAACCGTTCAAGTGCCTCGCCGAACTGCGGCATCAGTAACTCAACATCCTTCTCGGCTACAACATGCAACTCCAGTGTTACCGTATCGCCGACAAGCAGATCAGACGGTTTGACGGTGACCGTGGCTCCGACTGGGCCCTTGCGAACCGTGTGTTTTTCTGGGTTCGCGGCAACAGAAGCTGGCAGGCAGAAGATAAGGGTAATCAGTACCCACGCCTTGCGACTCATCGGCGCAGTCTCCGTTCCCTTCCCCGAAAGAACTTAATCAATGGGTCGGCAACTGACTCGGATGTATCGATACGTATAAAGTCAATACCGCTACTTCGAAATTGCTGTTCAAGCCTTTCGTTGCGCTGTTTCGCCATGGCTTCAAACTTGTTCCGGAAATTTTTAAAACTCGTGTCATAGACGCCAATATCGCCAGTCTCCGGGTCGGTTAGTGTGATCATACCCACGCTTGGCATGCAGGATTCACGCTGGTCGGCAATTTGAACGGCAATGACCTCGTGTTTTCGGTTGGCCGATCGGATGGCGTGTTCATAGTCATGATCAAAGAAATCACTAACCACAAAACAGACTGCTCTGCGTTTGGTGCTGCGCATGAGGAATTCAAGTGCCGTGGAAATGCTCGTTGCCTGCTGCGCTGTGCGTGGGGTACGGCGGGTTCTTGAGGGCAAGATGCTACGCAAACCGAGAATTCGATTGCGGCGCGAGGATCGGTTGTGTCCAAGGTTTCCGCGCTGGGCCAGGATCTCACGGATCACACGTAATGCATGCTTCTGCCCTTTGCGCGGCGGGATGTATTGTTCAATTTTACCGTGAAAGAGGGTGAGTCCCACCTTGTCATCATTTTGAATGGCTGAAAATGCCAAAAGTGCGCACAATTCAGCAGTTGTCTCCCGTTTGGTCCGATGGCCGGACCCGAAGTCCTGCGATGCGGAGATATCAATTAACAGCATCACAGTCAGTTGCCGCTCTTCGACGTATCGCTTGACGTATGGTTGGCCGATACGAGCCGAAACATTCCAATCGATTGTGCGCACGTCATCACCGGGGATATATGGCCGCACTTCATTAAACTCCACGCCGGTGCCCTTGAATGCGGACACATATTTCCCGGCCAGAACATCGGCAACTTGACGGCCGGTACGGATCTGGATCTGGCGAACACGCTGGATGATGTCGCGGGTTAGTATCACGCTTAGGGAACAAGAACGCTGTCAAGGATAGTAGTTACAATATCATCCGAAGACTTGCCTTCAGCTTCGGCTTCATAGGAAATAACGACACGGTGCCGTAGTACATCTAGGGCCAAGGTCTTGACGTCGTGTGGTGTGACGTAGTTGCGACCTTGGAGGAGTGCATGAGCCTTTGCGGCTTTGAGTAGATTGATTGTGGCACGCGGACTGGCACCAACTTCAATGAGCCCTTGTAGCTCCTTGATACCGGCCCCTATTGGATTACGTGTTGCCCGCACAACATCGACAACGTAATCACGTACCTTCTCATCCGCGAAGACGTCGTTTAACAATGTTCTGGCTTCGATGATCTGCTGTGGTTCGATGACTGTCTTGACGTCATCGATATGCGTACTGGTGGTGCCACCACCCATCCGGTCGACGATCTTTCGCTCTTCATCACGGCTGGGGTAGTCGATTTTTATTTTGAGCATAAAACGATCAACCTGCGCTTCTGGCAGAGGATATGTGCCTTCTTGCTCAATTGGATTTTGTGTGGCCAAGACAAGGAACGGTTCGGGAAAAACATACGTTTGGTCGCCAATGGTTACCTGTCTTTCCTGCATGGCTTCCAGCAGGGCCGCCTGCACCTTGGCGGGTGCTCGGTTGATTTCGTCGGCAAGAATCAGATTAGAGAAAATAGGGCCCTTTTTGACGCTATAGGTTGCATCTGCGGGGTTGAAGATCTCGGTGCCGATGACGTCCGCCGGGAGCATGTCCGGCGTAAACTGGATACGTGAGAAGCCGGTGTTAACACAACGGGCCAGGAGTCGAACCGTCAGGGTCTTGGCCAGTCCGGGGACGCCTTCCAGTAAAACATGGCCGCCGCTGAGCAGGCCGATCAGCAGGCGTGTAACCATCGCATCCTGGCCTACCAATACCCGTCCAATCTCGTCGGTCAGGGTGGTTGCCAGGCGTGAAAAGCCAGAGAGTCGATCGTCCAGTTGAGCGATAGAAGTCATGGTGTTGCCTCAAATGATTCCGGGTTGGTATCGTGGATAATTATGATAAAACTTCCTAGGATTGTTTGGTCCAAGTGATGTATCAGGATTTTATGTGGATACGTCTTGGCGTAAAGCTGGGTTCGCGGAATGACTTTGTAATGGTTCAAGGGTCATTTCATTCTAATGTATCGTTATGACTGAGCCGACCAAACCTGAGCACCAGATAACCGGATCCTTTAAAACTGAACTGGAGGCCATTGAGCGATGGAACCCATTTGTTGAGGCATTTGTTGGCTGGTGTCCCAGTACCGCCGCCCGCCGTGCAGCCGCTGCCATCAACGGTCCACTGTCCGGCTGGTCGGTTGTGGTCAAAGACATTATTGACCTTGCCGCAGAG
>CAUZAW010000035.1:0-16268 GCA_963577735.1 Phycisphaerae bacterium | reverse complement strand
TTGCGATAGGGACGCTATCGATATCCAACAAAGCGTCGGTATGCAGGTGCTGGCGGAGAACGCGTCGGGTATTGGTCACCACTGACACAGTATACCAGAGCGCATCAATGTCCCGCAAAATCACTCACCGGGCGAGCCGAAGCCGTCGCGAAAAGCCGCAGGTGCTGTACGGTGCGCAGACCTATCCCCCTGACATCTTGCAACCGTTCAATGCTTTCGAATGAACCGTGCCTAGTGCGGTATTCGGTGACTCGCTGTGCCAACTTGGCGCCAATACCGGGTAACAGATGCAGCGTCGCGGCACCCGCGGTATTGACATCGATCAGATGAGCGGTACTGCGTCGGTTTAGACGATCGCGCGGCATCGAACGACGGCAGCGCGTGACAATCGTCAACGACAGTATGACGCACACCAGTAAAATCAACGCCAAACTGGATGTTCTATCGCGTATGCCAATGCCTCCGTGCCGCAGTTACCGGCCAGAGGCCAACCGGCAACCTGGACTTATTGCGGCGCACTCTCGGTTGCGGGGGCTTTTGTGCCCTCGACGCCATCGGCGTTCTCAGCCAGATTCTTGCGGAAGGCGACGAGCCGACGAAATGCCCACTTGAGTTGCATGGCCTCGGTGACGAGACCGCTCAGGGGCAGTTCGATATTCGGATGGTCTACTAGTTCGTGCCAGCCAATTGAACCAACGTGTGGCTTACTAAGGACAATCTTGAACAGAGCTTCAAGCCAGTGGCTTTGCACTTGTTGTGACCAAGGCTTGCGCCAGTAACCACTATCGGCATCGACAGGTCTGTCGCCGTCTGACGCGGCAATCATCATCTGCGTCACCGGCTCACTGGGCACGGCGACCGATAGCGCAACGGGCTTGCTGAACATTGCAAACTGATCAAGCATGTGGCTGATCTGCATCAAGTCGCGGGAATATTGACCTGGCATGGCCTGGCCCATCAGGACTTTGACGGCCAGACCGTCAAAGTCAACGGCCCCCTGGACCAACAAGTCGCTGTACATCAGCGGTGGTATCGACTTGGCGTTGGTGGCGTAGTATTCACCGAAAGGCTGGCGAATTTCCACAAGCACTTTCGCATGAGGCTGGATTTTCTTGACCAACATGGTGGTCATGCGACTTAGGTCCATGATCTGGTCAAAGCTCATGGTGAAATGGTTGTTGATGTGCAGGCCGGAAAGCACAATCCATTTGTTGACATATTTACCATAGCGGTTAACGACGGTTTCAATGTGCTCATAAATCAGGTCGCGTAATGTGTCGAAATCATGCTCCCAGATATAGAGCCAATCGGGAAGCATGTGAGGCTCTAAACTGATGATAGGCCCGGCGGTGACGGGCAGTTGAGCATGGGCGACCCATTTGAACCAGTTATCCGTCGCGGCCCAATCGTAGTCCGCTTCGGCCGGTGCCAGTTGCCGCCATGAGACGGGCAGACAAACATAATCGAAGTTGGAAGCCAGAGCGGCAAGAATGCCCTCGCTGGTGTGCTCAACGCTCACGCCACAGCCGATGGGCAGGCGAACCTGGTCGCCGTTGGCTCTTCGCCAGCTCACCACGGTTTGGGCATGGGCCAGGGCCAATTCTTCACTGCCGTCGATGGAGATGGACAGGCACTCGGTTGCTGACTTGTCGGCGGCCTGGGGGTCGTCGTACTGGCGGCCCAAAGCGTCGATGAAATACTCGCGAGCCCGATTGGCACGCTTAATAACCGCGTGATCGGGTCCCAGATCAAACATACCCCAATTTTCAAGCTTGTTGTAGATCACCATGAGCTGATGGCGCGCTAATTCGAGACTGAGCAGGTAAGGGGTTTCACGATCAGGCAGCAGGCAAGTCTGGACAGTCAGTTCGCCACAATCACCGACGGCACACTGCAACGACAAGGAGGCAGTACCGGCATCGCGTTTTTCGCACTCAATGATGCCATTTTTAAAACGGATATCCGACCAGATGGCATTACCGTCCGATCCGATCAGATGCACGTTGCGCAACAAGCACGACTTAGCAGGACGATCCCCATCAAATAGGAGAAACTTCAACATACCAATGCACACGCTGTCGCAACTGACTTATGATCTAATATAAAATAAATGCGCAACACATCACGCAAATCTGAGCCGTTGTTTCGGTCGACATTTGCCGTACCAGTCGCAGGGGACGACTATGCTTGAACCTACCCAAACACAAAAGCCCTCGAACCTTGCCTGCGGACGATTACCCGGAAACTGGCGGGGCCAGCACCAGCGGACATACCCTGCAATTCTATGGCATCCGGCGCGTCCCATGCAACGCTTGGAAGGCCTACCCGAACCTACAGGAACACCGCCACGGCGGTCACCAACCACATGACAACCGCCACCACTACCTTGCCGACGGTGCCCCACAGTCGGCCTACCGCGGCCCCCTGCCCGCTCTGTGATGCCTGTTGGTGAGATCGACCTGCCCATCGGTCTCCGAGATAGGAACCCAGCCCCGCACTCAGACAGGCCCCGATCAGGATACCGGCCAGCGTGCCAATAACAGGGATAAAAGATCCTAAGACAGCGCCGACAATTGCACCAAAGGTACCAAAGAGCAAGGAAAGGATGGCCGCACGCCGAGTACCACCAGCTGTGCACGAACCGTGGGCCGAACCGATGAATTCAATTATTTCACCGATGATCGCCAGCACCACCAAAATGACAATGACCACCCAGCCGATTCGTTCGCTCTGCCACCACGCCGCCAAACCGGTGGCCAGAAGCATGACCCAAGTACCAGGCATCTGAAAAAGCACCAAAAACACGCCAAACGCATTGGCCAGAAGCAACAGGGCCAAAGATATCCAGATCAGCACTTCGCTCATGGGCAGAACCTGCATAAGGTCAAAAGCCATGATATCCCAATCGGTCCGGTAGTGCCGTAGAAACTGTAGCAGACGATCTAGACGTGTTTTTAATACGCGGCGATGGCTTGACGGCACCAAAAGTCAGCGATAAATTGTGACAGGGTAACAATCTACCCAACTAGTCCCCACCCATCAGGGAGATAATCCATGCGTGGATACCGGTTACTGGCGACAACCATGTCGATCTCGCTGTTGGTCCTTTCAATAATTGTGGCCGAAACTGCGCAGGCGGCAGGGGCAGATACGCCGCGCGATCTGCTTAACGAGTTGGCTGAAGGCTTTAAGCAGGGCAAAGGCGACCAAGTCAAATCGCTGATTGATCAAAGTTCGAATGAAGGCAAGAAGATAGCTTCTATTGCTGCCGATGCCGTGAAAGCATATGTGAACTTCCAGACCTTGCAGAAAGCACTCGCTGATAAGTTTGGTGACGAAACTATTGGGCAAATGCTTTCGGGCCAGGGGATAACGCTTGACGATGACTTGGGAATCGATCAGTTCGATGAAGCAATCAAAGAAGCGGATATACAGGAACAGGGTGACAAGGCAACTGTTACGTTGCCCGACGAGGAAGAACCGTTGCCATTGTTACGGCGGGGCGGTCGTTGGTACGTGGACGCCACAGCGGTAGCTGAAAGTGCTGAGGGCATGCTCGATCCAATCGGTGTTATTGTCAAAGCGGTTGCGAAACTGAGCAAAGACAGCCTGCCGTTGGTGGATGCATCGGATAGCATTGAAGATTTCGGTGCAAAGATACAACCCCAGGTTGAATCGCTCATGGGACAAGTGATGATGTTGATGTTCCAGGCGATGGGTGACGCGATGGCCAAGGGGATGGAAATTGAGGTTGGGTCTGATGATGATGATGATGACAGTGTAGACCAGTGGCCGACACCGGAACCGGTCAATGATGACAGCGTAGACCAGTGGCCGACACTGGAACCGGTCAATGATGACATCGCCAATACACCACAACAGCAGGACGCACCAACAGTCGATACTGCCCAACACTGGGCGGATTTCAATCACTATGTAAAGATCGCTCGGCCCGACCTAGCGGACGCAGCCGCAATATCGCTGCTGGGGGCGGTGGACGATGCAAAATTGCTGGCCGTGGTCGAGGCCGGTGATTACAAGGACTGGCCGGCGACACTAGAGCAGGCCAAGGCCATAAAAACACTTAAGAGGTTGGCGCAACAGCTTGACCAACGGATTCAAGCGGCCCGAGTGGCAAAAAGTCGCGATACCGTTCGTATCAACCAGAACATCAAGCTGTTGGCCGGCACGCTCCGTCAAAGGCTCAACGCCATCGAACGATTACGCGGTGCCGGCCAGTTCGCGGCCCCGCAATTGATCGCGGTCCTGCTTGACCAGCGCCAAGCCCGTTTGCATCCTCACGTGGAGACGGCAATAGTGGCGATAGGCCGGCCATTGGTCTATCCACTGTCGATCTCGCTGGCGCGGCTTGAGCCGGTTCAGATGTCACAGGTGGTCCAGGTGCTGGCGGAAATCGGCTACCCACGAGCGTTACCCTATCTCAAGCAGGTGCTAGAGGCCCCGGGCACCGACCCGGACACGCGGCGGACGGTGCAGACAGCTTTCGACGCCTTGGCTGAAGACCAGGACCTACCGTCACAGATTAAGGCGGCCGAGTTGTTCCTGATACTGGCGGCCAACTACTACGAAGCGGGCACACACAAGGAGCGGTTGCCGGGCTACGACAGCCGCAGCCACCAAGGCATCGTGTGGACTTATGACCCAGATGCGGGACTGGTGCCGACCCCGGTACAGGAGGAAATTTTCGCAGATGTGCTGACCATGCGAGCCGCCCGGCGGTCGTTGGTCCTCGATCCACACATGGACCCGGCACTAAGCTTATGGTTGGGCGCTAATTTACGGAGGGAAAATCGGCTGCCAGCAGACCAGCAGGATCGGTCGCTGCGTGCCCACCGTGATCCGACCTACTACGCCCGCATGGCTGGACCGTTACGGTTGCACGATGTTCTGGATCGCGCCTTGCGTGACCATGACCCGGACCTAGCGCTGGATGCGATTGAATCATTACAATCGACGGCCGGTACCGATGCGTTGATCAACCGGCGCGGCACCGTGCAGCCGTTGCTGGCAGCGCTGTCCTATCCCGACCGGCGGGTGCGTTTCCCGGCCGCATTCGTCATCACCCAGACACGGCCAACCAGTGAATTTCCAGGCAGCCAACACGTGGTCACGGTGCTGGCCGAAGCAGTACGCCAAAGTGAACTGCGACACGCGTTAGCACTGGCCAGTGACCAGAATGAGCTAAATAGACTCGCCACCGATCTGGATAGTCTCAACTACGAGGTCACCGTGGGGCGCGACCTTGCCCAGATCACCGATGTGATCAACGCCGGACCGGGTTTTGACCTGATCGTGGTCACAGACGATACGCCCAACGTCGAAGCCGTGTATCACCAGGCATCACGCAATTACAAGCTTGCCGGTGCCCCGATCCTGGCCGTGGTATCCGCCATCGCACAGGATGAACTGAATATGGTGATTCGGGATCGAGTCCGGTTCCGCGCAGTACTAAAGGGTTCAGTCGCCAACCTGCGTGTAGCTGTCGAGGCGGCGGCTAAATCAGTGGTGGGCAAGCCCATTACAAGGCAGCAGGCAGCCGACTACGCGACCACTGCCCTGCGTCTGCTGCGCAACATTGCGACCAGTCAGAACACTGTCTATAACGTTGCTGATGCTGAGCCAGCGCTGATCCAGGCGCTCAATGACGAACGCCAGAAAATTGTCAGGATGGCTGGGCAGGTTCTTGAGTTGATTGACAGCACCAAGGCACAAGTGGCGATCGCACAGGCATCGCTCGATATGTCACACGGTGAAGAAGTGGTCATCTCACTGCTAAACAGCTTGGCGGAATCGGCCAAACAGTTCGGCAACAAGCTTGATCAAATTCACCTCGATGATCTGCTGGATATGGTCAAATCGGCTGAGGGACAAGTGGCACTGGCAGTTTCTCGTGCTCACGGTGCTCTTACGCTGCCAACGAGTAATGTGGTTGAATTGATTGTCGAGTAACGCCCCCGCAAAACAGCTACGCCAATGATTAAAAGCACAAAGCCCCGGGATGTTCAGCCCGGGGCTTTGTGTTGTGGCATGGCCATAAGCCGAATTTTGTACCGCCCAGCGCCAAAGCGCGTGGCGGCGGCGACCATTTCTCTAGGCCCGCCGTTACCGACGGGCTCACGCGGCCTACCCGTGACGAGCCGGACCAGCTCATGGCCACTTGCTTGGCCTTGCACGCGGTGGGGCTTGCCATGCCCACGCTGTCACCAGCGTGGCGGTGCGCTCTTACCACACCTTTTCACCCTTACCCCCCCGGAAGTTAGCCCTGATGGTCCCTGACGGCGACTACATGCCCAAATAACCAATGGGCTGCGTGTAGAGGTTAAGGCAAACTTCCGGGAGGGCGGTATGTTTTCTGTGGCGCTATCCCGCTTTGGGCCGTCACCAGCCCAAAGGGTGGGTGTTACCCACCACCATGTCCTGTCGTGTTCGGACTTTCCTCACGGCCCTGCCGAAGCAGAGCCGCGCGGCCGCCCGACCATGCCACAGCTACATTATACGTCAGCGACAGTAGCTAAGCCCCTTGGCGGAAATATTCTTGGACAGCCGGTTGTTGACGTACAGAGCCTCGAGTACAAACTCGCCCACACAGGCCAGAGACTGCTCATCCTTGGCATCCAGTTCGAGATCTTCTGCCAGGTCGATTGCCGCCTCGAGCAAGCCACCCACGTGCTTGAAGTTGGAAAGCAGTTCAGCCGCCGAGATGTCGTCACCAACCATGAGCGTCAACCCCTGCTCGAACTGTTCTACCAGATGACCGAACTGGCTCACGTCGGCATAGTCATCAAATACTGCCTTGATCGCTTCGCCGAGTAAAGACAAAACCAGCTTGTCCTCGGCCCCTTCACCATCCTCTGCCAGCATCAACTCGATCTTACCGCGACAACTGGCCACCAGATGGGCCAAGTCGCAAAACCTGACCATGACCAGTGTCTCTCCGGTGATCAAACCCCGCCGCTCGGCACTAGAAACAACACTTTCCGTACAGGCGATGCTGGTTCGGACGCTTACACCGGACGCTTGGTTGATGTGCGAGCTTTCGCGGGCCAACTTGACCATCTCCTCGATGATACGGTGCATGAACGGGGCAATAACCACCTGCAGCAAGTCAGCACCGTTGCCTTGGTCACGCTGCAACCACGCGGTGGCCTGGGTAATCTTAACCGCCTCCTCGGACGTCTTCGGATAATGCGTGCGAATCACCGTCCCGATGCGATCCTTCAAGGGCGTGACGATACGCCCCCGGTTGGTGTAGTCCTCTGGATTGGCACTAAACACAAGGCACACGTCAAGATTCAGGCGAATCGGATAACCGCGAATCTGCACGTCGCGCTCCTCAAGTACGTTAAACAAGCCGACCTGGATACGTGCGGCGAGATCGGGTAATTCGTTGATGGCAAAAAGGCCGCGGTTGGTGCGGGGGATAAGCCCAAAGTGCATCGTCGATTCGTCAGACAGATAGCGTCCCTCGGCATGCTTAACTATATCAATTTCGCCGATCAGGTCGGCAATGGTAACGTCAGGTGTGGCCAACTTTTCGTGGTAGCGGTCATCTCGATGCAGCCACTGGATGCCCGTGTCGTCCCCCTGCTCCTGGACCAGTCGCTTGCCCATGGTCGTTGACGGTTGTAACGGGTCGTCGGGTATTTCCAGTTCCGTGAGGATGGGAATCCACTCATCGAGCAACTGCGGCAGCAAACGCATAATACGCGTCTTGGCCTGGCCGCGTAGGCCAAGCAACAGCATGTCGTGGCGGGACAGGATCGCGTGAACGATCTGCGGCATGACCGTGGTACGGTAGCCAATGATAGCGGGAAATAAATCATCGCCATCACGCAAACGCTGGATGAGGTTTTCCCGCATCTCCTGCTTGACGCTACGGTAACGATACAACGTATGTTTCAGTTGCCCCAGAGTTGCCGGCTTGGGATGAGACATATTCACCTACCTAGATATGTAAAATAAGGATTAAAATTGCCTGCCAACTCCCTACCAGGGGCACGGCCATCCTAGCTTTGGCAGCCTCCAGCAAGGCACAGTATCATAACATCAGCAGATAGGATTTGTCATGGAGCTAACGCCTTGAGTCACAGCCGTATTCTTGTTGCTGTCAGTTCACCCTGGGCCAGCCAGAAACTTACCGAACCGCTGGTGGATATCGCGCGGCGTCTTGAGGCCGAGACGGTGGTGGCACACGTGGCCAAGCTTCAAGAAGAGGATGAGCATGAGACGGACGCCAAGAATCGCGGTGAGCAGACGTTGAAAATGCTCACTCAGGCCATGCTGGACGCCCAGATCGAAGCACAGGGGGTGATGCTCTTTTCCAACGACGTGGCCAAGGCCATCGTCAACACCGCCAAGGCAAGACAGTGTTCGCTGATCGTTCTGGGGCTAACCGGAAAGGGCATGCTCAAGCGATTGTTAGGCGGTGACGTACCCAGCAACATCATTCACCAGACGGACATCCCGGTCATGCTCATCCCGTCGACATGGAATGGAAAAGTGTAGAGCCGGACCGGGCAAATAGGGGCAAGATACCATGTTGATGAATAAGGCTTTTTTATCGGGTAAATTCAGCGAGGGGTTACCGTACAACGATTTTGTCACGAAGGGTGAACCGGAAGGTCACCGCCCGCCGTGGGATACAGCCAACTCGAACTAGCGCAGCAGCAGGATCAACTGGTCAAATCATTTACCCGCAAAATGCACGTGTTATGCCTAACCGGTACCTGGTGTGGCGACTGTGCCTTACAAGGCTCAGCAATGCAACGGGTTGCCGAATCCAATGGCGATGTTATTGACCTGAGATTTATCATGCGTAGCGAAGAACACGCCGACTTGATCGTCAAATCGCAGATCAACGCGGGATTACGCGTGCCGGTGACGTGGTTTATGGCTGAAGATTTCGAGCCCGTGGGATGGTTTGGCGATCGGACATTGAGCCGGTATCGATCGATGGCCCGCAAGGCGTTACCACCGACTGAAACCGCAGCGATGGCCGGACCGCCGGACGACCCGGTCAGGCAGGTGCTCAATGAAGTACTTGACGAGTTCGAGCGTGTTCACCTTCTACTGCGGCTCAGTACTCGATTACGCCAAAAGCATGGGGACTGATATAAACTCGCCGTCAATTGACTTGATTAGGCACTAAGTGTCCTGTACAAGCATAACCTGCACATCTTTAGGACCGTGGACACCGGTGACAAGAATGTTCTCGATATCTGCAGTCTTGCTGGGGCCGGTGATAAATGACATGCTGGCAGGCAGGTCGGTGCTGGCAATGCCCTTGAGCCTCTGCCAGTAATCGATCATGTCCGCCACGATATCGCGGCGACGCACGATAGCGATGTGCAACGGCGGAACAAGGCTGGGCCCGCGACTGTGGGTGCAACTGCTGGTGCAAATCATAGTGCCTGTTTCTGCCAGAGCGGCTTGCACGTCGGTGACCCCCGCATCGATGTCGAATTGGACGTCGAACCCGGCATCGCGGCCGTCAACGACCTCGAAGCCGACCCGTGTAAGATCCCTGCAAAGATCGGCACCGTCCGACATGGCAGTAACGACGCAGCGGGCCTCGAACTGGCCCAACACCCTCTTGACCGTTTCAAACAAATTAGTATCGCTTAGCCGGTGGACAACCATGCCCGCCTCTTCGGCGCGTTGTTGGAACATGGCCAACAGGTCATCATCATGACTTGCCAGCCTGACGATCGATTCGTCAACAACCGGCGGTGGCTGGGATGGCGGCACCGTGGTGTCGCGACCGAGCGCAGCACGCACGTTAGCCATGAAGGCATGAGCGTCTGTCTTCATGATTCATGTCCCCTTTGATGCTGTCGCCACCAATGACGAAAATCATGAGCAGGGGGCACGGGCATATCTCGTTGGCTGGTCCAGCCCTTGAGGGGCCCGGGCACGTCCCGAAGCCAGCGGTGCGACACGTAGGGGTCGATCTGGTTCTGCGTACGAGACGATCGCGCCATTAGACGAAAAAGGAACTTCTGTATGAAACTGCCGAACCGGTAGGTCGATCGATGGCGGAGGCTGAAACTCCACAGCCGATACAACAATCGCTGTGAAAGCTTGGTGATGCCCTGATCCACCATGTCGCGGCGTAGTTGGACGAGGTACTTGGGAATATTGATATTGACCGGACAAGCTTCGTAACAAGCTCCGCACAGGCTCGACGCATGTGGCAGGTCGCTGTAGTTACCCAGTCCCTGGAAAAGCGGCGTAATCAGGGCACCAATCGGCCCCGAGTAGACGGCCCCATAGGCATGCCCGCCGATCTGGCGGTAGACGGGGCAGGCATTGAGGCAGGCACCGCAGCGGATGCAGCGCAGCATTTCCCGTGTTTCCGGCTTGAGCACCTCGCTGCGCCCATTGTCCACCAGGATGATGTGCATCTGCTGCGGCCCGTCTGGTTCGTGGTCGCGGCGGGGACCGGTCATGACATGGTTATAAACAGTCAGCGGTTGCCCCGTCCCGCTGCGGGAAAGCAGTTTCAAGAAAACACTTAGGTGTTCAAAACTGGGAATCAACTTTTCAATGCCCACAAACGCAACATGAATAGGCGGGGCACTGGTGCACAACCGTCCGTTACCTTCATTGGTGCAAATCACCAGCGATCCGGTCTCGGCAACCAAGAAATTACCGCCGCTGATGCCCAAGTCAGCGCGGCGGTATTTGTCTCGGAGATATCTGTTGGCAATCTGCGTCAGCTGCTGTGGATCATCCGTGTAGGGAACACCTAATTCTCGCTCGAAGGCCCTGCCCACGGCGGTACGGTCCTTGTGCATCATGGGCGCGACGATATGCGAAGGCGCATCATGATCCAGCTGGATAATAAATTCTCCCAAATCAGTTTCGACCACCTGGCAGCCGACATCTTCCAAGGCAGGCAGCAGGTGCGTCTCCTCGGTCACCATGGATTTGCTTTTGACACAAAGTTTGCAGTTATTGTGTTTGGCAATATCAACGCAGACGGCATTGGCCTGTGCCCCATCGATCGCGAAGTGTACTTGAGCCCCTACCACCGCAGCCTGCTTGACAAAGGTTTCTATGTAATAGTCGAGATGATCGAGCGTGTGTTGCTTGATGGAACCGGCCAGCGTCCGTATGGCGTCATAATTATCGCCGAATACTTCTGCACATACTCGTTTGCGATTGGCATCCTTGGAAACGGTGCCGGTCTGCATAAACCGCTGCAATTGCGGATTGCTTGTGGCGAATTCAGCGCGAGCGGTCATGTCGTACGGCAACGAGGGAAACAAGATATCGTGGCCGTTGAGGGTCAGCGCGGTGGGTTGTGGCGGTGGGGTGGCGCTTGTCGAGCTATTCATATTACTCTGCTCGCTCCAGTAGCCCCATCGCTTCAGCGATCACTTCGGCCAATGATTTGAAGCTGACTTCACATTGCTGGCGACGACACGCACCTGAAATGTTCATGGTGCAGCCGGCATCGTTACTGATCACCGTATCGGCACCGGTGGATTCTATGCAAGATACCTTGTCGCGGACGATCGAGCCTGAGATGTGCGGATATTTTATGGCAAAGGTGCCGCCAAACCCGCAACACTGATCCATCTTGTCCATGGGTGTGTAGTCGATGCCGTTAATCTGCTGCATCAACCGCGTTGCCTCGTCGGTGACGCCGATACCGCGCAAATGGCAGGAATAGTGGTAGGTCACTTTTCCCGGCCAACTGATATTCATTTGGGCAAGATCGACCCTGAGCACCTTGACCAGAAACTCGACAAACTCATAGGTCTTGCCCGCAAACTGTCGGGCTGCAGAGAATTTTGCGTCCTCGGCTTGGAACAAATCGCCGTAATAATCGCGGATCATTGCCGCGCACGATCCCGAGGGAGTCACAACATAGTCACTATGTTCGAAGACGCCGATCATTCTCCGGGCCAGTTGTCGGGCTTCGTCTTCGAAACCGTTGTTGAAAAGCGGTTGACCACAACAGGTTTGTTCTTCGGGAAAGTCGACATTGCAGCCCAAGTGCTCGAGCACTTTGGTGACCGCAATTCCCGTGCGAGGATAAAACATGTCCGTAAGGCAGGTTATAAACAGAGAAACATTCACGCGTAGTAGTGTAGATGACCGGGCAAACCTGTACAAACGTGCGTAGCAAACAAGGATACGCAAAAGCAGATTCTGCTAAACTTGTTCTTCATGGCGATCCTGACACACGGTCGAGACTTGAACCTTGCACCCACCATTGGGCCGATCGTGAAACAGACGGACAAGACAGTGCGTGGAGCGCTCAATGCGCTGGTTGGCGCGGGTTTCACCTCAGTGCAATTGGATGCCACGCTACCGGGCATTCGACCGCGCGAGCTAAGTAGTCGGTCCCGACAGGATCTTCTGGCATTGCTGACCCGCCGCAACGTGCGACTGGCCGGGCTGGATATGTTCGTACCGCGGACTCATTTTCTCCAAAGCGATCAACTGGAGCGGGCCGTAGAGGCCATACTGGCGGGCATTGCACTGGCGGCAGACCTGGGGCGAGTACCGTTAAGCATCGCCCTGCCAGTCAAAGACCTTGATGACGACATTAAACACATACTGGTGGACGCCGCCGACGGGCGAAGCATTCGGTTGGCCGTCCACGCCGAGGATCAACTCGAGAAGTTGATGCAGTGGGTCAACCTAGTGGACCTGCCGGCACTGGGCTGCGCCATTGACCCAGCCGCCGTACTTAATAACTCACAGGACACGGTCGCATGTGTACAAAGGCTGGGGAAAACGCTCGCGGTAGCTAGGTTGAGCGATGTCAATATCGCCACCGGACTGCGTTGCCCCATTGGCGGCGGAGACCTGGACACGGTGGCTTACCGGGTGATGCTGGATCTGGCAACCAACCGAACCGGACCGGTAGTCCTGGATCTGCGTGGCCATGAGGATGCATTATCCAGCACCGTGGTGTCCAAGGCTGCATGGGACAGCGCGGCTTTTAGTCTATAGCTGGCATTCGCTCAACCGCCGCGCAAGGCGAACAGGCCGATCGCGCAGTAGCTGTTACCGATGCGGTCCGTGATGTCGAAGCCACGGATGACGGACATCCCGACCGGGTAGCCGCGATCAAGGCAGCGACTATGCCAAGCCGCAAGGTCGTGTTCAGCAATATGCTTGCCTTCGGTAAAGAGCACCAGCAGCAGGCCGCCATGGCGGATCACTCCATCGCGCCACAGTTTCTTGATGTCCTGAGACACGGACGAAAGCAGTTCACTGGTGTACCGGCTAAATGGCCCGTCGATTTCATGCTGTGCTACTGTTTTGATTTCCAACCAGTAGGCATCTTCGGCGTCGGCAATCGTAGTATGTATCCACACGTCGGCGGTCCTGTTTGACTACCAACTGACCAGTTCACCGGTGATCGGCTCGATCAGGTCCTTGATGGTGACCAACCCGACCGGCTTGCCTTCGCGAACCACGATGGCCATGGGCACACTGCTTTTTTGTAAATGGGTTAATCCCTGACGCAGCGTGGTATCGGCTTCGAGCAGCGTGACCGGTTTGAGCAGTTGGTTGGGCGACGGACAATCCTCCGGTTTGTGCTGCAGCACTTCGGTAATATCCACAACGCCTTTGATCTGACCGGACTGACTGGCTACGGGAAATCGGGCGTGGCTAGTTCGGTCAGCCAACTCCCATAAACGCGTGACCGGTTCGTCGTCGTGAATGGTAATGACTTGCTGCCATGGGACCATTTCATCTTCAACAGTGCGATCACCTAACGCCAAGATTCGATCGACGATGGCCGACTGATCATCGCTGAGCAACCCGTGTCCGACACCCTCCTTCACCAACAGGTGAATCTGCCGGCGAGGCTCAAAATTGAGTGCCTCACCTGGGGCGTTAACCAGTCGCATAAGGACGTAGCTGACTCCCGTAAACAATGGAATGATTCCGGTCGCGCTGAACAGGACAGTCAAGAATTTCATCACGCGGGCAAATGGATATACGAGACGATCAGCATAGGCAGCGAACAGGTCTTTGGGCAGCGTTTCAGCAAAAATGAAACACACCGGCGTCATGACCAACACGCCAATGGCGATGATCTGCCATTCGCTTAGGCCGCGGCCGTGCAGGATGATGGCGAGCGATGAGGTAGCAATATTGGTGGCTATATTAGTGGCAATCAACAGGCTGACCAGAAGTTTAGCAGGCTTGGCAACGAGCGCAGCCAATATTGATCCGCTGCTGTGCGACTGATGGCTAAGCAGGTGTAAACGTACACGGTTGAGGCTGTAAACGCCAGTTTCCAGTCCGGAAAACAATCCGCTGCCGATTACGCCGGCGACAACAACGAACCACCAAATCGAATCGTATAGCCAATTCATATCGTCAGGCGTCCACTTACCAGCCGAATCAGCAGTGACTCAATACGCTGGCCATTCATTTTTTCAACTTCCATGGTGACGTTACCCAGTACGACACGGTCGCCAACAACCGGCGACTTGCCGAGTCTTACCATGACGAAACCGCCGATAGTGCTGACTCCGACAACAGGTGCGATTTGCCCAAATATATCGGCCCATTCATACATGGACAGATTGGGGCTGACACGCCAACTATCTTGATCGATCTTCTGTACCTGCGGCGGTTGGTCGCCATGAGTCGGCCCCACGATTTGGCCGACCATACGCTCTACGACATCTTCGAGAGTAACCAGTCCCGCCGTACCACCGAACTCATCAACCGCTATGGCCATGGTCGTGCCACGCTTGCGCAGATCGACAAGAAGATGGTCGGCGCGTTGCAACTCGGGAACATAACGAACTTGACGGATCAACAATTTGATCTCGCGGCGGGTCTTGGGTTGGCGCAACAGGACCTGGCGTCGGTACACTATGCCTTCAATATGATCGAGATCGCCGCGATAGATGGGCACACGACTGAAGCATGTGTCCTTGAACAGGCCGATCAACTGATCGGGCGGACTATCCAGATTGAAACCAATAATGTCCACACGGGGCGTCATGAGGTCGCGCACCTTCAGCTGGCTAAGCGAAAGCACCTGCTGAAGCATCTGTTCTTCTTCGTGATTGATCACGCCCCGTCGTTGGCTCAACTCAAGCAGCGAGGCTAGTTCCTGTGACGACAGGTCGGGTGGACGACTGGGCGGGGCGATTAAGCGGGCCAAAGGTCCGATCACGGCCACGGCGCATACCAGGCGCACTGGGGCAATACCACGATGGGCCAGCATCAGTGGCAACGCCGCCAAACGGGCCCATGACATCGCATACTGTGACGCGATTAACTTCGGCATCACTTCGCCTACCATAATCACGCTAAACAACGGCATTAGGTTCAATCCCGCCATGGCCCATGCACCAACTCCCCGGTGCTCTTGGAAATTCAACAGTAAAACAGCACTGACTACAAAAAAAGAAACGTTGACCACCATGTTGCCGAGCATCAAGGTAATCAACAGAGAACGCTTCTCGTGGGCCAACCTAGCTGCGGCAGTACAAACCATGGTCTGAGCCCGATCCAGTTCCAGCACCTGATGGCGGGAAAGGCTAAACCACGCGGTTTCACTGCCAGAGAAAAACCCGCTCAATACCAACAACACCGGCAGAGCGGAGAGCATTAGAATTTCAGTCAACAGCGGCATAACGTAACGTTCTGTCGTAAAGGTGCCTATGAACGATTGCCGATCGCTAAACGCGTGCTTGCGGCAAACCTTCCCAGTGATGTTGGCCGACAGCATCAATTACACGCTGTGCGGCCTCCACCGCAGCGTATCCGGCATAGACGTCCACTAGCGGCTGACGACCACCACGCACCGAATCAAGGAAACTGAGTAGTTCCGCGGTCAACGGATCATCGCAGTCGTGGGGCATCTGCATGGTCAGTTCATCAACTTGAACCAACTGGAAATAGTCCAGTTCGGTCAAATCTACACCTTCGCTAATCTGCTGACGAACACGCGACAACGCATCTTCGTTACCGGATCGGCGTATGACGACTCCTTTGCGCTTTTGATAATCCAGGCTGATGTAGGCCTCTTCACTGAACACACGCATCTTGCGTTCTGTCTTGAGAGCCAAGCGGCTGGCGGTCAGATTGGCGATACAACCGGACTCAAACGCCAACCGGGCGTTCACTACATCTTCATGCTCACCCAACACCGCTACCCCGGTAGCATCCACACGTTGTAACGGGGTGCCTGCAAACATCAGGACAATGTCCAGATCGTGAATCATCATGTCCATCACGACACCGACATCGAGGGA
>CAUZAW010000034.1:0-16390 GCA_963577735.1 Phycisphaerae bacterium | reverse complement strand
GTCCTCAGTATTTTAATTTTGTGCTGTGGGTCGATCTCGGCCTGCTCGAGCGCCTCTTGTCCAGCGTCAATTTGGATCCACGGATGATCACTGGCGAAGAGGAGCTTATCGGGTTGCGACGATCGGCAGGCAAACTCTATCGTCCGTGCCGACGTCGAGGCCAGGTCGAGATAGACGTTGGCGTAATACGCGGCGGGCGACTGCGTAATGTGGTGGCGCCCGCGTTTCTTGACCTGTGTTTGTTCTTCAACGCGGGCCATGAGATAGGGCAACACACCCCCGCAGTGCGGATGAACGATGCTTAGCTTTGGGTAGCGTTCTAGGATTCCGCTCAAAATGATTCGCAACATGGCGATCGACGTATCCACCATGAAGCCGAGCATGGGGATGATGGCGTGGTCACTGATTGCTTGCGCCCACGCCGGGCACGTCGGATGCAGGACTAGCGGGATGGCCTGCGCCTCGGCGGCCGCGTAAATCGGCTCGAAATCGGGATTGTCCAGCGACCTTCCGCCGGCATGGGAAAACAGCATGATTCCCTTCAAGCCAAGCTCGTTGATCGCCCGATGCATCTCCATCTGCGCCGCGGCCACGTTTTGCAGCGGCAGCACGCCTAGACCGGCAAAGCGATCGGGATATTGCCCGCAAAGCTGGGCCACGTAATCATTGCAAATCCGGGCGCCCCGCGCAGCCAGTTGCGGTTCCAGCAACTCCGGACCCGGCATGTTCACGCTCAAAATACCCAAATCAACAGCCGCATCATCCATGTCACGCAACTTTAAGGTTGGTTCAAACGCCACCGGGTCCAGCGTCATCTGAAAGTTCGGGCCAAAGGACACGACGTACTTTCTGCCAGTCTTTTCTGTTCGCAGAAAGCCGCTGTTTTCCATCAGCAGTTCAGCGTATGCCGGCGGAAATACGTGACTCTGGCAATCAACGCACTTCATTGGCCCAGTTTCCAACAGTTGGCGATGTAGTACGTTTTGACATCAAGGGGTGCAGATTTCGTCAATACGCAGGTCAGTCACGAAACTGTGCGCCGGCGCGTGGCTGATCATTAACTCTGGTTTCGATGCCAATGCCGCCTGTTGCGGTGTCACCCCGCAGGCCCAGAAGACCGGCATCATACCGTCAGGGATCGTGTTCAGCGGGGGGCCAACAATTGGCTGGGCCAAGTTAGCGCCAATGGTATTCGGATCGCCCAGGTGAATCGGTGCTCCATGGTATTGTGGAAAACGGCTGGTCAACTGACATGCGATGACTGCTTGGGCGGGAGTCATCAGCCGCATCGTCACCACCATGGGGCCATGGAACTGGCCCGAGGCGACCGTTTCAATGGTCGTGGCCAGCACCCAGGTTTGCATCTTGGGGACGCCGGCCCGCTCCAGCGGTTCGTCGAATGTCATGCCGGAGCCGATCAGAAATGCCACGCTGTCATTCGACCAGAGATCCGTAATGTCCGTGCGGTCACCCTCGCGCACTCCCCGGCGATATACGGCGTATTTCGGCAAGTCGGTGCGTAGGTCGGCGCCGCGTGCGCACGCCTTCGAATGCGGATCGCCGGCATCACAAACCTCCACGATCGGGCATGGCTTGGGATTACGCACGCAATACACCAGGAAATCATACGCGTAAGCTTGCGACAGCACCACCAGATTGCACTTGACAAATCCCGGCACCTTGTGCTTCGTCGGGCCAGTCCATTGCCCGCTTCGCATCGCCAACCGTGCTTCCTTTGCCGCGGTCATACCGTTTTATCACCTCGCTGGCACTGAAACACGACGCCGAGGATGCTGTCCGGTTCGTCGAGAATCTGTGAAATTTCTTGATCCACATTTTCCAGTGAGATCGTGTGCGTGGTCAGTGCATCCACGTTCAGCTTCCCTTCGCTGATCAAGCGCATGCACAGTTCGAGGTTGGTGCGTGTGGTCCAGCGCATGTACACGCTGGGATAATCCGGTCCGTATTCCCATTGCGGGTCATGATAACCCGGACCCGTGCGTGCCGAGCGGCGTATATCGATGTTAAAAGTCGCGGCGTTGTAGTTGAAAGTGGTTTTGCCCACGACAACGATGCGCCCGTTGCGTGGCCCGTCGGGTGCCTGCTTCATGCAGGATTGTAGCGTGTTAAAGGCATCGGTTCCGTCACCGCCGAACGCCATCACCGCCGAATCTAGTCCGTACCCGCTGGTAAATAAACCAGTAGCTTCCGGCGCATCTTGTACTGCAGTGTTCACGAGGGCATCTAGGCCAGATCTTTGTGCAATTTCCAGGCGTGTGTTGATCATGTCCCAGCCTATCACGTAACATCCGGACAGTTTGTGAAACTGCGCCGCCAGTTGACCGACTAAGCCCAGTCCCACGATCGCCACGTATTCACCGAACTGTGGGCTGTTACGCCGTAGCGCATGCATGGCAGTCGCTGCAAGGTGCCCATAAGCGCCTTGGGCGAACGTCACTGCTTTCGGCAGCAACACGCACAGGTGATGCGGCGCCACCGCATAATCCGTGTGACAGGCGTAACCACCGCCCATGCAACAGACCCGGTCGCCTACATTGAATCGATCAACCCCCTTGCCTACCTGTCGCACCACGCCCGCGTTGGCGTACCCGAACGGTCTGGATTTGATCTCTGGATTCGGTTTGCTGCGCATCTGCGACAAACCCCGCCAGCCGCCACGCAGCTCCGAACCGGGGCTGACCAGTGAAGCGTACACCTGCACCAACACGGTCCCGTCTTGCAGTTCAGGTATCGGCTGCTCGATCAGTCGGATATGCCCGTCACCGCCCACCGTCGCGATCTTGCGCTTTGCCGGTATGCTCATTGCTGCGATTCCTTTATCCAACGACCATGGGGCAAGGTTATCTTTCCAGCCAGCGGCGAAAGAATGCCACTTCCCGCTTTACCGCGCCGTCAAAATCATCCACACCCTTGAACTCACAGTGAATCGACATCGGCCCGTCGAAGCCGTTTTCGGCCAGGCACTGGCCGACGTCCGTCCAATCCACCATCCCTTGGCCAGCCTCGACCGTTTGTCCGATGGTGCAACCGTGCCCGTTCTTTTCGCCGCGTGTCACCAGTGCGTCCTTGAGCGACACAATACACACGTAATCGCGCACCATGGAAAAAGCGGCGAGGAAATCCTCACCCTCAAGGACCAGGTGCGCCGGGTCGATCTTCACACCCACCAGTGACGGGTCTAGACCAGCCATCAAGCAACTTGCACCGGACCCGTTGCTGCCGATGATTTGACCGCTGTGCGTATGGTGACAGATTTTTACGCGATATTTGTGGGCAAGCTTCTGCCAGCCATCATAAGCACGCCGGGCCCGGTCCATGTTGGCGGTGTAATCGTTACTGGCCGGGTTGAAATGGAAATACCCGATCTTCAGCATCCGCACGTCCGCCTCGTCCATCGCCGCAAGAATCAGTTGCCCGATCGGGTGATCGGGCAAGAGCAAGTCGGCGTCGCCGGTCAGCATCGGTACGTCCAGCCCGCTACTTCGCAGTTCGCTTGCCAACTGTGGCAGTGCCGTCGCTACATTACTCGGATTGACTAAATGGTTTGTCCGCACGCATAGGTCAAACCCGTCAACGCCCAACCCCTGCGCCAACGAGATAAGTTCTCCCGGTTGTTTCTGACTGAACATCTTGGTAAACAAAATCAATTGCAAGATAAATTCCAAATTGCTCAAGACACCAGCCATGTTAGCACGGCCGAGCACGTGCGGCGTGTTCAATTCCACACAGCCTCGAATAATCTCGGCCAGTTACCCCCGAGAATATTGGTGATGTCATCTGCGTTTTAGCCACGTTTTACCAGTATCTGGGCAACACTCGGCAGCATGTTCGGGCGGATGATCACGGTTGGTTGAAATTTTTTTCGAAGGTCATGTCAATCCATTCCCGGGGATAGCCGTGTTCAAACGGAATGACATCACACAGTTGCCGTTGGTCTTGGGGGGGAAGGTCCCAGTCACCGACGACAAGGTTGTCACTGAGCTGGTCGATATTGCGCGCGCCGATGATCACCGACGTGACCCGCGGGTCGTGCAGTAGCCAGGCCAGTGCGATCTGCGAGGGGTTGAGGTTGTGTGTGTTGGCGATCTGCTTCAGCAGATCGATGATCTGGAAGGTGGACTCATTCCAATAGCGTGGCATGTCGATGGCGGCGCGGTGGGCGATGCGTGTGCCCTCGGCCGGGCCTTTACCCCGCGGGTATTTGCCCGTCAGCATGCCGCTAGCCAGGGGGCTCCAGCAGAGCAGACCCATGCCTTGGTCTTGACAGGCGGGGAGGATTTCACGCTCGATGTCGCGGCGAATCAGGTTGTACAAGTTCTGGCTGCTGCACAGTCGTGCTAGGCCGAGTTGGTCGCTGATGGCGTTGGATTTGACAATTTGCCAGGCGTAGTAGTTGCTGCAGCCGATGTAGCGCACCTTGCCGGCCCGCACGAGGTCGTTCAGTGCGCCAAGTGTTTCTTCCATGGGGGTAAACGGGTCGGGCCCATGCACCTGGTAGAGATCGATGTAGTCGGTACCTAGGCGTTGCAAACTGGCATCAATGGATTCAAGGATATGTTTGCGTGACAGGCCCATGGCGTTGGCAGAGGGGCGCATGCGGAACCAGCATTTGGTGGCCACAACCAAATCATCCCGATCGTGATTCTTGAGTGCGTGGCCGAGGTATTGTTCAGAAACGCCCTGGCTGTACATGTCGGCCGTGTCAAAAAAATTTCCGCCAGCTTCAATGAACCGATTGGTGATGGCGATGGACATGTCGCGGTCACATCCCCAGTCTTTCATGCCATACGTCATGGTGCCCATGCAGATGCGTGAGACACGCAGGCCTGATCGGCCCAGATTGCGATATTTCATCTTGATTCCTCTTTGCCTGTTGTTAGCGATACTCACACAGTTCCAGCAGATTTTCCTCCGGATCGAGAAAATAAACGAGACGTTTGCGTGCGCCCCCACTGTAGGTAGCCTGGCTATCAGGCACCTGCTGGACGGGTGAAACCAGGCGTGCTCCGGAGGCTTCGAGGTCGCCGGCGACTTGGTCAATGTCGCTGACGCGAAAGGCGATGTGGCGAATGCCGGGAACGTAGGGCTTGTCGAGGGCGGTAGGGCGGGCAGCCGATGGGCTGAGATATTGGATCAACTCGATGCGTGGCCCCTGCGGTGGGTCGAGGTAGACAACCTTGGCCTCGACGCCGGAGGTGCCGGTCACTTTTTCAACCCACGGCCCACTGATCGCCACACGCTTACTGACAGCAAAGCCCAGCACCTCAGCGTAGAACTGAGTCATCACCTGCAAATCGGTGACGACAAGATTGACGTGATCAATGGCCTCGATCATGTTCAACTGCCCACGGGTGGTTCCTGGATTTCGGTTGGGTATGGTTAAAACGCACATCTTAGCAAAGATGTGGGCCATGAAATGTTTGGGACACACCTGTTGGTTGTGGACTTGGCGAACATGCAATCAAACATGACTTAACGTTTGCAGCAGTCATCGCTGGTGTTGCTTGTTTCACGTGTCATACAAGAGTCATGTTGGCCAGACGCCAGCGTGGGGGCATTATCACTATTTCTACACGAAGTTGTCCTGCGGCACCTGTATCTAACGTTTTGCGACTGCAAAATCGCCAATAGGCCCAGCGTTGCTCGTCCTTTCGGTCCTGGCCCTCCAATGGACATACATACCGCACGCGATCTATCATCTGGGACCTAGGTCTGAATGAGGTGCCCCAGGGCAAGGGCTACGGACGCGTCTTCGTGTATACGCCCTAGGCCATTTTCAGGAGAATCTCAGCATGGGTATTACACTTGGTACGGCACCGGATTCTTGGGGTATCTGGTTTCCGGATGACCCCAAGCAGACACCGTGGCGGCGGTTTCTCGACGAAGTCGCGGAGGCGGGGTTTGAATGGATCGAACTGGGGCCTTACGGATATTTGCCAACGGACTTGGCGACGCTGAGAGGTGAACTGGATCAGCGGGGCATCAAGGTATGCGCCTGCGTCGTGGAGGGAAATCTGGAGGAGTCATCGCCTGTAACATGGCGGTCGAGCCTGCAGAAGCAGGTGTTAGGCGGCGGTGAGTTGGCAGCAGAGTTGGGCGGCCAGTTCATGGTGCTGATCGACGACGGCTACATCGACCTTGCCTCGGGGTTGGCGACCGGTCCCAAGGCGCTCGACGGCGACGGATGGAAGCGACTGGTGGATACTACGGTCAATATCGCCCAGACGGCTCGCGACAAGTTCGGGCTGCAACTGGTATTTCATCCCAACGCGGAAACGCACGTGGAAACTGAGCAGCAGATCGAACAGTTGCTCGATGAAACAGACAGTGAGTTGGTGAAACTGTGTTTGGATCTGGGCCACCACGCATATTGCGGGGGCGATCCAGTGTCGTTTCTTCGCAAGCATCATGCCCGCATGCCGCACTTTCACGTGAAGAATGTGGATGGTCAAGTTTACAAGCAGGTCCAGGCCCAGCAGATCAGCGTCGGCGCCGCATCTGGCATGGGAGTGTTCTGTGGGCCGGGCGAGGGGATCGTGGACTATGAGCAGGTGCGTGACGTGCTTCACGAGGTAGGGTACAGAGGATTTGCGATCGTGGAGCAGGACATGTACCCAGTGGCGTTCGATAAGCCTTTGCCAATCGCCAGGAAAAGCTTGGCGTACTTGAAAGAGATCCGGTTGGGGTCGTTGCATGCCTCCTAGCCACATTGAATCACAAGACTCATACACGCTTTACTGCCACGGTAGACTGACGGATCCATACCCATTTTTTGACCAGTTGCGGTCGACTGACCCTGTGCACTGGTGTCAACCGTTGGGGGCTTGGCTCGTGACGCGGTACGAGGACGTTGTTAGCGGGCATCTGGACAATCGGCTTTCCTCGGACAAGGCGCAGATCAAGTTTAAGACTCTTATGCACAGCCAGCAGCAAAAGCTCAAAGCGCTAGGTGAGCATCTGGGTTTGTGGGTATCGCATACTGATCCGCCGACACACACTCGGCTACGCAATCTGGTGAACTTTGCCTTTACGCCACGCATTTCCAATGACATGCGGCCGGGCATCGAGCAGATGGTCAATGGGTTGATCGATGGGGCAGCGAGACAGGGGCGGATGGACGTGATGAACGACGTGGCAAATCCGTTGCCGATTCGTGTCATCTGCCACATGCTGGGCATTGCCGAGCAGGAGCTACATCAGTTTGAAAGATGGATTGAAGACGTCGTGGCGTTTATAGATGGCCCAGAAACGCAGTTGTCTAAATTTGCTGGCCAGGCATGCCACAGCCTGCTCGAATTGACCAATTATGTTAACGGTGTAGTCAACGATCGGCGGCATCAGCCGCGGCAGGATTTGATCAGCGTTCTTGTTGGGGCCGAGCAACAGGGGGACAAGCTCAATAGCGAGGAACTACTGGCCATGTGCGTGCAGATGCTGGTGGGCGGCCACGACACGACCAGCGCGTTGATCGGCAGTGGCATTTATTTGTTGCTCAAGTATCCGGATCAGCTTGTCCGTGTCAGGGGTGAGCCGAAGTTGATGGCCAGCGCGGTGGAAGAATTTCTGCGTTACGAAACACCAGGGCCGCGCAACTCGCGTTTGGCGACGCAGGACATGGAACTGGGCGGACAGCCAATCAAAAGGGGGCAGACGGTGCAATTGTTGCTGGGCGCTGCCAATCGTGATCCGCAGCAGTTTCCCGACCCGCACCGACTGGAAGTGGGGAGAAATCCCAACAGGCACTTGGCCTTCGGATGGGGCCCGCATTTTTGTGTAGGCGCGCCGCTGGCGCGGGTGATGGCGCAGATCGCCATCGGAGTCCTGTTACGGCGTTTGACAGGTCTTCGCCTAGACGACTGTGCCACTGCCGGGCCGTTGCCATGGCGACAGACGTTGGGCCTGCGATCGCTTGAGCGATTGCCCATACGGTTTGAGTGATGCAAGATGACGGGTCGTGCATTAAACTAACATATCGTGCAGGTGTAATCTTTTGGATTGAAGTCTGATGGTCCAACTTCCCGAGGAAATCATTCCGCCGCTGAACAATCAAGCCCCCAGCGAGCAGAAATTGGCGCAATGGGAAGATCAGCTTTGGACGGATGGATACCTCGTGATCAAAAATGCCCTAGGCGCCGAAGCAACTGCCCATTTTCGCAAGCGGTTGGAAACGATGGTGCCGTCTCCCGGTTACAAGGTATCGCTGGTTCGGCTGTTCGAGCGGGGTATGGATTTTATCGCCCTTTTAGAAAATGAGCCGGTGCTGAGCCTGATGCGAAGGGTGTTGGGGCCCGAAATGCACGTGGTTATGTTGCAGGGGCACCGCAATTTTAAAGGCGGGACGTTTTCTAACTGGCATGCCGATGAATTGCACGTGCAACGATTAGCGAACGTGAGCGACGAGGTGGACTACCCGCCGGTGATCAATACGGTCAACTGCCATTACTACGTTGTGGATGTGGATGAGTCACTGGGCCCGACACAAGTGGTGCCGGCCAGTCACCGTGCCTGCCGCGATCCGCGGCCTGAGGACGGCGATGTACCGGGATGGCGCGGCCGCGGACCGGTATCGCTAACCTGTCGGGCGGGCGATTGCGTGCTGCAGAGTGGACAGATATGGCACCGCGGCGCGCCCAACGCGACGGGTCGTTTTCGCTTGTCGGTCGTGCCCGCGTACGGACGCCGGTTCGTGGCGCAGCGGTTCTGGCCCTATTTAAATTACCATCTGTCGCGCGACATTCTCGACCGATGTACGCCCAGCCAACGCAAACTGTTGGGCGAACATGAGATCGGTGCTTACGGGTAAAACGTACAATTGCGAGGTGTTTTTATTTGCACCGATTGACGCTTGATATGTCTGACGCACAGCGGTACTGACGTGGCAAGTCGCATGTGAGTTCGGGAGCGAAGATGGCGTCATCAAATTTGTGGCCGGCTCCATCGGCGATCTGGAACTGTGCGACGACGACGCCGACAACCAGATCGTCGTCGAGCAGACCAATGACGGCACTCCTGGACATGAAAAATCTACACGAAGTACGGTGATGACGAAGTGGCCGTGCGGGGGATCAGGACCGACGTGGGCATTCAGGTCCACTTAGAGCGGCAGTTGCTGCACTTGTGGCAGTTTGCCCAGAACAAAATCGTTTTCATGCCCTACGGCTGATTGCGATGCGCTTATGGTTAGGGCAAGCTTAATCTTGATGACTTTAAAGATACCGGTCGTGGGCCGGGGCCTCTATAATGGTGCGATGATGGTCCGGTCATTGACATCCTGCGCCGGCTGGTTGGCCGTGATGTTGCTGACATTATGTGCGTCGTCGTCGGCTATGGGCGAAACGGATAAGCATGAATCCGTTGAGCCAAGGTCGCCGCAGCAGACCATCGCTGCCCCGGGTGCTTATCACGCTGTGCGGCTGAGCGATGGCGGTACGTTGATCTCCTGTGGCAAAATGGGCAAGCTGATCAAGGTCGACGGCAAGGGTGAGGCCATCTGGCAGCTTTCAGCCAAGGACGTGCCGGAGGCAGGATTGGAAACCGTGGGGCAGATTCAGGCAATGGTCAACGGTGATGTCGTCGTGGCCAACCATAGCCAGTCACGGGTCGGTAGATATGTCCTGTTCAGGGTTAATGCTGAAAAAACCGTTGTCTGGAAGATTAAAGGCGGTCAGGATATAGCCGGTGTAAGCGCCTTTCAGTTGACCGATTATGACCCGCGGATACGCGTGAGGCGGTAAGATGTCTTCGTGCAGGATCGGGCCCGGACGCGACGAGTAAAGAAACGAGTAAAAAGATGCCAATGAGCTGGCAAAATTGTCCTGAAATGGGGCGGTTTTGTGGTTACAATGGGCCGGACGTGGTGTAACGGCGAAGCTGCTAAGCAACAAAAGGAGATCAGTCGTGGCTAGAGGTTTCATGGGTAAAATCTTGAACGTAAATCTCACGACGGGTGAACTTTGTGATGAGCCCCTCGATGAACAAGTGTGCCGCGATTACATCGGTGGTTACGGCATTGGCGCCAAGTATCTTTATGACCGGATGCCCGGTGGCGTGGACCCGCTGGGTCCGGAGAATCTGTTGGGATTTTTCACCGGTCCGCTAACGGGCACACCCTGCATCGAAGGCAACCGGTTCGTGGTGGTTTGCAAGTCGCCGCTGACCGATACTTGGGGCGATGCCAACTGCGGCGGCACCTTTGGGCCGCACCTTAAATTTGCCGGCTACGACGGCATCCTGATCAGCGGGGCGTCCGACAAGCCCGTTTGGCTGCGTATCGAGGATGGCAAAGCTGAATTGTGTGATGCGGCGTTTCTGTGGGGCAAGGACAGCAATGAAACTGAAGACGAACTCAAAGCGCTCATGGGCGAATCCAATGAGCGGGGCAAGAAAAAGAAGGTGGAAATTGCGTCGATCGGCCAGGCCGGCGAAGGGCTGAGCCTGATCTCGGCGATCATGAACGACAAGGGCCGGGCCGCCGGTCGCAGCGGTGTGGGCGCGGTAATGGGCTCCAAGATGCTCAAGGCCATCGCGGTGTCGGGCACGCAGCAGATTCCGCTTTTCGATGCGGATGAAACCAAGGCATTGCGCAAGAAATACATGAAGATGACTGGTGGCGCCCACGAGTTGTTCGTCGATTACGGCACGATCGGGATAACCGGTGAGTCTTCCATGAGCGGCGATTCGCCGGTGAAGAACTGGGGCGGCGTCGGGCCCGAGGATTTTCCCAGCGGCCCCAAGAAGTTCGAGCAGGACACACTGATTGCCTATCAGGACAAGAAGTACGGTTGCTGGCAGTGCACGATGGCGTGTGGCGGGCACATGTCGGTCAAAGAGGCCGGCCCATACAAGGGCGTGGCCCATCACAAGGTTGAGTACGAAACCGCCGCTTCCTGGGGCACGATGACCCTGACCGATGATTTTCCGGCCATGATCAAGATCAACGAGTTGTGCAACCGCTTCGGGTTCGACACCATTTCGTCGGGCGTGACTGCGGCCTTTGCCGTGGAGTGTTATGAGAACGGGATATTGACCAAGGAAGATACCGACGGGCTGGAGTTGACATGGGGCAACTCGGCGTCATTGGTAGCCCTGCTGGAGAAGATGGGTCGGCGCGAGGGCATAGGCGACATCCTTGCCGACGGTGTAAAGCGTGCCGCCGAGCGAATAGGAAAGGGCAGCGAGAAGTTTGCCATGCACGTGCACGGGTCGGAAGTGCCCATGCATGACCCGAAGTTCATGCCCGGCTTGGCGACGACTTACAAGATGGACTCGACGCCTGCCCGCCACACCCAGGGTCACGAGGACATGCCCCCGGTGCTGGAAGGTTGGCCGGAGCATGAAAAGTACGAGTATTCGGGCAAGAGCGAACTGCACAAGCATTGCATGGAGATGGTGCACGTGGTCAATGCCGGGGGCGTGTGTCTGTTTGCATTCCTTGCCTATGACTGGAATTTCATTCCTGACTTTCTAAAGAGCGTTACGGGCTGGGATCTGAACACCGATGAGTGCTACCGGGTCGGAGAGCGTATCGCCAACATCCGGCACGCCTTTAATCTGCGTGAAGGGCTCAACCCGTTGCAGTTCGAGGTGCCCAGTCGCCTGCTCGGTAACCCACCACAGGTCAAGGGTAATGTTCGCAACGTGACGGTGGATATTGACACGCAGGTACGTGAGTACTGCGAGATCATGGACTGGGACCCGGAAACCGCAGTACCGAGCAGGGAGCGGTTGGAATTGCTGGGCCTTGAGGCCGTTGCCTCGGACCTGCACGGGTAAGTGGTGCTGATTGTGTGAAGCGCTGCCCTAGTGAACGCAGTTGAACAATAGGTTGTTTGACGTTGTGCGGTGTCTGTGCGCCTCAACGCCTGGTCCTTGTCATGCTTACGCCAGATATCACTTGTACGTAAGCCTCCTTATCGCAGGGCCATTTAGGCTTGGAGAGTCGACCACTGTCTTTGGCCTACGGCCAGCACTTCCTCGTCGCTGACAATATCCAATTTTCGGTACTTACCTGGATGGTCGATACAAGGTTCATTGTGGGCCGCGTTGTAACAGCTGATGAATGACCATCTCGGATTTTCCGATCGGTTTTGGTCGGAACGATGAAGCGTGTTGCAATGGAAGTAAAGAACGTCACCCGGTTCGAGTTCGACGTAGACCAGTTCGAGGCGTTTTTCAATCTGTTCAATCCGTTCGAGGTCTGCCCCGGTTTGCCCGCCTGTCCTGCCATGTTCGATACGTCCCATCTTGCTTGAGCCACGCAGTACTTGGAGGCATCCATTTTCTTTGGTGGCGCGATCCATGGCAATCATGCAACTAGCCATATCTGGAAATAGGCAACCGTCCTTGTACCAGTAGCCATAATCCTGATGCCATTCCCACGCCCCGCCGACACGCGGTTCCTTTTGCATGACCTTGTGATGCCAGTGGTAGACTTCGCAGTTGAGAAGTTGCGATACGCCGTTAGCCACGCGCGGACAGCGGACGATGGTGCTGTAAACATCGTCCTTGTTCAGTTCGCCTCGCATGGTGATGCGGCTGACGCCTCCGTCCTGATCCTTGGCGTGCCATGCCTCCTCGGCCAGCGACTGGTCGATACGAGCGATGTTGGAAAGCAGGTCAACTTCCTCGGCACAGAAAAGCTTGTGAACGACCAGGTAACCATCTTGTTGGAAACTGTTTTTTTGCTCATCGGTGAGCTGGAATGTGGGCATAAAGCAAGTCCTATCACGTTGGTCCAGATATTGTAGACAAGATTTTCGTGTGGGTCACGGTTCGCGATAGGAGACGTGCAGTTCCAACTTTTCCAGACTGCAGGGCATGGCTTGGCGGTTGCGTGCCTCGGCGAGGACGCCTACGAGGTTTTCACCGACGGCAAAGCAGGCCGGGTCGGCATGGAAGATGAACCAACCGTTGTCGGCAATGCACCCGGTCAGGGGGATGTTGTTGACTCTAACCTGGAGTTGTTCGCCCAGGGCCTTGGCCGGCGGGAAGTTGAAGAGTTTGTCGCGGCCCCAGAATGGGTTGATGGAGACCGGGTCCATCTTGTTGTCTGTGGGTAGATCGTTTGCGGCCGGGTCGGACAGCAGCACACGCAAGGTAAGCGATTCAATCCGTTTGGATTCGGCGATAAGGTTGTCGGCTACGTAAAGGCGAACCTGTGTGTCAGTTTTACCAGCTTGGTCGAGCGGTGCCGGCAGCGGTCCGAGCATGTTGGTGTTCTGGTAGTTGAAACGCGGCGTCGACCAGTCGTTCACGCTAGCTCCCCCCGACCCGCCACCGCCGCGCCGCTGGACGATAAAGTGCTTGTCCATGTATTTGAGCGTGTGTGGATCGCCAAGCTCGTGGTAGGCTTGTTGGTATAGCTGAATCCGAGGCCCGCCTTCGACGTAGGCGCCGCCAAAACTGAAGTTGTAGCGTTGAGCGAACTGCGGTCCGGCAACGCCCCAGTTGAACGTCTGGATAGCGTCGACGCCCTGATGCCACCAGTTGGCGGCGGCCCCCCGCCAGACTTCAATGGCTGGCCAACTGTAGCCGTCGCTGCAATGGTGGTCATCCAGCGTGGCGATGATCTTGATCGGTTTGCCGGTGACCAGGCCGCGAAACTCGGGGATATCCAGATCGTATGAACGCACTCCCAGGGCGATCATGTCGACAAGGTTTTCGCCGATCCAGGTCTCTATGTCGAGCCCGTCGAAGTGGCAGCCGACGAGATTGTCCGGCACGCGGACGGCGATGAGCACGGGGCGATTGCGGACCTTTTCGACTTCCAGTGATGCGCGGCGGACATTGCGCACAAAATCGGTCATGTGCCCGCGGTTGATCCATTGCCGGCCCGCCTGTGTGAGGGTGGTGCCGCGTGAAAAATCAATTTCCAGGCCGTCGAAATTAAAATCCTCGATCAGCTCGCGCAAAAGGTCAGCCTTGTATTGGCGGACCTGGGCAACGGCAAAATCCAGGTGGGGATTACCCCATTCGTCTTTGACAAGCCAGTTGGGATGGTCCAGAAATGTGGGCTTAGTTTCAACGTTCGGATTTTCTTGTGCCAGTCCCTCATTTAAGCGGTAGGAATAGAAAGACTCTATGCCGCGTTTCTTGGTCTGTTCGTGATAGACCTTGGCGAGGTTGATGCCTTGATCAGCCCATCGCTGGAAACGCTCGATGCCACGGGCATCGATGTAACCGGGGATGGGTTTGTCGATCAGGGGTCGGGCCTTGCATGGAAACAGGTTGTCCAGCGACCACCATTGCGCGTCGATGTGGCTGTCCGGTTCGTCGTTGAAGGCAAACTCGTATTCCATGATCTGGTCGATGGAAAGCCCGGCGTTGACGGTGTTGAGCAGGCCGTCCGCCTGGTGGTTGACGATGATGCGGCGCTTGCGGTTTACCGTGTCAATATGCTGACTAGAAAGGGTCATCGGTTTGGTCGAGCATGTGGTCATGGCGGTACTTCCAACTTACCATGCACGGTAAGATAATGGTACAGGATATACGAATTGAGGATCAGCATGAATGATCATCGCGCACAGTTGATGGAACAGGGCTTCTGCATTTGCCGTGGGATGATCGGGGGCCAACAGATGGCGGATTTGCGGCAGGCAGTAGAAGAGCGTGTCGAGCAAATGCAAGCCGAGTCGGTGCAGAATCGCAAGCTGGACGAACCGGAGGGCGGTGCCTGGGAGACCTCGGGCCAACCCCGTGTCGGGTGGTCCCCCGACTTGGAAGGCGACGCGGCGGCGCATTTTCTGGAGTTTGCCCTCGGGGACAGTACGTACGGGTTTAGCTGTATGTTGCTGGGCGCGCCCGAGGCGGCACCGACCTTGTTCCACATGATCTGCAATGCTCAGACCAAGGAACATGGCCCCTCCGACTGGCATCGGGATATCCACACGCATGACACCGCCCCCCTTGATGGGCTGCAGATGGACGTGATGCACAACGGTCCTTCCTACTTGCAATGGAACATTGCCCTGTTCGATGATGACGTGTTGTGGGTGGTGCCGGGCAGCCACAATCGCCGCAATACTGCCGAGGAAGATGCCCATGTGAAAACTCATCCAGACAAGCCACTACCTGGCGCGATTTGCGTTGACCTGAAAGCTGGTGACGGCGTGGTTTATATCAACTCCATTATGCATTGGGCCAGCATGTACAGCACGCGCAAAAGGCGCACCATTCACCTCGGCTACCGTGGGTTTGGCGGCCCTATTGGGTTTAACCACCTGACTACCTACCCTCAAGGTGAGATCAACAAGAGCCTGCCTCCGCATGTGCGGGCGAAATACCTGCGGTTTCAGCAACTGTGGGATGAGGAAACGGATCAGCAGGAAGTCATTTTGCGCGCCATCCTGGACAAGGATGCTGATGGGTTCGCCAAGGAGTTGGCCAAGCTACATCCCGGGGAGGTAGGCCGTATCGTTTACGTGATCGTACTATCGAAAATAGCGTTCAACATATTGAATACCACCAAGCCTGGTGAAAAGGTTCGACTACACCTGAAAAACCTCGCCGGACGATTTGCGGCTGACGAATTGAAAAATATATGGCGGCGTTTCGAGTTACTTGATGGCAAGCTGAAGAGCGACACCTTGCAGTATGAACCGCTGTTTCAGACCGGTCCGATGTATTACAATTACTACCCGATGCCACAGGATTTTACGGTGGACGATTTTGTGACCAGTTGGGGCCAGTAAGCCCCTTGCGGTGGAAAAACACCATGCCGACAGGTCAACCGCAAGAACAACCGCCAGACACGCCGGTTAAACTGCATCCTTGGAAAGAAGATTGGAAAGACCGCTGGGACCAACCCATGCTGTGGCCGCGTGATCCGGACCAGGGTCGCGTCGACCTAGCGGACCAGATAGAGAAGCGAAAAGCAGCGCAGGTAGATGCCGCCACCAGCGCGCTGGTGCTTGTCGATGTGGACAAGCAGGCCTACGACATGTGCATCGAGGATGTCGGCCGTTTCGATTCAGCCATGGGCAGAGAATTTTGTCGCCAGACGTACGAGGTGGCCATACCCAACACCATCAAGCTGGTCGAGTTCTTCCGCTTGCAGAATAGGCCGATTGTTTTCGTGCAGTGGTACAACCACCGCCACCAATATCCACCCCTTGAACCCCGCGAGGGAGAAACGGTCGTTCACAAGTGGGCGACCGGGGCCTTCGGGTCTTCCAGCCTCGACTCTGTCCTGAGGCGAACCGAAAGATATTCAGACGTATCGACCCTGTTCTTCGCCGGTTCCGACACCGCCTTCTGCCTCGAATCGACAGTACGCGCCGCCGTCGACCTCCGCTATCGTTCAATCATCGTTGAAGACGCCTGCATGAGCATGTGGCGGCGATTGCACGAGTGCACGCTCATAACCATGGGT
>CAUZAW010000033.1:0-16428 GCA_963577735.1 Phycisphaerae bacterium | reverse complement strand
ATTCGCGTATTTCTCGGGGAATATGGGTATAGTTCGAGTCCTATATCGCCCATTGATTGAATTTCAGAGGTGCTGCAGGAAGTCGCAATTGGTCGCAACCTCTCGCAATCACTAGAACTTACAGATCCAAGTGCTTCCGAAGGCCGTTGAGTTTTCGAGTCATTTCGGCTGCTTTCGTGCGCCTTCGACGTCGGATTTTGCGTCGCTTTTTTCGAAGCCTGTTTGAAGTGGTCTTCAGTCACCTGCAGGTAGTGCTTCACCGCTACAGCCACGCTGTAGCCAATCCATTCCGAGGCCACATGGGCAGGGAACTGATCCGCCAATTCTGTCTCCGGGTTGACCGAAGGTTCTGCCACAGTTTCAGCTACGGTTGCAAGCCGGCACGCTTGATGATCTACTGAAGTCTGGTTCGCCTTCTTATCGCGGTATCGGGTGATACAGAACTCGGCCCCTGGTTCCGCTCCACTGCGCCCGCCTCAGCAGCCCATGGAGCACCTCGGCGAACTAACATAGAGACTGGTACAACTCGTGGGGGCAGGTTAAGACCGCTTCGTCTCTCCCACATTCACGGACGACTGTTTTGAATCAGGTAACGAAAGTTAGGGCGGACGCACTTCGGGCAGTTTTGCAGTATCACCAAGTCACGAAACATCACTTCCAAGGCCATGCCTGGGGACCAGGGTATTTGGATTGGGCTACTCAGCCCAACCCGTATCGTAGATTTGAAGGTGCACGTCTGGTGTCTCTCGAAAGAATTCCGCCAACGGATGAACCCCGGTACGACGATGCCTTTGTTCAGGGTCGAATACCACCGGTCGCGGTGAACGTACGGAGCATCTCTCAACTTTTTTACGATAGCTTGGCGATATCGGCATGGAAGAGCACCGGCGAAACCAGTTGGGCACTCCGAGTCAATCCGTCAAGCGGCAATCTGCATCCGACTGAGGGATACCTGATCGGCGGTCCGATCGAGGGGCTCTGCGACGTGCCGATGGTCTGCCACTACGCCCCGAAGGAACATGTATTGGAGGTGCGGGCAGAGTTTGGATTAGGGCAATGGCGCAAGCTCGGTGAAGGATTTCCAACGGACACGTTTCTTCTCGGACTCACTTCCATTCATTGGCGAGAGGCGTGGAAGTACGGCCAACGGGCCTATCGCTATTGTCAGCACGATGTTGGTCACGCCATTGGCGCCATAAGTATCGCGGCAGCTGGGCTGGGATGGCAGACCATCATCCTAGACGACTTGGGCACGGATGAGCTGGAGCTTCTCATGGGTACGGTGCGGGACCATGGTGCCGAGCGGGAAGAACCGGATGTGCTCATGGCCGTGGTTCCGTGTGTCACAGAGACGAAAGAGAGCGGTCTGCCCCGGGATCATGTTCTGGCGTTTGCATCCCTTGACTGGCGGGGCACGCCTAACCAACTGAGTCCATCGCACGTGGATTGGGGCGTGGATGAAGCTGCAGTGGCAACTCGAAAACCACGTGGCCAAGGTCGGTACGCATCGCTTCACGATCCTCTGACGGCATCGTCCTTGGACGTCCGTCGGGTCTCTCTTCGCAAGACGATTCGGCAGCGCCGCAGTGCCGTGGCCATGGACGGAGAAACGCGAATTGATCGAGAGACGTTCTATCGGATACTTCAAAGGACGCTTGCCATCTCGGGTACCGTGCCATTCAGGACGCTTCCTTGGAAACCGCATCTTCACTTGGCCATTTTTGTTCACCGAATTGATGATCTTCCCCCGGGGCTCTACTTTCTCGTTCGGGATTGTTCACAGCGGAGATCGCTCGAAGAGGCGCTCACTCGGGTGGGGCGGTGGCGTCGACCTCTCGACTGTCCGGACGAACTTGAGTTGTATTGCCTTATTGAAACGGATACGCGTCAAACCGCGCGGCAGGTGTCCTGTTTTCAGGAAATTGCCAGTGATGGGTGCTTTAGTATTGGGATGATCGCTGAATATGAGGCCCCCCTGAGACGGTACGGCCCATGGTTCTATCCTCGCCTCTTTTGGGAGGCTGGCGTCATCGGTCAGGTGCTCTATCTGGAAGCGGAAGCTGCGGGTATCCGTAGTACCGGTATCGGCTGTTACTTCGACGATCCGATGCATGACGTCCTTGGCCTCAGGGACCACGCGTATCAAGACCTTTACCATTTCACAATTGGTGGTTCCGTCGATGACACGCGATTGACAACGCTCCCGTCCTACCTGGATGGGTAGCTGACTAGTGCCATGAACCATCGACTTCGGAATGAAAAGTCGCGTCACCGTTGAACCGCTAAGATTGTCGCGGGCTACAAAAAGCGAAAAGGGTTTCCGTAAGATATTGCAAAAAGTGGCACAACATTCTAACGCTGCACACCTGCACGTGGTTCAATGAACATTCCCTTCGACAACACGTACGCCAAGCTGCCAGAACGGTTCTTTGCCAATCAGGAACCCGCCCGTGTTCCGGAAGCGAAGCTCATCCGTTTCAACCGCGAACTAGCGGCAAAGCTCTCGATCGACGCCGACTGGCTGGAATCAGCTGACGGCGTCGCGATGCTCGCGGGCAACGCGATCCCCGAGGGTGCCGAGCCGATTGCACAAGCCTATGCGGGCCACCAGTTCGGTGGATTCTCGCCACAACTCGGCGACGGCCGCGCCATCCTCCTCGGCGAAGTCATCGCCACTGACGGCGCACGTTACGATCTGCAGTTGAAGGGCTCAGGCCGCACGCCATTTTCGCGGGGCGGCGATGGTAAATCTGCGCTCGGCCCGGTGCTCCGCGAATACATTGTCAGCGAAGCTATGGCCGCGCTCGGAGTTCCCACGACCCGGGCGCTTGCCGCTGTTACCACCGGCGAAAGAGTAATGCGCCAAGAAGGGCCACTCCTTGGCGCTGTGTTCACCCGCGTTGCTGCAAGTCATATTCGCGTCGGGACCTTTCAGTATTTTCTAGCACGCAACGATATCGAGGCCCTGCGGCTGCTCGCCGATCATGCCATTGCCCGGCACTACTCGGCCGCCGCCGAAGCGCCAGATCCTTATGCGGCTTTGTTAGAGTCGGTCGCGGCTGTCCAAGCGGATCTGATCGCCCAGTGGATGTCTCTCGGCTTCATCCACGGTGTGATGAACACAGACAATACCGCCATTTCGGGGGAAACGATCGACTATGGCCCGTGCGCATTCATGGACGCCTTCCACTCGCAGTGCGTCTTTAGCTCCATCGACTCCGGCGCGCGCTATGCATGGGGCAACCAGTCCGACATCGGGCTCTGGAACCTCACCCGCTTCGCGGAAACCCTGCTGCCATTATTGTCTGAGGATCCGAGCAATGCGACTAAGATCGCCGAAGCAACCCTCTCCGAATATCCTGAACGATTCGGCGGTCAATACATCGCCCGCTTCCGCGCTAAATTCGGCCTCCCACGTGAGGCACCCGTCGAGCTCATCAAGGAGTGTCTCGATCTACTGGACACCCAAGCGGTCGATTTTACTCTTTTTTTTCGTCAGCTCACACGTGTCGCCGGCGGAGAGGATTCTCAGACGCTTGCCGCGATGTTTTGCAGCAGTGAGCCTTTTGGGAAATGGTTTGCCAAATGGCGATGCGAAGCCGATACCGCGACGCATCTCGCCGACATGCGGGCAGCCAACCCGATCCTAATTCCGCGCAACCACCGCATCGAGCAAGCCATCCAGAGCGCCTATGCTGGCGACTTTGCCCAGTTTCACCGTCTCGTAGATGCGTTAGCCGCGCCCTACGCTGACCAGGTCGAATACGCTGATCTCGAAACACCACCCCGACCAGAAGAAATCGTCCACGAAACCTTTTGCGGCACCTAGCCCAGGATCTCTGGGGGGCGCGAGGTTGCTGCTTTGAATCCAGGCGCCCCGATTAACAGAACCGCATCTTCAGGTGCTATTACAACGGGAAACTTAATTAGGAGTGAAGAAATGCTGGGACATTTTGATAGAAAAATGTTTGTTAAGTAGCACATAGTTTTTGCACCCACGTTGGTATTTGTTTCAGTCCAATGTAGAGCATCCTGGGCTTCTCCCTATAACCTCGTATGGACGCGACAGCTCGGTACGAGCGAGGGGGATTTTAGCTACTCCGTCGTCGTAGACAGTGAGAACAATGTTTATATCAGCGGATATACCAACGGCGCCCTTCCACCAAGCCCCAATGCTGACGCATTCCTGACCAACTACGACTCCTTCGGCACAAAACTATGGACGAAGCAGCTCGGTACGAATGATTCGGACACCAGCCGCACCGTTGCCGTGGACAGTAACAACTGTTCGTCGTTTGTCGCTGCCATTGATGCGTCCCACCAAATAAATGAGCGGAAAATGAGCGTACGTTCATGCCCCCCCACAGCCCCGAAACCGGGATCAGAAAAGATGCCGCATTATAGCGAATAGAGGAGGTTGGAGCACGACTGGGGGCCACGGGGGGGGACTGCTCGCTTGGGGGCTATCAATAAGGGTCACAGATCTTTGTGGCAAAGTATTCCCGGGCTATCTGGTGGCTTCATACCGATCACCACTGACGGTATTGATGATTGTCAGAAGCCCATGCCGTACTGCCGCTGGCAACGCAGGCCAAGCATCGATCACACGTTGAAGCTCAGGTGTAATGTCTTCCGTTTGGTGCAAGCGATGCGTCGGATTATGCGTCGCTTGTTTTGAAATTCGCGTATTTCTCGGGAAATTGTGGTATATTTCGAGTCCTATATCGCCCATTCGCGGAATTTCGGAGGGGTTGCAAGAAGTCGCAATTGGTCGCAACCTCTCGCAATCACTAGAACTTACAGATCCAGATGCTTTTGAAAGCATTTGAGTTTTCGAGTCATTTCGGCTGCTTTCGTGCGCCTTCGACGTCGGATTTTGCGTCGCTTTTTTCGAAGCCTGTTTGAAGTGGTCTTCAGTTACCTGCAGATAGTGTTTCACCGCCACGGCCACCCAAGGCAGTTTTTGCTGCATCAACAGCAGCTTCAGATGTTGCAAATTGACGTTTGAACAAGACGCTAATTCAGTTCTGGATCGTCAATCAGGCGCATCTGGGTCAGCATCTTTTCGTCCAGCTCGCGGCGCATCTTCTGTACCCGCGGGTTCTGAGAATCAATGAGGTTACGATTTTCGTTTGGGTCTTCAGTTAGATGATAAAGCTCATCTCTGCCGCCATGCCGAAAGTTGCGAATCAGCTTCCATTGGGGTGTACGGAACGTGCGAAGTTTGGAGCCGTCTTGATGCCACTTCCACATCGAGTACTGGGCAAAGAGGTCATCGTCCCAGGCGATCTGTTCGCCCCGTAGCAGGGGAAGCATGTTCTTTCCGGGCCGGGCGGTCTCGGAAGGCGCGGATGTACCCGCAACATCAAGTAACGTGGAAAACCAGTCGAGGTGGGACAGCGTGTCGGCCACAACTGAACCCGCCCCAACCACACCCGGCCAGCAGACGATGCATGGCACCCGCAGCGAGTTGTCATAGAGATTGGGTCGGTCGCCCCGGTTGTTTGTCAGGATCCACCAGCCGTTGCCTTTATGCCAGATCCCGTTGTGCCCCAGGTTGTAGCCATTGTCCGACGTGAAGATGATCAGGGTATTCTCAACAAGTCCGAGCTTCCTTAGTACCGACAACAAGCGCCCAACGTTGCGATCCACACTGTGAACGCTGGCCAGGTACTCACGGGTCATGCGCTTGAGTCTTGGGATATCGAGATCCGGAAACTGCGGGTTCGGAATGACCGGGTCCAGGTCCTTGTAGTGGTTCCAATCCTCGTCGGACAACGGCAGCCAGGTCCGGTCACCGTCGTCGGTCCGATCGAACGTATTGGCATGTGGAGCAAAGTAGTGAAGCGACAGCAGAAAGGGTGTTTGCTTATTGGAATGTGTCCGCTGAACAAAATCGATGGCAAAGTCGGTGGCGAGATCGGTTGTGTATCCGGTGAGTTGCTGGCTTTGCTGACCCATCCGAACGCTAGGGTCCTTGGAAACATTTTGAAAACCTTCGAACGATTCAGCGTAACCATGACGCGTGGCGGGTGAGCCCAGGTGCCACTTACCAATATGGGCAGTGGTGTAGCCGGCTTCCATGAGATGCCGTGGCCAGGTGGCCAGACCCGGGTCGAGGGCCACGTCGCTTTCGGGCTGTTGCGGGCTGATGTAGTCGGGGATGCCCGTCTGGGTGCTGTACAAACCAGTCAACAGGCAAGCGCGGGCGGCGCTGCAGACGGGAGACATGCAGAAATAGTTCGTCAGCCGGGCACCGTCGTTGGCGAGCCGGTCCAGATTGGGCGTCCTGGCATTGGGGTCACCGGTCGCGCCATAGGCCCAGGGTCCCTGGTCGTCGGCCATGATGAACAGAATGTTGGGGCGTCGCATTGATCGTCGCATCCATCCTCGATGGCGATTATATCGTGATCACCGTTGAGCATGTCGATATGAGTCTTAATTCTTAGATATTGACTTCATGATCTCACGTGATCGCTTCTGGCCTTCAGCGATCTGTTCAGGGGTCATGGTCTTTTTGATCTTGTCGCGGTTCTCGGCGGCCTTCTTCTGACCTTTTGCGGCCGCCACATTGATCCACGCATAACCTTGCACATAGTCTTCGATCACGCCCTTGCCGAAGGCGTACATGAGGCCGAGGTTGACCATCGCCTTTGCATATCCCACATCCGCAGCCTTTCGATACCACTTGACGGCTGCCTTGAAGTCTTGGATCACGCCCTCGCCGTTGGCGTACATGACGCCGAGAAAGAACATTGCCTCCGCGTCTCCCAGCTCCGCAGCCTTTCGATGCCACTTGACAGCTTCCTTGTCGTCTTCAATCACACCTTCGCCGTTGTCGTACGCAACACCGAGGTTGAATATCGCGGCCACATCCCCAGCCTTAGCCTTGCTGAGCGTTTCCTCAAACAGAACAGAAGCATCACTTTTGTCCTTATTGTCATTCTTACAACCAGCGGTGCCAACGCAAAGCAAACCAGTTGCGAGAACAACTAGAGCAAGGTAGGAGGTTTTCATGGTTTCAGTCTTGTCGCTGGACATGATGCCTGATTTATAATCGTGGCGATTTGGAACGTCAATAGATTTCTATGACAGACGGCGTTAACGGCTGTCACTCTGCAAAAAAACTCTGCAATTATCCAGCCTCCGCTGGTATACTATTCCGCATCTTAAACGTGTGTTCTTCGCATTTGCGAAACGCAGTGGAGGCAAGGGGAGATAGCCTGCAATAGCCCTAGCCAAATCCCCTTGGAGGAGCGTAATGAGACAAGCCACCATCCCGACGGCGTTGGTCAGCACAGTTCGCGCCACGCTGACGAGCGGATTTTTGTTCTTGGCGTTTCTGGTTGCCCTGAAAACGCAGCTGGTCAGCTCGGCGTCCGCAGAGGTCACGTTTCTCAATACGTGGGGTAGCGAAGGCAGCGGCGACGGCGAGTTTGACCGCCCCGGTGGCGTTGCGGTGTCGGCAACCGGACAAGTCTACGTGGCAGATCATCACAACCACCGCATTCAACGTTTCGACGCAGAGGGCACTTTCGAAACCAAGTGGAGCGAAGTCAGCTCATCGTTCGACATTGCGGTTTCGGGTACGGGGCAGGTCTACGTAGCATACCCACACTACCATCGCATCAGGCGTTTCGACGCCGATGGCAACTACGATATGCAGTGGGATAGCTCCAGCCTCGGTAACGGCGACGTTATGTCCCCACACCGCATTGCGTCGTCAGACACGGGGCAGGTCTACGTGGCGGATCGCAGCAACCACCGCATCCAGCGTTTCGATGCGAACGGCACCTACCAGCTTCAGTGGGGTAGCCAGGGCACCGGCGACATTGAGTTTGGCGATCCGGCGGACGTTGCAGTTTCGGATACGGGCAAGATCTATGTGGTGGATCGCAGCAACCACCGCATCCAGCGTTTCGATGCAGATGGCAAATACGAGGCTGAGTGGGGAGGCTTTGGCAACGGCAACGGTCAGTTTACTTGGCCATCTGGTATTGCGGTTTCCGATACAGGTAAAGTCTACGTAGCGGATTGGAGCAACTACCGCATCCAGCGTTTCGACGCAGATGGCAAATACGAGGCTGAGTGGGGAGGCTTTGGCAACGGCAACGGTCAGTTTGACAGCCCAAGTGATATTGCGGTTTCGACGACGGGGCAGGTCTACGTGGTGGATCAAAACTACCTGCGCAACAACAACCGCATCCAGCGTTTTTTCGATTCCGAATCATGGGTCTCCGGCACGAACACGTTCGTTAACCCCAGTGTCGGACCAACGAGTGTCGAGGTGGGAACTTCCGGACACATCCTGGGAGCGTCGCTCACGCTCGACGCCGGCAAAGGACTGGTCGTCGGTGATACGACAACTGTCTGGGGAGGTGGCTCTCTTTCTGTGAGTGGCGGGACGTTGAGCACGTCTACCCTGACGACCTGGCCAGGCTCTTCACTTTCGCTCAGTGGCGGGACGTTAAGCGCGTCTGTTCTAAATCTGGACTCGTTCCAATTCTCTGGCGGCACGTTGAACTTGACGGGTCCATCAGGTCTGACCGTCGGTTCGGCTGGACTGCTCGGTTCCTTGGTCACGGTTGGCAACAGTCAAACGCTGAACGTGACCAGCGCCACGACTATTGAAAGTGGAGCCAGGATCACTGCTCTGGGAGGTTTCTCCAGCACTCTATTGAAGATCGAGTCCGGAGGTCACTTCGACGCTCCATCAGGTTACACCAACAACGATGAGATCCAGCTGATCGGCAGCGAAGCATGGATCATGGGCAGCACGCTGACCAACAACGGTTTTATTAGTGGCCAGGGACGTATCAATGCATCGTTGACCAACAATGGCCAGGTCAACGTTTCTAATGGGACACTCATCATTGGTTCACAGGTGGTCAACAATGGCAATATTGACGTCTCTGACGGGACGTTTCGCTTTGATTCACAGGTGACCAACAACGGCCAGGTTAACGTCTCCGGCGGCACGCTCCGTTTTGGTTCGCAGGTGACCAACAATGCCAGCGGATTTATCAGCGGCCAGGGATCATCGAACTTCCACTTCAATGGCAACCTTGGCAACAGTGGGAAAGTCCTCTTGAGTTTTGCTTTATCCACTGTTTTCGGAAACATCACGAATAATCCTGGCGGCATGGTCTCACTGGCGGGTAACAGCACGGCAACCTTTGTCGGTGACATGGTCAACGACGGAACGATCTACGTCGGCAGTGGCAGCCACGCCGTATTCGGCGGCGACACCAGCGGTAGCGGTAATTTTCTCGGCAGCGGCCTTGTCGAATTCGTCGATGGCTTCTCGCCCGGCAGCAGTCCGGCAGAAGTCGGCTTTGGCGGCGACATAATCCTGGGCACCAGTTCTACAACTCTGATCGAACTGGGTGAAACATCCGACCAACTCCTGGTTGATGGTAATGCATCTATTGACGGCGGGTTAAACGTTGAACTGCTCGGAGACTTTACACCCACCCAAGGTGACCAGTTCCCTGTCATCACTGCCGGCACGCGTGATGGTGAGTTCGACACCATTGACGGTATACAAGTCGCAGCGGACCTAACGCTGGCACCGATCTACGATTACGCAGGTCACATTGGCCTGATGCTGATTGCTGCTGCGCCCGGTGACGCGAACTTCGACGGGATCGTAGACGTGGCAGATCTTGGCATTCTTGGTGCGAACTTCAACGCCGCTGACATGCAATGGAACACGGGCGACTTTAATCTCGACAGCACAACGGACGTTGCCGACCTTGGCATCCTCGGTGCCAACTGGTCTGCATCGCAATCAACAGGCAACGCATCGGCGTTAGTTCCTGAACCCACAACGCTATCACTTCTTGCAATGAGTGTGTTGATGGTTGGGTGCAGGCGGCGTTAGAAACCATTGGCTACTGCTAGATCTTTAATATTCCCTCTTGCTTGTGTTATAATACGCCCGAATAAATTACTTGCCCGTCACAACAGGGCGAGGTGGTGGAGAAAGACATGAATATTCTTCTTGGACTAGGAATGGCCCGGTATATCAGTGGTACTGCCATCTGTATTGGCTAGCCCGACACCCATTAGAACAATCCAACTGCCTGGCAGGATTCATAAACAATATCTTTAAAGTGAAATTTTAAGCGTGAAAGCCAAACCATGAAAACCACAAGATATCACATGGCCTATATGTCGGGCATGATCACCATCATCTGCCTGATCAGTTCTTTTTCAACCGCAACAGAGGTGCAATGGGCCAGTACCGGCCATATGACCACGGACGGAAGGCTCGAAGCAGGATGCCACCCCCAGCTATATGGTCTCGATGCAGACTATCTTGATATCGACGCCAACAGTAACTACGTCTACGCCCTAATGACCATGGTATCCCATCTGCAGAACGGTGAAATTTCTTCCGGCCAGATGCGATGGCTCTACGAACGCGCCATCATGTCGGCAGTGCCACGGAACATCATTGACCAGTACATGACCTTTGATCACCGCACGGCTAATCTTGACGACCACATGATTGGAAGTGGCGGCGATTCGATCGCCCGCGTGCTCCTGTATGACGTCACGCAACTAATCACCTTCGGTGATCTCTATGACCGCAAGCAAAGGCCAACTAGTACATACTACGGACTATTTGATCATGCATCCGAACAACTGGGCGTACCCCGAACTGTGGCTGACCAGATACAGGATGTTGTTGACCATGAAGTTGATTTGCTTGACAAGAAGAAGATCGTCTTTTGGGAAGACACACCGTATGTGCCCCCCAATCCAATCAACACCTCTCCTGTAGAAAAATGGGCCCATACAGGCCATATGACTGTAGATGGGCGCCTTGTTTCTGGTGGACATCCCCAGCTCTATGCGCTCGATGTTGACTTCCTTGATATCGACGCTAACAGTAACTACGTCTATGCCCTGATGACCATGGCGTCACATCTGCAAAACGGGGAACTTTCTTCAGGACAAATGCGATGGCTCTACGAACGCGCCATCATGTCAGCGGTACCGCGTAATATCATTGACCAGTACGTGGCTTTTGATCACCGTTCCGCAAAATTAGACGAACACATGGTCGGAAGTGGAGGAGACTCCATCGCCCGCGTCCTCCTTTATGACGTCACGCAGTTAATCACTTATGGTGACCTGTACGACAAAACCCCAAGATCAACCAGTACATACCATGCTCTTTTTGGTCGCGCGTCTGAACAACTGGGTGTGCCCAAAGACGCGGCTGAACAGATACAGAACCTCGTCGATGACGAAGTTGATTTGCTTGACCAAAAGACCGTCATCTTCTGGGGAGACACACCGTACATACCACCAAACACCGAAAAGCCAGGAGACGTTAATGTCGATGGCATTATCGACGTGGTTGACTTGGGTATCCTGGGCGCAAACTTCGGGAGGTTAAATGCAACGTTTGCCGACGGCGACCTGAACAACGACAGCCTGGTGGACGTCGCCGACCTTGGCATCCTCGGTGCCAACTGGACCGCGTCGCAAGCAACAGGTAACGCATCGGCGTTAGTTCCTGAACCCACAACGCTATCCCTTCTTGCAATGAGTGTGTTACTGGTTGTGGGCAGGTGGCGTTAAGGGCTGTTAATGCGGCTGGAAATCTTCCATTGCCCAAGCCTTTTCTGTTATAATGCCCCATCTCTGAAACGTGTGTTCTTCACGTTTTCGTAACACAGCGGAGGCAAGGGAATGAGCATCTTTAGACGAGCAATTCAAAAAGGCGAGTTCGCAACTACATTTTTTCATGTATTTCCAGCAGAGGGTTTTGCGCCCAAGGAGCAGAAAATGAGAAAGTTCACAACAATCACCGCGGCATTGGTCATTGCCGTGTTGCCAGTTGGCATGACTTGGGCAGACTCGTCGGTTGCAACACCCGCGTCCGTTGTGGGTGCCCCGCTGACGGTAGGTGAGTCCGACTTTAATTACGAAGGTGACGCTCTGATCGACGGTCGCAATCACAACGTGGGGAATCCTGATCCCCAGGGTTGGACGCAGAGCATCACCGAGACCAACGTCGGCATCACCACCTGGTCGGCCGTGGACGGCGTGGCCACAGTTCAACAGACCAGCCCGCTCAACGGCGCTGACGGTGCTATCCTGGATATAGCCATGAAGGCCGCCGATGGTAGCGACGGGCTGGGCCACACCGTGGACGTGCGCGCGTGGCCCGGGGTGAGGGGTTGACTGAACTCTGAACACTACCTCGCGTCCACGCGGTCAATTTTCGTCTTGGACCTTGATCCGGTTCAGGTTGGTTTCGAGTTCACCGGGCAGGAAATATATGGTCGCGGCAGCCGTGCCGGGGGCGGAGGAGCCGACGGGTCCCAGCGAAAAGTCCATGTCGGTGCACGGCCAGAACGACCAGGCGATGGCCAGCGCGTTGGGCGAGGCGAACCCGATCGTGAGCGGGTCATCCCCCCGGCGCGTGGTGGCGATGAACCTGCCTTCAGCGCCGCGATGCTTCGGCCGGATGTACTGACCGTAGTCCTCCCGGCCCTCCAGGCTGATGAACCGCCGCCACCCTTTTTCGTCTTCGGGATCGTCGTCACGCAGCGCCTTCAGTTTGCCTCCGAACATCGCGTAAGCGTCGCGGCCGAAGCCGTCGGCCCACAGGTGATTGAAACAAGCCTGGCACATAACATCCTCGCGCACCTCATCCGAATCCAGTGTGTAGGTCATCGTGATGTCGAGGCGGTCGGGTCCCACACGGTAATCGCAACGCAGTTCGCCGGGCGGATCGTCAGTCCGATTGACCAGAGTGCAATGATCATCGCCGTGGTTCTGCCAGGTCCACGAATCGATACGAAAAACCGTCTTGGTGGCGTGGACTCCGAACCCCTCGGGGATTTGCAGCGCCCACCGCGCGCCGGGCACTCGGTCCCACGTGATGACGAGCGTTCGGGCATGATAGGCGGAGTCGGGCTTGGGGCCCCGGTGTGGTTCGGCCTTCTTAACGTACCCGTCCTCGCGAAAGCGACGTTCGGCCTTCTTGACGTACCCGTCCTCGCGCAAACGGTGGTACTGCCTGATCTGATCGAGCGGTCTGATCAACCCGGCCCCAGACTGAGCGTGCACCAGGCCGCCCGCAGCCATGACATCGGGGTAAGGATAGATGTGGATGGCAGATGGTGTTTGGGTGGTCAAGGTGATCTCTTGGAGGCAGGTGAGGAGCGTTACTTTCTAATCCGACATCTCCCATTTGGGTTCTGTCCGGCTACACCGCCGGGTCCCGTGGGAACGAATATATCATACCCCCGAAGAATCCAAGCCTCTCTGCGCCCGCAACCGCCTGAATGCCGCCCCTCGGGCAGATCGCGGCGAACCGGCGGATGCGGCGCAGAATGGCCCGATACAGTCCCCGCGGGATCGCCACCTCTGCCAATTGGAACGTCACGTGCCGGGCATTGCGGACCTTGGCATTCTCGGTGCCAACTGGACCGCGTCGGCATTGGTTCCTGAACCGACAACGCTATCGCTTCTTGCAATGAGTGTGTTGCTGGTTGGGCGCAGGCGGCGAGCCTGACACAGGGCCAATCACTTCTCTTCTTCCGTCAGCGTGAGGATGGCCTTTCGTCGTTTATTGGACATCGTGGCTAATGATTTGATGTGTTGGGCGACGGCATTGCGATCAACATCTGACAATTCACCCAATGCCTTTTCGATAGCAGTCAAATATGGGTCAGAAAACTGAGTCTCTTGCGCCTGACTGCTGGGGTATGCGCTGTAGTTTTCAGAAGCAAGTTTGCAACTCAATGAACTTGAAGTGTTTACGTTTTCTGGCAGCGGTTTCCTAAACCGCAGGGCGCAGGTTCGAGCCCTGCGGAACGAATTGTCGTTAACTATTATATTTCTAACATTGCTGATAAAGTCCAATACTAGTCTGGGGCGAATAGGGAGCGTCGGTAAGTTCGGGGGGTGTTAGGATTGCGAGGACATGTATTCAAATGTCCCGCGAATGCTCACCACCAGCCTCCCAGCGGACTTGGTTTATGAACGTGTAAGATCATCTTCACCATCGGTCAGCCAATCGAGTGAGAAGGTCGCGAACACCAGCTTGCCTCTTCCGCTTGTTGGTAGCTCGGCTTCGTAGAAGCAACCAATACGCGCATCAGGCAATTTCACCAAACAGGAATAAGCGGCGAATCCTGGATTGATCGTCTTGGCGATGGGCCATGTCCTGGCCTCGTCGTAGCTAAGGCGAATGGTCATTTGTTTACGCTGTCGGCCACCAGGGTAACCGTCGCCGACGGGCCTAGTCTCCAAGCTGGACGGGTTAGCAAAAAGGATGCGACTTTTCCCTTGAGTTGCCTCGTCGGTGTAACGCAAGATACTGGCCTGGCAGACTGTATCAGTAAGTCCTTGGTCACTCTGCTTTGCCGCCCAGGTCATACCGCGATCTCGGCTGATGGCATGGGCACGGCAAAATCCGGAACCGCCGTCAGGAAGAATAGGGTGGCCCCGATCGTCGATTCCAATCTCTCCACGGGCCACAGCCCGTGGCAGCGTCTCGTCGCGCATGTTCAATAATATTGCGCCGTCGGCTAGTTCCACCGCAGTGGATTCACCGCAATGCGGGCCAACACTACCACCTATATGCCAAGTCTGGCCGTGGTTGTCGCTATAGATAACATGCGACTCATAGATCTTCGATTCGGCAACGCCATGGTAGCACGGCACCAAGAGGCGCCCGTCACGGAGCTGAATTCCCACGCCGGGGCCAGTGCCGTAACCAGTCCAATCAGATTTCTTGACCTGAGCTGTAATGTTGGTCGGCTCCGACCACGTCTCGCCATCGTCATGACTATGCATCACCCAGCAGGTGCGCGTTCCGCGCGCCGTCCGGTCCATGATGGCGCTGCTTCTGTCGGTGCCAAGGTTGTGACAAAAGAGCATCCAAATTGTGCTCGTCTCGCGATCAACAACGGGACAAGGATTGCCCATCGTGTTGAGGCCATCACTGGTGATTATTCGAGCAGGCTCCCAGGTGGTGCCGCAATCGAAACTGCGCTGCATGCACAAATTGATTTGGCCTGCGTCATAGTGATTGTTCTTTCTCCCCTCACAGAAAGCCAATAAACCACCGCTCGAGGTGGTCACCATTGCCGGTATGCGAAACAGATAATAACCATGCTCCCCTGGTCCAAACAGATCATGTTGCGTCAGAGAATCCGCGTTCATTGGACAGCTGCCCGTCTTAACAAGATCATCTACTTCTATTCCAATGAATGAGATTCGAATGTGGCCATTGGTATTGGGCCATGACCATCCACCGCCACCAGTAACGTTTCACTCCCTGTTGACCTGTTCCTTTCGATGCCCCCTGTGGGCAAGTATAATAAAAACCAGATTCTCTCGCTGTAGAGACTTGCCAATCTGTTGTCCAGCTCTCCTGTACACTTGTGACTGAATCGCTCCTCACTTCCCAGCGGACTTGGAGACATCGTAACGGAGCCATCCATTGTGAAGTACCCGAATCCCCGGCGGACTTGGGTGGATTAGAAATGCTAATATGATCAGGTACTGCTGATTGCTACCGGTAGACGGACAAAATAAAACAACGACATAGCTGCAATGATTCTGCTACACGACGTGACGATTCGTTGTCTTTCGTATGAGTATAGAATGGTATGAGTCCTCTTTCGGTCATGCTGTGCAGCCATGCGGCGGTCGTCTGACGCGCAAGGCTCATTCGCCGATGTTCCGGATGGGTATAGACCCAAAGCCCTGCTGATGCCTTATCCTCGCGCGACAAGCCTGACACAGGACTAATTACACTTCTTCTTCAGTCAGCGTGAAGATGGCGTGTCACCGTTTCTTGGACATCTTGGCTAGGGCGATGATGTGCTTGGTCATTGCATCACGATCAACATCTGCCAACTTGGCCTGTCTGCTGCGTCTGACCGCTGGTGCTGGGGAATATGCTAGGGGGTCTACGCTGGCATCCATTGTGCCGGGAAACGACTCGCCGGTGTACTTGAACAGATCACCGGTTCCGCCAGGCAGGTTGAGGTGAAGTACACCATTTTTCAAGGCCACTGGCTCGGCCTTTGCGCTGATCCGGTCAAGCCGATAGAGCTTGTGGACCCCGGGCGCGAACTTGATCGTGATGGTCGAGTTGCGGTCCTCAGCTGACGCATTGGCGCCGTGCCACACGTTGGTGATCATGAAGTACCGGTCACCCTGGTCGTCCTGGAACAACCCCAGCAGAGCATCTTTGCCCTGCCGCAGATCGTTTTTCTCTTCCTTCGAGGGTTCGATTGTGATGCCCACGATCGACTGGTCCCCGCCGGCGCCGGGCGTCCAACGTTTGGTGTCTCTGGGCAGAGGGTTTGTCACGTTCTTGCCATTGTCCTGGTGCGTTCCCGGAATGTACCGCACGTCGGTACTGGTTAGAAAACGCATGGCGGAGCC
>CAUZAW010000032.1:0-16655 GCA_963577735.1 Phycisphaerae bacterium | reverse complement strand
GGCCGCCAGCAGACCGAAGCCCCAGTCAGGGACATGCATTTGCCGGGCAAAGCGCGTCATCACCGCCCCGCTGATCATCCACATCCACAGTGAGCCGAACACCCCAGTCAAGGTGATCAGGCGAAGTTGGTTGCGTAGGTGCGGGTGATGCATGGTCTTAGGCCGGTCGTGTATTGCTGCGCAAAAGAAGGTAGATGTTATCCGGTCCTTGCCTGCTGCCAAACGACTCTGTGATGCCTTGACGCCACCCCCCATGTTGCCGTCAGGCCACACTCGATCCCAGAATGACGATAGTGAGCCGACTTGAACGCAGCTAACATATTGATCAGCAGGTGGTTGGGAAAATACCCTTTCTACTAGGGCCTGTGGCACCAATCTTGCGATGTATCTCATGTTGCTCGGAGATGTCGTTGGGAAGAACCCAACGTGGAAAAGAGGGTCGGCGGGCGGAGTAGGAGGAAGGCGTTCGTGAACCGGAGGGAATTATGGGCAACTGTGGGTACTGCGCAACAAAACGATTCTTTTAAGCCCGATCACTTGGGCTAGGGAGGCCGTGTACGCGTAACCCGATTCAGGTGTGTAAATCAGTTGCCGTCCGGGTTTACCCTATCGGACGCACACGGCTTCTTGAAAGTGCAGTACTTGCGCCGCTGTCTGGATAAGCATGGGGCACACGTTGTCGCCGATCGGCAGGAGGAGAACTAGCAGCATCGCCCAATATTCACAGTACCGGCTCTGGTAGACAAAGGAGATCGAAAAAAGGCGTACGCACGCTGATCGAAGCGTGATTTAAGTTTGACCCCTGATCGAGTGCGACCCGGACCATCCTCTGGCCGGGTCGTGCTTTTTTTGTGCCGTTAGTGCGTGCATAGCTGATATGCCCGCCTTTGCAGCTGGCTACCTGCTGACCTTCGGCGGTGGACCGTGATAAGATTACGCTGATGGCCAAGTGTCCACCCCCACGGCCGCTGTTGGATTCGATTGTAGACACGATCGGTCTTACCCCGATGGTCGAATTGCATCGACTGGCCAAGGCCAAAGGCCGCATCGGCCGGTTGCTGATCAAACTGGAAAACTTTAACCCCGGCAGCTCGAAAAAAGATCGTATTGCGCTGGAGATGATTCGTTTGGCCAAGAAAAGTGGTGACCTGCGTGATGGGCAAACGGTAGTCGAGTTGACCAGCGGCAACGCTGGCACGGGCTTTGCCATCGTTTGCCAGGCTTTGGGCCATCCCTTTGTGGCGGTCATGTCGCGGGGCAACACGGCTGAACGAGCGAAGATGATGCGCGCCTTGGGCGCTGAGGTGGTGCTTATCGACCAGGCGCCGGGCTCGCCGGCCAACCAGGTTTCCGGCCAGGACCTGGCATTGGTTGAGCAGCATGCACAGGAACTGGTGCGGCATCGCCAGGCCTTTCGATGCGATCAGTTCAAGCTGGAATCAAACGTGCTGGCCCATCAACGCCATACGGGACCTGAAATCTGGCAGCAGAGCCACGGGCAGGTGGATGTGTTTCTCGACTTTGTCGGCACCGGCGGCACGTTCAGCGGTGTGATGCGTCATTTGAAGCAGAAAAATCCCCATGTACGCGGCTATGTCGTCGAACCCGCCGCCGTCGCGGTGCTGGCTGGGCGGCCGGTCAGTTCAGCCAGTCACAAGATCCAAGGCGGTGGATACAACATGGCTGATTTGCCGCATCTGGATCGCGGTTTGGTCACGGATTATGTGGCCGTCAGCGACGATGAGGCGATTGAAGCGGCGCGTCAACTAGCCTCGCTGGAAGGAATCTTTGCTGGCTACTCCACTGGCGCCCATGTGGCGGCCGCTTTACAGCTGTTGGCAGGACGTGAGCAAGGCGCCGTCATCGCCTTTCTCGCCTGTGACAGCGGCATGAAATATTTCAGCACGGACCTGTATGTATAGAAAACAGTGGCTTGCCTATTGCGGTGTGGCGAGCTGTTCTGCCAGGAACCGGCCTACCTTGTCGATCCCGATACGCTGTTGCTCCAGCGTGTCGCGATCACGCATCGTGACCGTCTGGTCTTTGAGCGTATCACCGTCGATGGTGAAGCAGTAGGGCGTTCCCGCCTCGTCCATCCGCGCGTAACGCTTACCAATTGATTGTTTGACGTCGAACTCCACGGCCAACCGGCGACGCAGTTCCAAGTAAAGCTTCTCGGCGAGCTCCGGCATCCCATCCTTGTTCACCAGCGGGAACACGGCCGCCTTGATCGGCGCCATGCGTGGGTGAAACTTCATGTACAGCTTACTCGGTCGCGAGTCGTCCGGCGTGTACGCCTCACAAAGCAGCACCAGCACCCCACGTGTCAAGCCGCTGGCCGGTTCGATGACGTGCGGTATGTAACGCTCGTTGCGTTCCTGGTCGAAATACTCCAGTTTCTGCTTCGAGTGTTCCTGGTGTTGCGTCAGGTCGAAACACCCGCGATGGGCGATTCCTTCCAGTTCGCCAAATCCGGAAGCACTAAATGGATACTTGTATTCGATATCCACAGTCATGGTCGAGTAATGGCTCAGTTCGTCCTGATCATGATCACGCAACTGCAGGTTGGACTTATCAACACCGAGCGAAATCCACCATTTCAACCGCTCGCTCTTCCAAAACTCATACCATTTTGGAGATTCTTCCGGCTGGCAGAACCATTCCATCTCCATCTGCTCGAACTCGCGTGACCGAAAGATGAAATTGCGAGGCGTTACCTCGTTACGAAACGCTTTGCCGATCTGGGCGATGCCGAACGGTATCTTGACGCGCATGGTATCCAGCACGTTCTTATAGTTTAGAAAAATACCTTGCGCCGTTTCGGGTCGCAGGTAGACCTTAGAGGAGTCGTCCTTGACTGCTCCCGCGTAACTTTCGAACATCAGGTTAAACTGTCGTGGTTCTGTCAGATCACACTTGTCATGTTGTCCTATCTTTTTACTGGGCTTGAGTGGGCATTCATATTCATCCATCTGGTCGGCGCGGAATCGGGCTTTGCAAGCTTTGCAGTCCACCATCGGGTCGTTGAAACCCGCGACGTGCCCCGAAGCCTCCCACGTCCGTGGATTCTGAATAATTGCCGAGTCCACGCCCACGATCTGTAGTGGGTAGCCGTCCGGTCCGATGGGTGGGCAATCAACTAGGTTTCGCCACCAGTCGTCACGGACGTTGTTTTTCAATTTCACGCCCAGCGGTCCATAGTCCCAGAAGCCGTTGATGCCTCCGTAAATCTCACTGGATGGGTACACGAACCCGCGCCGTTTGCACAGCGCGACGATATCGTCCATTGATTTACCCGTGGTGTCAGCCATGGCTCTGTAATTCCCTTGATTGGTCGCTAAACCGCGTCATGTTAACAGCTTCGCAAACCAGGGCGACTGGCGGGAATAACGTCTGGCCTGACACCGGTTAGAATCACGATATGGCGACGCTTCCCATTCTCGATCAGCATGATTTGTTCGCCCAGCGGCTTGTCGCCGATCATCAGAAGCTTCGTCGCGCATCGTTGCACACCGTGCAGCTGAACCTGGGCAAAATGTGCAATCTCGCCTGCCACCACTGTCATGTCGAGGCCGGGCCCAGCCGCCGCGAAATTATGACTTGGCCGACGATTGAACGGATTCTCGACTGGGTTGACCGCCACCGCAACAAAATTCATATTGACACCATCGACTTGACCGGTGGCGCGCCTGAATTGAATCCCCACTTCCGCAAGGTGGTGGAAAACTTCCGGAGCCGCGGTTTGCACGTGCTGGACCGGTGCAACCTCACTATTTTGCTCGAGCCCGGCTATCAGGACCTGGCTGATTTCCTGGCAGGCCACGGGGTAGAGATCGTCGCGTCACTGCCCTGTTACCTCGAAGAAAATGTCGATGTCCAGCGTGGGGACGGCGTGTTCGAAGGTTCGATCGCGGCATTGCAGAAACTCAACCACATCGGCTATGGTCAGCCCGACAGTCACCTGCGGCTCGATCTGGTGTTCAACCCCGTCGGCTATGGCTTGCCCCCGGCCCAACAGCCGCTCGAAGCCGATTACCAGCGAGAGCTTGCAGAGAGGTTTGGCATCGCCTTCAATCGGCTGTGGACCATTACCAACATGCCCATCAAGCGATTTGAGCATGCCCTGCGCCGTGACGGTCAGTATGACCATTACATGAGCACGCTGGTCGAAGCTCATAATCCAGACAATGTCGATTCGGTCATGTGCCGCAACCTGGTCAGCGTTGGTTGGGAGGGAAGCGTATACGATTGCGACTTCAATCAGATGTTACAGATGCCGATTTCTTCTGGAAATTCTATCTCCGGAAATTCAGAATCCAGAAATTTCGGTCCCGGCGATGATGAGCATGTCGTGGAACGCAACAGCCGCAAACTGTGGCAATACACACCTGAGGACCTGGTCGGGCGTAATGTCCGCACGGGCACGCACTGCTTCGGCTGCACTGCCGGCGCGGGGTCCAGTTGTATGGGGGCGCTGTCCTGACGGACTGGCGCCGTTACGGGCGTTTTACCGCTACGAACGCATGCCACGGCGTTGCGTCATTCCATGCATCGCTACGATCGACGTCAAATCCTGTGGTATCGAGCAGTTCCAGCCAGATTTTTTTGGAAAACAATCCGCAAATGTGCCGGTCTTCCACGATGCGCAGTTGCCCGTTCTGACGAATCAGCAGCGACATCGCCAGTTCAAACGTGTCAGCCTGCTGACCGGGGCGGTGAACGCACGACACGTAGGTAAGTTGCATATCTTCATCTGTATAATGGTCGTACTCGGTCTGGTAGTTGATAAATGTTTCATGCAGGTAGGTGGGCGCGACGATCAGCACGCCGTTGTCGTGCAGATGCGCGGCTGCGGTGGCCAGCGCCGCCTGTAAGTCGGCTGGACATCCCATGTAGTCAATCGCATCATGGGCCAGCACCGCGTCAAATGTATGGCCGAGTCTTATCTGGCGCATGTCGCCGATTTCATGTGTAATGCTCGGATTGAGTTTGCGTGATTGGTTCAGCATGGCAGGCGACAGATCGACGTTGGTCGCGTCGTAGCGATCGGCTAGATGGCAAAGCGTGTGCCCACCACCGCCGCCCAATTCGAGGATGCGAGGCTTGCGCCCGGTCGGAGACCGGCTGAGTTTGGCGGTAAGGATGTCACTGATTGCCTTGGCTTCGCGGGCATAATCCTGAGGGGGACTCAGCCGCGGCCAAAGGTAGGCCAATTCGTGATAAAGGCGAGGGATTTGCATCTGTCGCATCGTATCAGACGATACGCGGTTTCAGCGCAGCTTGCGCGAGATTGAGTGATACTGTTCGGCCCAGGCCGTTCGCTTCGGTTGTGGCAGCCCAGCAAGATGGTCTCGCTGATCGCCGCCCTTTCGGGGGACTTCTACCCACGGGATTGGTCGGGCATAATCGTCACTGTCCCCCCCCCACGGCAGGCAGACTTTGTGATGTGAATCCCGCTCAATCCGGGCGTGATTCTGCTCAAGCCCTGCCCAGGTATTCACCTGTTTCTGTGGAAATGCGTACGATCTCGCCGGGGTCAATAAATGGTGGAACACGCGTTTTTAATCCTGTTTCGCACGTCGCTTCCTTGAGTTGATTGGTGGCGGTAGCTCCCTTGATGCCCGGAGGCGTATCCGTGATCTTCAGTTCCACGGATGCAGGCACCTCGATACTCACCACCTTGGCTTCGTATACCAGCACAGTGATCTTGGCATTGGCGGTGAGGTAATCCATGGCATTGTCCAGCATGTTCGCATCGATGGTGATTTGGTCGAAGCTTTCGCTGTCCATGAACACGGCACCGGCGCTCTCGGAATACAGGTACTCCATCTCTCGTCGGTCAAGTACGGCTTGATCCACGTCTTCGCCACTACGCAAACGCTTCTCCACGTTGGACCCGGTCTTGATGTTCTTGATTTTCAGTTGGGTGTACGCAGGGCCCTTGCCTGGTTTGACGTGCTCCGTGGCCGTGATCAGCCACACCTGCCCGTCCATGTCCAGGGCCATGCCAGTACGAAGGTCTTGCGATTTCAATGCAAGTCACTCCTGAGGTAGATCACGTTTCGGTTGACGGTTTAATGATACTGCCCACGCTTCATTTTCGCCATAGGATGAAGATGCGCCGCTGAGTCAAGCAGGCCCGCAACCCACCCAGCGCACACCGTGTGCAAATGTACTTCCATATGCTGATTGCCGTTGCAATTTGTGCAGGCCTAAAGTCATTGATGGTATAATGCTCGCCTGCAGGTGCGGACAGGTAAATCTTTTCATGGCTAGTGCCCAGACAGCAATTGTGACCGGTGGCGCTGGCGGGGGCATCGGTCACGGCGTCAGCACCGTTCTGGCCCAGGCCGGTTGGAACGTGTTGATCGCCGACATGGACCATGACGCGGCCGTCAATTTACAGCAGGCGCTGGTCGGTCAGGGTTTAAGCGCCAAGGCCTTGAAGGTGGACCTGACCGAGGCTGATGCGCCCGATCGCGTGGTTGAGGCGGCCGCGTCGTGGACGGGCAGTCTCAATGGGCTGGTCAACAATGCCGGTGTGCCGCTGAATAAAACGGCCACCGACATCACAGACGATGAGTTCGACGCACTGATGGGCTTAAATCTTCGCGCTGTTTTTCGCCTCAGCCGCCAGGCTTTGCCGCAGTTGCAGAAGGCCGGCGGCAATATCGTCAACATCGCCTCGGTGCATGCTCGTGCCACACTGGCGACCTTTACCGCCTATGCCGCCTCGAAGGCGGCTGTAGAGGGGCTGACACGTGGCATGGCGGCCGATTTTGGCCCTCACGGTGTGCGCGTCAACTGCGTGTTGCCCGGGCTCGTCGACGGTCCCCAGTCACGCCGCATCCTGGCTGAACTTGTGGATGACGTTGAGGCGTTCATGGACAATTGGACAAAGACCAACCAGTTGCTGCCCTACGCAACTACCCCTGAGGACGTGGGCAAGCTGGTCGCCTTTCTGCTCAGCGAAGATGCCAGGTCGATTACCGGCCAGTCGGTGGTTATCGATGCCGGTACGTTAGCCCAACTGGGTGGCCGACATTGATAAGAGAATATGTCCATGACAAGCAAAACCCTTAACGATTCAACCCGTCTGGCATCCGACCACGCCTGTGTCGAAATTAGAAACGGCGACGGCGCCCTGTGTTTTCTGGCATCTGGCCGAACTGGGCCCAATCTTCTTTCGGCGCCCGTGGCCATCACTCTCACCGACGTGGCCACGGGCAACACCTTTCCGCTCGTCGGGCCGGCCGACATACTGCGCAAGGATGACACTTCGCACAACGCGTGCCTGGATCAGCCATACGCGTAAAGACCACCATCTCACTGGATGACGATCTGTCTTGGACTCTGGAATTGGTCAATACCAGTTTCAACCGCCGGGAGATTACCGCCACCTTTGATTTTCCGGGCCTGAGCCGAAACTGCGATGCGTTCGTGGCCTCGCCCACGCCACACCCGCATTGGCGCAAGTGGCCCCATCAGTACGGCTACCGCTGTGATGAGAACACCTTCCGCCACGCGGTGCTCGACCCGGATATTGCCATGGCCATTCCCGCGCTGACGCTTTACCGCAAGGCGGATGACGACGCGATGGGCCTGACAGTCATGAGTTCGCTGGACAGCCCGGTTCAACCGTTCGGTGTGCGACTGGATGTTAATCTTGCCGGTCCGCGCATTTACCGGCCGCACTTGCGCATCGAGCCGCGGGCTTCGACCGCCACCACCCTGCGCCTCGGGTGGCACGAAGCTGATTGGCGGCCGGGCCTGAATTACATCGTGGACAAATATCCGGACTACTTTGAACCGACCGACCCCGAGATCGCGCCGCTCAACGGCGGGTTCGTACTCAGCTCCCCGGCTCCCGACGGCGTGATACAGAAATGGAAAACGTGGGGCGCGCGTTGGGTCGAGGTGCACTTCATTCATCCGTTTCACGGCAAATACAACCATGACGAGTCGAGCTGGATTACCGTCAAGGATGACCGGTGGCATTACGACAAGCACCGGCCTGATGCGCCGCCTGACGGCTGTGGTCGCGACGAGGCGTTCGCCTACCTCGATACGTTGTATCCGCACAACATGAGCCATGGCAAGGTGCGCGATTTCATTGATCGTCTTCATAAGCACGGTCTCAAGGCGTTTTTGTACTTCATGCCCACCGAGGTGCTCGGCTTGGAAGTATTCGATAATTTCCCGCGTGACGCCGTTCTGGACGAACAGGGACGCACCATACGAAACTGGCACGAACTGATTATCACCAACCCTTCCCCCGACGGAGACTGGGGCCGCCATGCCCTGGGCATGCTTGAAGATCTGCTTGATCGCTACCCTGAGGCGGATGGTATTTTTTTCGACGAGGCCTACATCGATCTGCTCGACTATGCCCGTGACGACGGGTTTTCCATCCGCAACGGCCGGACCGCCTCACGCATGGGGCATGCGATTATCCGTTTTATTGAAGAGGCTCTGCCCATCTTGCGCTGCCGCGGCAAGAAATGGATCTGGAACGGGCCGTATAATATTGAACTGGCTCGCTATGCCGATGGCTTGTTGTGTGAAAACGGCGAGCCCGTCATTCAATTCTTTGCGCTGCGCAACAAAATGCTTGCTGGCGGCGGCATGCCCGGTGGCACAGGGCAACAATTACTCAGCGGGGGACAGTACGGACTGTTCGTTATGACCAACTACATGGATGAGAACCCCGATTTCGGAGATGAACAGCCACCCGACGACGCGGCCATGCCCGATTTGCACAAACCACTCTTTGATGAGGTGCGTCAACGCACCTGGGTGCTTAGCGCCGATCCACTTACCGTGCCCGGTGGCGTCGATGCCAATATCTTCCGGACAGTGGACGGCAACTTTGCCGTTGTGCTGTTTAGCATGTGGTCTGAATCGGAAACTGATTTCATGGCCGACCTGCCGGTGTCCGTCGCTGAAAGCGCGATGGATGATCCGGGCCAATTGAAAGCCGTGTACCTGCTCTCGGGTGATTACCCCGGTTGGTTTCGCCTCGACTGGACCCGCCGCGATGGCTATATCGACGTTATGGTTCCCAGGCACCGCCGCACATCGATGATCCTGCTGGTCACCACGGGAGTGTTCGCCAGTCTCGTCGGCGGCATGTTCACTCGGCCTGGCGAAAAGCCTCAGCGATATATGCGGCTGGAAAATTGGACCCCGTTACGCCAGCAAGTGCAACTACGCTTGGCCGATGCCAAGCGGGACATTGAACTGAAGCCAGGCGAGTCGGTAACCCAGCCGTTTGCCTCGCCCAGCGTTGGCCCCATGCTTGTGGAACTGACCGGCGACGGCTTCAACCGCAGGTTCGCCCAAAGTGTCAGTGCCCTGCCCGCCGTCGAACTGTCCCGTTTTGGTTCGCTGGACGGTGTCGTCGGCCAGTCCAGGCAATTGCAACTGACCGTTGCCAACAATACCGGCCAGCAGCTATCCATTTCACTATCGTCACAAGGACCGGAGTTAGGTATTGATGGATTGCCTGCATCGGTCAGTGTCGCGGCAAACCATCGTGAATCGATAGACATAACCGTTCAATTGGACACTCCTGGAGTACACGAACTGCGTTTGGCAGCCGAAACCGGCCTTGGCTTGGCCCAATCGCTCGTACCTGCCACGGTGGCGGCGACTGATTTTTTTGCCGGCCAAGCGCCAACCGCCGGTTGCATTGAGTTGGATTATTTTTCGCCGCAAGGCCAGGGCGACCCCCGCGGCGCGACTGGCCACATGGGCAAGGCGGTTCGCCGGTTTGTGTATCTCAACGGCACGCAAATCGGCGTCATCGGTTCCAAGGACCAGCCTCGCTGGTTCGATTTTTACCGTGTTTCCATTCCCAAGCCCATACTGATGACGTTAGGTCGCACGGCGACGCTGGAATTTCATGCCGCTGACGCGCAGGATTTTTTTATGATCTGAAACGTGCGCATCCTGCTCGATGCCTCGGATCCGCGGGAATTTATCAGCTTTGAAACGCGTACCGGCGGACCGCGTGTCGCCTCCGGACGCATTGAGCAGACGTTCAGCACCTGCGACAACGAGCTTGCCGAAGGCCGCGTAGGCGTTCCCATCAGCATGACGGTGCAGTTTGACGCTTTGGGTTAATTGCGCGTCATTGCTCGGTCATGGGTTGGTTTTCACTGATGGCTCGCATAAACGTATACGTTAACTCATTATGGTATCGGGCCTGTCTTTTTGGGGCGGACTGCGAAGTTGCTAGGCGCGTCGTTACGCGTCTGCGTTCAGTTCGCGGCGAAGGATTTTGCCGGTGGGGTTGCGCGGCAGTTGGTCGATTGGTCTTATCTCGCGGGGAACCTTGTAGCCGGCCAGGCTTTGGCGGCACCAGGCGCGCAGGCCTGCATCGTCGAAGGCGGCGCCTTCGTTTAATTCCACGAACGCGATGGGCACCTCGCCGCGTATTCCATCGGTCTTGCCGATCACAGCGGAGGCGGCAACGGATTCATGCTTGTTGAGCACTTCCTCGATTTCGCGCGGAAAGATGTTTTCCCCGCCGACGATGAGCATTTCCTTCTTGCGGCCGGTGATGTACAGAAATCCGTCTTCGTCCAGCTTGCCGATATCTCCACTGCGGAAAAAACATTTGGTTTGTGAGCCGCCGTTCTCTTTCAGTGAGGTAAGGTTCACGAATACCTCGGCGGTCTGCCTGGGCAGGTGGTAGTAGCCTTTCATGATGTTGGCCCCGGCAATGAGTATCTCTCCCTCGGTATTGGCCGGTAGCTGGCGATCCTGCTCATCAACGATCCGGATTTCCACGCCGGGGATGGCCGGGCCCACGGAATGAAGCCGATGCCGGTTCGCTGTGCACCAGTTGGTAATCGGCGCGGTTTCCGTGAGTCCATAACCTTCGAGGATGCGCAGTTGAAAGCGTTTCATGTAGGTGTCATAGATGGTGTTGGGCAGCGGTTCGCCGCCGGAGATGGCCAGGCGAATGGATGTGAAATCGTCCGGTTGGGCATCTTTGACACTCAGCATCGCCGTGTACATGGACGGGATGGCCATGAAAATACCGGGCTGGTGCTCGCGGATGAGACTGATGATTTTTCTGGGCATGAACCGCGCGTGATAGACGATCTTTGACCCCAAGCACAGCGGTAGCAATGTAAGTGCGGTGAACCCGAAACTGTGAAACTGAGGCAGGACGCCGAGAAAGGTATCTGCTGCATCTAATCCGGCATGCTCGGTGGCGGCTTCGACGTTACTGCGCAGGTTGCCGTGCGTCAGCATGACTCCCTTGGGCCGGCCCGACGTGCCCGAGGTGTAAAGAATAACGGCCAAGTCGTCTCCAGCCGATACCGCCGGCCAGCGTAGCGGTGGCCAGCCGGTAAAGTCCAAGTCCTCTAGGGGCAACACTTGCACATTGGGTGGGATCGGATCAGTGTCGGCGTTGCGGATAAAATCGAGCATTACGCCAGTAGTCAAGATCGTATCGATGCCGCTGTCCTGGATCACGTATGCCAACTCTTGCGGCTTGAGCAGGTAGTTGAGCGGCACTGCCACCCTGTTGGCGAGCCAGCAGCCAAGAAGTGCCACGGGAAAGGCGCCGCTGGTGGGCAGGAGAATACCCACCAGCCGATTGGAAGTGACGGCCTCTATCTGCTCGGCGACGAACATCGATCCGCCCAGCAGTTGGCCGTACGTGTATTGCCGCTGATCGTCGACTACCGCGATGCGATGGCGATTGCGCATCGCCTGCATAATAATCGGCCAAAGAAGACCCATTTTCGCAACACCATGATCCGTAGGTTAAACTGTCGATGATGATACCCCAAGCACCCCGCGCCTACGAAGCCGCGCTGCGGTGGCGCAGCGCGGCGGTGGTTCTGCTGACTGCCGTATTGATTGTCACCGGTGGTTGCGCAACCCATCCCAACGCGCTCGATGAAGTGTACAGGCAGTATGGCACGGGTCGTTTCCACTTGGCATACCGGTATGCCAAGCAGGTTATTTACAACACGAACAACACGAACGAACGTGAAGAAGCGACGCTTATGGCGGGGATGGCCGCCTACAAACTCAAAAACATGGCCGCGGCGAGGCGTTATCTGGAAAAGGCTGGCCACAGCGAGCAACCGGACATCCGCGGCGATGCACATGCCACGATCGGGCTGATGCACATTGAAGCGGGGCGTTACAATTCGGCACACCAATCTCTGGTCAAGGCCGGTAGGTTGTTGAACGGTAACGACCGCGCACGAGCATTTTTTTTTGCCGGCGTTACGCTCCAGAAACTCGGGCGCTGGTCAGAGGCTCGGCGTGACCTGACCAGGGCAGAGGCGGCGGCCACCGATCGCACATTGCGACGGCGCATTGCCCGCGAGAAAGAAAATACGGCCTGGGCCTTGCAGACCGGGGCGTTTTCCAGTCGGCAACGCGCGAAGCATGAGCAGGTGAAGATTACCCAGCGTGTCATTGGCTTGGAGTTGAGTCCGGCGGTTGTGATCCTCGCAGTTAACGACAAGGGCCAGACAATCTACCTTGTGCAGATCGGCCGGTTTAACACCTATGCCCTTGCAGTTGCGGCGCGTGGTCAGTTGGGATTACCAAAATCCGATCCTGTTGCCGTACCGAAATAGTGAGATCTGGAATTGTGGTGCTTACGCCGGTTCGGTTGCCGCTTGCTCGTCAATCGCATCCTGCTCGGGGTCGATCCAGGCGATTTGGTCGCCCACCGGCATTACGTCCGGGAAAAGTGTTTTGCGCGGCATCTTGTCTCGGTGCACGTAGGCCCACAGCACCACACCCACCGCCGAGAGGAAAATGATCAGGCCCAGGGTCATCAGCACGAATTGAGTCGTTAACTGCAACACGGGCGTGGGGTTTAGTAGATGCCCCAGGTGCGGAAAAGTGCGGTCGCCGATGATGACGGCTTGAGGTTGGGGCACCAGCAGCAGCCAGACCGCAACGCCGCCGAGCATGATCAACGCCGCCGGCAGCAGCACTTTGACGCACGTGTAAAGTACTTGGTCGATGCGAATGCGCGGTAGCGTCCAGCGCAGCCAAATCTGCACGAAGATCATCGCAAACGCCTTGAAGACAAACCAAAACAGGCAGTAGAGGTTGACGATCACCAATCCCGTAGCGCTGACACCTAGGGCTTTGGCCTTGGTGGTCCATGTCGTGGCCGCATCAACCGCGCCGGCGAAGTACGCCTCACCGCCACGCACCGGATCGTAGCCTACGATCGCGTACACCGGGTCAAATTGGCCCAGCGGGCTGTTCCAACCGCCTAAAAATAGCATGGCCACGATAGCGCCCAGGATGAACATGCCGGCGTACTCGGCGAAGAAGAAGAAGCTGAAACGCAGGCCGCTGTACTCGGTGTGAAAACCGGCCACCAGTTCCGATTCTGATTCGGGCAGATCGAACGGCGCCCGTTTGTTGGATGCCAAGACCGACACAAACATGATCAGGAACGTGCAGAACAGAAACGGGTTGTGAAACACGAACCAGTCCCACAGTCCACCGCCCTGCAGGTAATTGAGTTGTGTCATGTTCAGCGTGCCGGCCACCAGCAGGGCGCAGATGATTGACAGACCCAGCGGCACCTCGTAGCTGACCATCTGGCAGGCTTCGCGCATGGCGCCGTAAATGGCCCACTTGCTGTTGGAACCCCAGCCAGCCAGGATGGTGCCCATTACCTCGACGGCAAGGATTGCCAGCACGTACAGTACACCGATGTTCAACGCATCTTCGAATACCAGTTGCGGGCCGAACGGCAGGGCCAGGAATGCGGCGAATACGGGTGCAAACGCCAGGTAGGGCGCCAGGCGGAACAGGAACGGGTCGGCGTCGCGGGGTATTAGGTCCTCTTTGAGGATCAGTTTTATGCCATCGGCGATGGATTGAGCCCAGCCATGCCAACCGCCGACGTGCATCGGCCCGACGCGGCTTTGGATATGACCTGCCAATTTCCGCTCCCACCAGATGCTGAACATGGCGATTACGCTGATCGCCGGCAAGAACACCGAAGCTACGATCATCACCTTCAGTCCGACCAGCACCCAGATGCTGTGTTGCGTTGAAATATGTTCGGCTAGGGTTTCCAGCATGTGCAAATTCTATCATGTGGCGCTTGATTGCGCCATGGGCCGGGATTCTAACAGCTTGTCTACCCGGCGAAAAGAAGCCGATGTCAACCTGCAGGAATCGCTTCCTTTAGGCGGTGCAACGCCCATGGTAACTTTCAAGCGGCCGGTCCATCTGGAACATGGCAGTGAAGTATCCCTGTCCTGCTGCCCGTCGGGTTCCTTCGGTTCGATACCAGTGACGCTTGGAGCCGTGTAGGCAAAATCACAGGTCGACCCGGGGCATGAGTTGCGGATCATACGATCACGGGTTTCAATGCGCCTGCCAATGTACCAGCAGAATCATTGGTGCTATGTCATCTGCAGCGTTAACCTGTCGAGATGTCATTGGTCGAACCTATCGATACTCGACGACTTGAATGGACGAGCGACGCGTATCGGCCGTGCTATCACTTTCTTCCACCGACCAACTGGATGAACGATCCAAACGGCGCGGTTGTCTGGAAGGGCGTGTATCACCTGTTCTTTCAGCATAATCCGAACGCCGCCTTCCCAGACAACATTCACTGGGGGCATGCGGTAAGCGATGACCTTGTGCATTGGCAGGACTGGCCGGTTGCATTGACGCCCGAACCGGGCGGTCCGGACCGCGAGGGTTGCTGGAGCGGCTGTGCCATCGACGCCGACGGCGTGCCCACGTTGATGTACTTCGGCTTGCCGGGCGGCAACTGCATCGCCACCAGCGACGATGATCTGCTCACGTGGCGCAAGCACCCGTCCAACCCGGTTATCCGGCAAAAGCAATGGGGTGGCGAATACCGCGCCCATGATGCCTGTGCCTGGAAAGAAGGCAATTTTTATTATTCACTGTCCGGTTCCCACATCGGGATGCCGCGCAGTATGGGTAAATCGAAGGACGTGGCGCATTTGTTTAGGTCCGTCAATATGATCGACTGGCAGTATCTTGGCCACTTGTACGATCCGGGCGCCGAAAGCGATTGTGCCGTGCCGGACTTCTTTTCACTCGGCGACAGGCACATGTTGCTGTTTGCCAGCCATACGCGGGGCGTGCAGTACTATATAGGCACCTACGCTGGCCAAAGCTTTGTTCCCCAGATTCATGGGCGGATGAACTTTACAACTTTCGATAGCTCTTCGATGCTTACCAGCGGTGATATGGTTGCGCCGATTTGCTGGAAGGAGATCGGCGGACGCCGGGTGATGATCGCCTGGATTGCCGAGGGGCGCAGCGAGCCGGTGCAACGAACAGCGGGCTGGGCGGGCATCATGTCGCTACCGCGCGTTTTAAACTTGAAAGACGATGATACGCTTGGCATTGAACCGTGGCCGCAACTGGAATCGCTGCGTCGAGATCATCATCATTTCAGCGAGGTCAAGGTCAAATCTGGAGCATTTGTGCCGTTGCAGGGTGTGGGCGGGGCGTGTCTTGAGATTGTTGCGGTGATAGATCGAGGTGACAGCCACGAGGCAGGAGTCAATCTGTTGCGTTCGCCCGGCGGCGAGGAAGAAACACGCATCACGTATCACGCGTCGAGAGACAGCCTGACGCTGGATGTGGCAAGTGCGAGCCAGAGTCCGCAAGCGGTAGGTCAGGACGAGCAGACGGGACCGCTAAAATTGGCCGAGGATGAGCCGCTTGAGCTTCGTATTTTCGTGGATCGTTCGGTGGTGGAAGTGTTTGCCAACGGTTGTCAATGCCTGACCAAGCGAGTTTATCCTGTGCGGCCGGACAGCCGGGGCATCGGGTTGTGCGCTAGAGGTGGAGATGTGACGGCCCGGTCGGTCGATGTCTGGCGGATGTCGGCGATTTGGCCTGGCCAGCAGGACGATCAGCAGGCGGCAACTGCCAGCGATCACTTCACGCTGTCTTGCTCCGATTAGAGACTAGAGGCTAGGCCAGATGTTTTGCGCCCCACTGGGTAGCCGGATAAGCATTCGGGTTGTAGCTGCGTGCCATGATGCCGCTGATTTGGCGCAGCCGTTACATTCGACCGGAATTGACATACGTATGCATGTACGCTTGACTACACTTTAGCGCTGAAGGGAATGCCATGACCACGCCCGCTATTCGTACCACCGTAGTAGGATCATATCCCGTGCCTGAATGGCTCATGGCCATGCCTTCGCAGCAGGGGCTGATCGACGCGACGCGGGTGGTATTCAAGATTCAGGAGATGGCCGGTATTGACGTGGTTGCCGACGGCGAACTTTATCGCTGGGACGTCAATCATCCGGACACCAATGGCATGATCGAGTACTTCGTTCAGCCGATGGCGGGCATCCGTACGCAGATTACGCGGGAAGATATCGAAGCGTTCACCCGACTGGAAGGGATGGGATTTCGCGCCGAACCGGCAGGCGTGGTCGAGGGCCCGATCGATGAGGGGACGCTGAACATACCCGGCGATTACCTGCGGGCGAGGGCGTGCACCCACCACGCAATGAAGTTTACGCTTACCGGGCCGCACATGCTCAGCAAGACATTGATCGATCGCCATTACAAGGACAAGGCTCAGTTGGCGCAGGCGATCGGCAGGGCGCTGGCCAAACAGGTGGCCCAGGTCGACC
>CAUZAW010000031.1:0-16762 GCA_963577735.1 Phycisphaerae bacterium | reverse complement strand
AACAGACAGAGTGCAAGTTTATGCGTACTGAATCGGTTAGCAAGGTCTTGCCTGTCCAAATTTCTAAAAGGGATCGTTCTTGCGAAAGGCGCTTTGCGTCGGTCGCGGTCGTTTGCTTGACTGTATTGCCCAGACCACCGACTTTCCCAGTGGGGACTGCCTGCTTGGGGCTAAAATCAGCTATTTACGCCAGTGGTTATCATAACCCTCGTAACGGGAATTCTGGACTCAAGACAAGCGGGCCTCGATCGTGGCACAATCCGGTAATGAAAAAGTTCGTTTGCTAACACCTGGGCCCACCGCCGTGCCCGAACCGGTTTTGGCTGAAATAGCCAAGCCCGTCATTCACCACCGTACGAGCCAGTTTCGCGATATTTTTGCCGACCTGTCACAACGCCTCCAACGCCTGTTCGGCACCGAAGGGCCGGTATTGACCCTAGCCGGCTCAGGCACCACGGCTTTTGAGGCTGCGCAGGTCTCGTTGATAGCGCCGGGGCCGGCCCCTAGGGCGCTGACCGTTGCATCGGGCAAGTTCGGCGAAAGGTGGCAGGACATTTACCAAGCATGTCGTGTCGAGCAAATCCGACTCAATGTGACCTGGGGCTCCTGCCCCACAGCCGAACAGGTTGCGCAAGCTTTGCAGGAGAACCCGGATATCAGTGTCGTTACCCTCGTCCACAGTGAAACTTCTACGGCCACTGCCTGTGACCTGCAGTCCATTGCCCAGGCAGTGCGTGAGCACGGTTGTGATGCCCTGTTGATTGTCGACGGCATTACCTCCGTGGCCGCCCTGCCGCTTCACATGGACGAATGGGGGATAGACGTGCTCGTAACCGGCTCGCAAAAGGCGTTGATGCTGCCGCCGGGGCTTGGTTTCGTCGGGCTGGGGCCGCGGGCAGTGCATCGGCTCCAGCAGGTCAAACCAGATGGCTGCTACAGCCTCGATTTGCGCCGTTGGCTGGAAAGCTGGCAAGATCGCGATGTGCCCTTTACTCCGCCGGTCAACCTGATCCGCGGCCAGCGTCTGGCCTTGGAGATGATCGAATCCCATGGAATCGCCGATGTCTGGGCTCGCACCGCTGAACTGGCCGACATGACCCGCGGTCGCCTGCAATCGATGGGGTTGCAACTGATCAGCGATTCACCCAGCGACTCGCTGACCGGCGCCTTTTATCCGTCTGGCGTAAACGACGGCGCTTTTCGAGCAGCATTGCGGGAAAAGCACGCTATCCAGATTGCCGGTGGCCAGGACGGGCGTGGTGGTCAGTGGAAAGGAAAAATCTTTCGCATCAGTCACATGGGCCACGTCGATGCCGATGACACCCGCGCCGCGCTAGATGCCATCGAAACGCAATTAACCGCGGCCGGTCATGCCATCGGCTAGGTCCTGCTGGCCGCCAGCCCGTGTTCGGCCATAACCTGTTCCAGCCGGACCCGGTTTGCCTCGGCCATGGCGCACAACGGCAGGCGCAACTCGCCCGTATCTCGACCCACCATGGCCATCGCCGTTTTGATGGGAATGGGGTTGGTTTCGATAAACATCACGTCGCACAGGGCAAACAGATCCAAGTGCATCGATCTGGCCGTGTCGAACTGACCAGCCAAGGCCGCGTTGGTCATGGCCTTGATCCGATCAGGTATAAGGTTCGACAGCACGCTGATGACGCCCTTGGCGCCGATACTTATCAGTGGCAACGTCAGAGAGTCGTCACCGGAAATAATGGTTAGCTTTTGCGGATCGCACTCCGCGACGATCTGCGAGGCCAGGTTCAGATCTCCGGTGGCCTCCTTCACCGCGACGATATTTTCATGTTCCGCCAAGCGTGCGACCGTCTTGGGCTCTATCGTCACACCGCTACGGCCGGGGATGTTGTACAGCACGATGGGCAGATCGATCCGGTCGGCTATCGTCGCAAAGTGGCGGTACAGCCCTTCCTGTGTCGGCTTGTTGTAATAGGGGCTGACTATCAGTGCCGCGTCAGCGCCGCTTTTCTTGGCATGCGCGGTCAAATCCATCGCCTCCTCGGTCGAGTTTGAGCCCGTGCCAGCCACCACCGTGACTTCGCCGTTGGCGACCTCCACCACCTTTTCAATAACCTGGCGATGCTCGCCGTGGCTGAGCGTCGGCGACTCGCCCGTCGTGCCCACCGGCACTAGGGCGTCGACCCCGCTCTCGATCTGGAAGTGTGTGTTTTCTGTCAGCCGGTCAAAATCCACTCGACCGGACCGAAACGGCGTGACCATCGCCGTCATAGTGCCTTGCAACATGGCAATCTTCTCCCGAAGGTTAAGGCCAATGTAAACCGGTTGTGATTGGCTGGCAACATTGCGATGTCCGCCATAGCACCGCGTCGCAGGGGGTTTACACGCTACGCAGGGCCAGGATCAGTTCCACCTTGCCCACGTGCTCGTTCAATTTGCGGGCAATGTCGTCCGACTCGAATCCCTTGTCTGCTAACTGGTATACGTCTCGGGCCAGCGGATCGTCCGGAAGGTTCTCTTGCCTGGTCGGCGGGGTGGATGCGTCAGTAGATGAGTTGAACTGATCGGGCCCCTGTCCAGCCGGATTTTCGAGCTGGTGGATTTTCTGATTGGCTTCGTCAATTAGCCGTTCCAGTTGCAGCGACTTAGCGTCCAGTTGCGCACCCAGTCGCTTGGTCATCTGCTCGATCTCGACCATCAACTCCTCTAAGTCGCCACGCATTCCGCGAATCTGCCGTACTCGTTCGATCTGTTCGTGCGGTCCCGGCTCCAGGGCCCGCTGCTTGTGCCGCTTGCGTAGACGCATCATCAGGCTGAGTGTCACCAGCAGCAGGCCAGCCAGCAACATGTAGCCGCTGAGGTTGGATATGCCATCGGCTGCCAGAATTGGAAGATGAAATGACACCGGTTCTAGGAGCATGGCCTGTCCATTCCTGGGCCTCGGCTGCCGTCCGTAGGAACGCTGCCTGATCGTACGCCGGGCCATCGGCGATATCATCATGCTATGCCAGCCTGTTCCATCATGCCCTCTCGTCACGGCTTCGTCAAAGCCATCGCTCCGGTCCTGAGGCATCACTGCGATGTCAAGGCCGGGGCGTCGATCATGGTTGCGGTCAGCGGCGGCGCTGATTCGGTTGCCTTGCTGCGAACCCTAGCCGCCATTGCACCTCGCCGCCGCTGGCAGCTGCAACTGACGATTGCCCACGTGCAGCATCATCTGCGCGGTAGCGCTGCCGAGCAGGATGCCGACTTTACCCGCCTGCTCGCCGGCCAGCTTGGCCTACCGTTTGCTCGTTGCGACCTTGATCTTACAGCCGAACAGGCGAACCTCGAAGACCGCGCCCGCAAGGCCCGCTACGCCGCACTAGACGAACTGGCCCAACAACACGGCGCTTCGTTCGTTGCCACTGCCCATCATGGCGACGACCAACTTGAAACCCTGCTCATGCGCTTGCTACGTGGCAGTTCCGTACGTGGCATGGCTGCCATGGCCTGGAATCGTCGCCTGGCGCCCGGAACAGACGTTCGCCTGATCCGTCCCATGCTCTATTGCGACCGTGTCGGCGTCGTCAGCTTTCTGCGTGATTTAGACCAGCCTTGGCGAGAAGATCACACCAACTACGACGTAACCCGTTTACGTGCTCTGCTGCGTCGCGATGTTTTGCCGCAGCTACACCAAATTCGGCCAGACGTGGCTCGCAAAGCAGTCCAGTTTGCTCAACATATGCGTAGCATGCATCGCCTGTTGAATGATGCCGTTGAACAAGCCCGGGCCGACCACATACGCTACGACGTTGACGGCTCAGTCTCCATTGATCGCCCGTCACTGCGCCGTATCGGCGACCCTGTTTTGTACCAGTTGCTTAGGCGCCTGCTGATCGAAATGAATCTCGGTGCCGATACCCTTACGCGTCGCGCCCTCATGCCGATCATCAACGCGGCATGCGACCGCAAGGGCGGGCATCGCCGATTTGATCTAAGCGAAAATATTCAGGTTATGGTCACGCGCCAGACGTTGCGTATCGGCCGCAACCTGCCTTCGTTGTAATTGCAGGCACTAACGCTGCCACTGGACCCGCGGTGCGTCGTCCCACATCATCTCGATGTCATAATGAGCGCGCGTATGGGGCTCAAACAGGTGAACCACCGCATCGATAAAGTCGAGCACCAGCCAGGTGGTGGCCTCGTCCACTTCTCGGCCGAACCGCTCCATGCCGGTTAGCTTGGCCAGTTCCTCCACGTCTTGTGAGACCGATCGAATCTGTCGGTCCGACGTGCCCGAGCCGATCACGATGTAGTCGGTGATATCCGAAAGTCGGCGCAAGTCATAGATGACCAAGTCCTGGCAGTGGAGGTCAGCCAGCAACCTTGCCGCATCTATCACGAACTGCTGCGTTTGCTGGGCTTCACCGGCATGACGGCTTTGCTGTCGCTGGTCGGACGTGTCGATGCCCAACGCTGCACTTTCACTGTGGCCTCGTGAGTCGGTCATAGAAGTTTCAAAAATGAGGGGTCGACGCCCTCGCCTATGCCGATGGCTTCGCCGATGATGGGTGCAAACTTGACGACCAGGCCGGCAAAGACGACCGACACGACACTGATCAGTTTGATCAGGATATTGAGGCTTGGCCCCGAGGTGTCCTTGAACGGATCGCCGACGGTATCGCCGACCACGCTCGCCTTGTGCGCATCTGAGCCCTTGCCACCGTATTCACCGGTTTCGATCAACTTCTTGGCGTTGTCCCACGCTCCGCCGGCGTTGGCCATGAAAATGGCTACGGCAAAGCCCGTGACCAACGCCCCGGCAAGCATGCCCATCACACCTGCTACCCCCAGGATCAAGCCCACCGCGATGGGCGCGATGATCGCCATCAGCGATGGCAGGATCATTTCCTTTTGTGCGCCGGCGGTGCTGATGGCCACGCAGTTGGCGTAGTCCGGATAGCGATGTCCGTCACTGTCAACCTCGAAGGGCCACTTCATCGGGTCAGCCACGTCCGCATCGCTCATCCCCTGCGCCTTGAATGCAGACTTCATGATCTCAAACTGACGACGGCATTCCTGCATCATCGCGAACGCGGCACGCCCGACGGCCTGCATCGTAAATGCGCAGAATACGAATACCAGCATAACGCCGATGAACAGTCCGCACAGCACGCGCGGATTTATCAGCGTAACGTTGTAATAGCCTATGATATCCTCCATCGTCGCTTCCTTCGCGCCCAGCGCATTCTGCACGGTGATGATGTACGCCGCGAGCAGCGCCAACGCAGTCAATGCCGCTGAGCCGATGGCAAAACCCTTGCCCGTTGCTGCCGTCGTGTTGCCCAGCGAGTCGAGCATGTCAGTGCGCTCGCGGACGAACGGTTCTTGTTGCGTCATTTCGGCATTGCCACCGGCGTTGTCGGCGATCGGGCCGTATGCGTCGGTCGCCAACGTGATGGCCAGGGTCGACAGCATCCCCACCGCCGCGATGCCGACGCCGAACACGCCCATCACAATCTCACTCTTGCCGCCGGCAAACATGAAGGCCAAGAGAATGGCTGCAACCACACTCATCAGTGGAATCCATGTTGAGCGCATCCCCGCGGCCACGCCTGAGATGATCACCGTCGCCGGTCCCGTCTGGGCCTGTTCGCTGATGTCTTGCGTCGGCTTGCGTTCGTAGCTGGTGTAGTACTCCGTACCCCAGGCGATCACCAGCCCGGCAATCAGCCCGGTCACGATCGCGCCCCAGATGCCCCACGCCGAAACAACTTGAACCCCGTCCACTTTAATGTCGCCCAGCACCATGTTCAGCAAGATCGCCGCGGCGATGATGATCAACAGCGAACTGAGCCATACTCCGCTGTGCAACGCTTTGAGCAGTTGCGCCATCGAAGCGCCTTCCTTGGTGCGCACCGTGAAAATGGCGATCACCGACGCGATAATACCCAGCCCCGCCAGCGCTGGCGGGATGATCACTAGTTTAATTGAGTCGCCTTCCAAGCCTAGACGAAACGCCGCTGCGGCTGCCAGTGCCATGGCCGCCAGAATCGAGCCGTAATATGACTCGTACAGGTCTGCGCCCATGCCCGCTACGTCGCCGACGTTGTCGCCGACGTTGTCGGCGATCGTAGCCGGATTACGTGCGTCATCTTCCGGTATACCCGCTTCAACCTTGCCCACAAGGTCAGCTCCGACGTCCGCCGCTTTCGTGTAGATGCCGCCGCCCACGCGGGCAAACAACGCTTGCAGCGATGCGCCCATGGCGAAGCTGAGTGTAATCGTTGTCAGCGTCACCAGTTCTTCGACGCCAACTACCTGCGTCAGCAAGAAAAACCACACGCTGATGTCCAGTAGAGCAAACCCGGTCACGCACAGCCCCATCACCGCCCCGGCCCGAAACGCCACACGCAGCCCGTCGTTAAGTGACTTCTTGGCCGCATGGGTCGTCCGCGCCGACGCGTTGGTTGCCGTCTTCATCCCGAAAAAGCCGCAGATGCCCGACAGCAGGCCAGCTATGGGTACGCCCACCGCAGTTTGCCACGGCTGAAGCTTCAAGCCAAAACCGATTACCAGCAGCACCAGCACCAGGATGACGAACACGCATGCCACGACCTTGTATTGCCGGCGAAGGTAGGCATATGCCCCGTCCCGTACCGCCTGGGCAATGCGGACCATTGATTCATCGCCCTCGCTGTGGCTCATAACATTTTTGTAAAATACAACGGCCATCAACAGGGCTATGATCGCACCTACGGGTGCCAGCCAATACGCTCCAGGCAGCGAGCCGCTCTGGATTGCTGGCAACGCCTCGGCAGATGCCGCGCCGCCGGGCTCTGGCTGTCCCCAGGCTGCTGAAGCGGCCAACGTTACGGCCGCTATCATCAACGTGAGCCACAAACCGGCAAAGTGTTTCATCATACATCTCCTGTACTGTTACTAATTTACGAATCTTATTAGGCGATGAATCTGCCCGCCGTCGGCCCCAGCCAATGGGTCGCCGTCTTGTCGTGCGGCATTACTGCGAAATCGACCAAAGCAAATAAATTGGATCAGAATCTAGTCTGCACCGGAAAGCTCATTGCTCGAGCGGACTCATTTTAATGTCATAGTATCATCGTGGACAAAAAGGTTTATCAGGCTTCGGCGCCAACTGGCAAAATGAATGCTGGTGCATCTTTTTAAGGTTTGAGTAAACCGCCATGATCCATGCCGGTATGAGTCACATGCCCCCCGCTTAGCGATGCCTGAGGTTGGCGACAATGCGACTTTTCTGACGAAGCCTGAGTTTCTTCTCGGCTGCGTGGCAATGCAACCCCCTCTCGCCTGCCCAACGCCTGTCCGGGCTATCTCAGTAGCTGTTGTTCTGAGGTCGGCCGCGATCCGGCCTCACCGGCCGAGGCATTCCCAACTGCTCTACCCGCTTGATGCTCTTGCGAAGGGCACGCTGGCGGCGCTCACTGGGCTTTTCGTAATACATCCGCCGCTTGATATCCTTGGTCAGCCCTTCCTTCTCACACATTTTCTTGAACCGGCGCATAAGCTGATCAGATCCTTCACCACTACGCGCCTTGATGCGAATCGGCATATCTGCTCCTTGGTTTGTTGCGGTCAATATCGAACTAACCATTGTGACAAATCGGCCCATCTAGGGCAAATCGCCTAATTAGCTGATCGGGCAGGGCCGGTAGCCACCAAACAAGGTATCGCCAATCATTTTAAATAAACAGGTTAAGTGGAATTACTGTGGCCAGTACCGTTCCGTGACGATTTTATTTTGTGTGAAAAAATTCACGATCTCTTTGCTCTGTGTCTTGATGTCTGAGTAACTGCTCGACTTGGTGCCCCCAAACGGCAGGTATGCCACCGGAGCTGGGATGCCCACGTTTATGCCGATCATGCCAGCGTTGGCTTCCATCTTGAACTTGCGGGCCCAGTAGCCGTTTTGCGTGTAGATCGACGCGCCGTTGCCAAAGAGGTGGTTGTTGATCGCGGTGATAGCGTCGTCGAGGCTCTCGAAGTGCATCACGATTACCACGGGGCCGAATATCTCAGTCTTCTCCACTGTCATGCCCGGCTTGACGTCCGCCAGCACGGTGGGCCCGACATAGTGGCCAGCCTCGCTGCCCTTGACGGTGAGGCCCCGTCCGTCCAGCACCAGTCGTGCCCCTTCTTCCACGCCGGTAGCAATCAACGATTCTATTCGTTGCTTTGCGGCCGCCGAGATTACCGGGCCCACCACATCCTGCTCGGCCAACTTTTCGTCCAGCGGATTGCCCACCACCACCTCTTTAGACGCTTGCGTGAACCGGTCGAGCACCTCGTTGTAAACATCGTTGCCCACGCACGCAATTGCCGACGCTGCCATGCACCGTTGTCCGGCGCAGCCCAGGCACGACGTCAGCATATTGCGCACCACCTGGTCCATCTTCGCATCAGGCATTACCACCAGGTAGTTTTTGGCAGATCCCAGTGCTTGGAAACGCTTGCCCTGCCGGGCGCATTTTTCAGCTACGGTTTGCGCTACCTTCGATGAGCCGACGAATGAAATCCCCGCCACGTCCGGATGGCCCACCAGCGCTTCGCTGGCCGTCTTATCCCCATTAACCAGATTCACTACCCCTGGCGGAAAGCCACATTCTCTCAGTAATTCAAACTGCGCCTGCATCGTGATCGGCACCTGCTCCGAACACTTGACAATAAAGGTATTACCCGCCGCCACGGCGTAGGGCAGAAACCAAAATGGCACCATGGAAGGAAAATTAAACGGTCCGATCATGGCGAATACGCCGATCGGCTCGCGGATCACCTCGCCGTCGATGTCGGCTGCGCAGTTCTTGACGGTGTCGCCTTGGATAAGCGTCGGCATCCCGCATGCCACCTGGCAGTTTTCGATAGACCGTTTCATTTCCGCCCGCGCGTCCGGAAGTGATTTGCCCATCTCCGACACTAGGACCCGGGCGATTCTCTCGCTGTTGTCACGCATTTTTTCAACGAGCTTAAAAAGCGCTTCGCATCGCGATGACACAGGTGTTTTGCTCCAGCCGGGAAACGCGGCCTTGGCAGCTGCCACGGCTCGCCCAACTTCATCCGCGGTTGAAAGTGGGACCCTCGCTAGCACTTGGCCCGTGCTGGGATTATCCACATCCAATAGGTCACTGGCCTCGGCTTGCACCCACTTGCCCCCGATGTAATTACGCAAAACCTGTCTATCCGTACCCTGCGCAGATAGGGTCTGTGTGCTGGCCATGTTCAACGACCTCCTCATTGTTACGTGTGGTGTGCGGTTGGGCTTACCAATACGCCATTGCGTCTTTAAACATGCTCGTTAGTTCCGCTTCGCCTGCCGGTCTGGGCGACAGTTTTGTAACCCGATGCTGAGGCAACGTGCCCGCCACAAGATCGGGCACGTCCGCGATGGTGTAACCGACAGCTGACAATCCGTTGGGGATATCCAGTTGTTGCATGAATTCGATGATGCGATCAGACAATATCGCACCGGCATCGTCCAGGTCAGCGTGACGGACATCCGCACCCAACGCCGCTGCCGCTTCAAGGTGCCGCTGTGGACAGGCCGGTGCCGTAAAGCGAAACACTGCCGGCGCGTTGAGTATCACCGACGTGCCATGCGGCACCATCGCATGGTCGACGGCATACCCCGGCGGCCGGTAGCTACGTGCCATGCCCGAGACCGGATACGACATGCCGTGCGGCAGGTGTACCCCGGCGTTGCCGAAACCCATCCCGGCAAATGCCGCAGCCAGCAACATCATGCCCCGTGCCTCGTCGTCGCCGGAATCTTCCACCGCCCGTGGTAGGTATTCACTGACCATTTGCAGCGCTTTGAGCGACCAGAGGTCACTGATCAGGTTAGAACCCTGATACGCCGGGCGTAGCAGCGGTCGCTCAGGTTTGGGCCGATGGTTAAATGGCAGGGCGGTATATGACTCCACCGCGTGGCTCAACACGTCCAGTCCCGTGGATGCCGCTACCTGCGATGGCAGTGTTTTCGTGTTATCCGGGTCCACCAGTCCTAGCGTCGGCTTTAACCTGCGGTGGGCAATACCTGTCTTGGCCCGCATTTTGACAAGGTCGAAAATCGCCACGCCCGTCGTTTCGCTACCTGTTCCCGCCGTTGTCGGTACGGCGATCAAGGGTTTAAGCGGCCCAGGCACCGGTTTGCCACCGCCGATGGGCGGGTTGACGTATTCGAGAAAGTCGGCCGGATAGGTCGCATACAGGTTGGCCGCCTTGGCGGTGTCCATGGTTGATCCGCCGCCCACCGCCACGAACGCGTCGAACCGGCCCGCATCGGCAAACGCGATCGCGTCCTGAAACGATTCGTCGGTCGGCTCCACGCGCACACGGTTGTACAGTTCGTAACCGATCTTTTCATCATCGAGTGCGCCCAGCACCGTTGTCACCGATGCGGCGGTTGCCAGGTTGGCGTCGGTAAGCACCATCGCCCACTTCACGCCCAAGTCGCTTAGGTCCATCCCCACCTCGCGTGTGACACCAGGCCCGTAACGGAGATTCGATGCCGCCATCTCGAACGCGGTGTCGCAAGCCATGAAATCACGCCTCCTTGCCAGCCCACCTAGAACGCACGCCGCATTGTAAATGACTGGTCAAAGCCGTGCGTCACCACCGGCCTCAACCGTAATATTCCTGCAAAGCCTTAACCGTCCAGTCGCCAGTCCGCAACGCCGCAATCGCTCGCGTGGCCGCCGCCGCCGCCGTCGTCGTCGTCACGATCGGCACGTCAAATCGTACCGCCATGGCTCGTAGTCGGCCCTCATCTGTATTGAGTCCCTTGCGCGTCGGCGTATTTATGATCAATGCCAGTTGGCCATTTTGGATAAGGTCCACGCAGTTAGGCCTGCCTTCACTGATCTTTTTGATAGGCTGAGTCTTGATGCCCTGAGCTGCCAGGCTGTCATGCGTGCCTTGTGTGGTAAATAATTCAAAACCCATCTGCACCAGTTCGCGGGCCACGTTTATCACCTGATTCTGCTCGCTTCGACGAATCGAAAAGAACACCTTGCCTTGGGTCGGCAAAAAAGTGCCGGCCGCCATCTGCGACTTGGCGAACGCAACGGCAAATTCCGGGTCAATCCCCATTACCTCGCCGGTCGACCGCATCTCCGGGCCAAGGATCACGTCCACCCCCGGGAACTTGTTGAATGGAAACACCGATTCCTTCACCGACACGTATGCCGTCGCAACCGGGGTTTGCACGCCAAGTTCCCTGAGGCTTTTGCCCGCCATCACCTTGGCTGCGATACGGGCCCACGACTGGCCCGTCGCCTTGCTGACAAAAGGTACCGTTCGCGATGCCCTTGGATTTACTTCCAACACGAAAATTTCATATTCACCGCCCTCGTGGTCCGGCCGTTTGATCGCGTACTGAATGTTCATCAAGCCACGCACTTGCAATGCTTTTGCTAGGTTGTGCGATTGTGTCTTGAGCGACTCGACCACCACCTCAGGCAGCGAATAAGGCGGTATGGCGCACGCGCTGTCTCCGCTGTGTATGCCGGCCTCCTCGATATGTTCCATGACGCCGCAAACAAACGCTTGCCCTGCATGGTTGCCATCTTTATCCAGCGGATCGAAATCCGCCACCACGTCCACGTCTACCTCGATCGCCTCATCGAGGAACTTATCGATCAAAACCGGTGCGTGTGCCAACTCCGACACCTCTACTGCCGATCGCATGTAGAAAACAAGCTGCTCCTCTTGGAAGCATGTTTCCATTCCCCGTCCGCCCAGCACGTAACTGGGACGGACCAGCACTGGATAGCCTATCCCGTTGGCTATTTCGACCGCCTGCTCCAGCGAATAGGCGATCCCGTTGATCGGTTGGCGGATATCCAGTTTCTGTAACAGTGCCGAGAACTGCTCGCGATCCTCTGCGAGGTCGATTGAATCAACGCTGGTACCAATGATCGGCGCCCCGGCCTGCTCCAGCGCCCGCGCCAGGTTCAAGGGTGTCTGGCCGCCGAACTGAACGATGATGCCATGCAGATTGCCCCGACACGTTTTTCCGGGTACGAACGGCTGGCCATTGAGCTTCTCGCAGATGTTCAGCGTGTCTTCAAGCGTCAACGGCTCAAAAAACAGTAGATCAGACGTGTCGTAATCAGTCGAAACCGTTTCCGGGTTCGAGTTGACCATCACCGATTCATAGCCCACCTCGTTGGTGGCGAACGCCGCCTGCACACAGCAATAGTCGAATTCAATGCCCTGCCCCACGCGGTTGGGGCCTCCGCCCAAGATCACGATTTTTTTCTTGTCGCTGACGCGAATCTCGTCGTGGTATTCAAGGCTTTCACCTTGCTCGCCCAGCCGCTTCGTCGGCGTCTCGTACGTCGAGTAATAATAAGGCGTTGTTGCTTCAAACTCTGCAGCGCAGGTGTCCACGAGTTTGTAAACCGTGGCGATCTGCATTGACTGGCGATGGCGGCGGACCTGCAGAATCGTCTGTGTCGTGATCTTGCCCAGATAAATATTGGCAAGCTGGGCGTCGGAATAGCCCAGTTGCTTGGCTTCGAACAGTAACGCCTGTGGCACGTCCTCCAGTTGCTCATAGCCAATTAACTTCAGCTCAAAGTCCGTCAGTTGCTTGATCTGATCCAAAAACCAGGGATCAATTGCGCTGGCCTGATTGACCTGCTCAATCGACCAGCCGCTTTTGAAGGCGTAGCGGATGTAGTAAAGCCTGCCTTGCGAGGGGATATGCAGCTTGCGGTACAGTTTCTCGTTGGAAATCGGCCATTCAGTGTCGGGCAACTGACGTGCCCCGCTGTTGCCTACGCTGTCCCGGGCGGAATCCAGCACTGAACCGTGGCCGGCGACCAGTTCCTGTTCGATGGACGCGATCTGTTGACGGGCCGAACCATCCAGCTCCGCTAGGCTTTGCGAGTCGTGGAGCAATATGGCAATGGCCTTGAGCGACGATACGTCGCCGGCGATCTTCTGCACAGCCTCTAAAGCGTTGGGATGTTCCCTTTCCAGCCATTGCCCGGCGGCTCGCATCGACATCAGCCACTTGTCCTGGCTGTCGAGCCCCAGCCCGAAGCGTTTTACCTCCATCGAACGTACGCCCTTTTGGAGGCTCTCCTTGAAGGTGCGGCCGATGCTCATGGCCTCGCCAACGCTTTTCATCTGCGTCGTCAACGTTTCGTCCGCTTCGGGAAATTTCTCGAACGTCCAGCGCGGAATCTTGGTCACCACGTAATCGATCGTGGGTTCGAAACACGCCACCGTCTTGCCCGTGATATCGTTGGGCAATTCCCATAGCGTGTAACCGACCGCCAACTTGGCCGCTATCTTGGCAATGGGAAAACCCGTGGCCTTTGACGCCAGTGCCGACGACCGCGACACTCGCGGGTTCATTTCGATCACCATCATCACGCCCGTGGCCGGATCGATCGCAAACTGAATGTTTGAGCCGCCTGTTTCCACGCCGATAGCACGGATGATCGCCATGGCCGCGTCGCGCATCCGCTGGTATTCCTTGTCCGTCAATGTCTGGGCCGGCGCCACCGTGATCGAATCGCCGGTGTGCACGCCCATGGGGTCAAAGTTTTCGATTGAGCAGATGATCACCACGTTGTCATCGTGATCGCGCATCACCTCCAGCTCGTATTCCTTCCAGCCCAGAAGCGACTGATCCACCAGCACCTGGCCGGTCATCGATGCATCCAGCCCCCTGCGCACGATGTCCTCATATTCCTGGCGGTTGTAGGCGATGCCGCTGCCCGTCCCGCCGAGGGTAAATGCCGCGCGGATGATCGCCGGCAGTCCCACGTGATCCAGCACGTCAGCCGCCTCGCTCATATCCGTGACGATGCCATTGCGGGCGGTTTTAAGCCCGATCGACATCATCGTTTCATTGAACTTTTCCCGATCCTCGGCCTTGTGGATCACGTCCCGCGTGGCGCCAATCATTTCCACGGCGTATTTTTTGAGTACGCCCTGGTCGTACAACTGACAAGCGCAGTTCAGGGCCGTCTGCCCGCCCAGCGTCGGCAGCAAGGCATCGATGTGGTACGGGCCATTGTGTTCCTTTGCGATGATCTTGGCCACCGTTTCCGGCGTGATCGGCTCGATGTAAGTCCGGTCGGCCATCTGCGGATCGGTCATGATCGTGGCCGGGTTGGAATTGACCAATACCACTTGGTACTGCTCTTCCTTTAGCGCCTTGCACGCCTGCGTTCCCGAATAATCGAACTCACAGCCTTGGCCGATGACGATCGGTCCGGAACCGATGATCAAAATGGTTCGCAAATCAGTGCGTTTGGGCATGGTCGTCAATGAATGCGGCGCAGCGCGCAAATTTGCGAGATGTTAACCTGCCAATACCTGCTCAACAAGCCACAGCCGATCTGGTTGCGACAATATCACCCCCGGGTCTGTTCCACCGATGGCGCCATCTGCCGTATCCCCGCCTGATTGTTGCGGAGAAACGGCTCGTGAGGTAACTGCTTGGGAGTGGGCCCGAGCGGACAGGCTACGGCTATCTTCAGCCCCTTTGCGGCTACCCAGAGCCGCTTACTGCTTGTCCAAATCCTCCCACAAGGTCGAAAAGGCGAGTGATAAGTAGCCATGTTCGTTTCACGTCGCGTACAATATCTTGGCAGCCAAACAAGGAGTAGATCGTGGCCTTGTACAACTTTCACCGCGTACTGATTGCCGTAGCCATCCTCTTCGATCTGGTTTTCTCCCTCTACTGTTTTCGCAAGTGGCAGGAAACCGGGGCCACGTCCCAGCTGATCATGCTCATCGGCTCATCCGTGGTCACCATCGCCATGGTGGCGTACCTGATTTATTTCAACAAGAACTTGGTCGTGCTGCGTCGTCTTGGCAACCGGTCCTTCAGATCGCGGAATCTGTAGCGTCGTTTGCTGATCTGGCAGCTGTGCCACTCTTGCGACCGGCCGGGGTATGGGGATATACTGGTGCCGGGTCGGTGGAGGCCGTCGGTCCATTTGCTGGTTTTGTGACGCCCATGCCCCGCGTTCATTCCGATCATGAGCGTTACCCTGTGGAGCGTAGTGCGATGAGAATTTATGTGGGCAACCTCGATTATGGCACTGGAGAGGATGCGCTGCGGGATTTGTTTGCTGAGCACGGCGAGGTCGAAGAGGTGGCCATTATCACCGACCGTGACACCGGTCGACCACGCGGTTTTGCCTTTGTTACCATGGCTGACGACGAAGCCGGCAAGGCCGCCATCGAAGTGGTTAACGGTCAGGAAGTGGAGGGGCGAATATTGGTGACAAACGAAGCTCGCCCACGCAGTGGCGACCGCGGTGGGTCTGGCGGCTACAGAGGTGGGAGTTGACCGTGCAGCCTGCGGCATACGGCAACAATCTCAATTGGCCTTTTAAGCCCCATCAGGTAGTGATTTTCTGGCGTAGGCTTGTGTCCATGTATTGCATTTGACTATCCTCTACTCTCCCCGGCAGGCTATGACATGCCCTAGTCCGGCGATCGGCTAAAATAGATTTAAGCTGGCGGCGACCTCGATATCCTCACGCCGGCATGGCCTCGTTGCGCCACGGAAAGTGCCATGGCATTGGATCAACTGAAAATCGTAGCCCAGCCCAAGCTCAGCAACGCCACCATGGTGCTTGGCTTTAGCGGTTGGATGGACGGAGGCGATGTATCCACCGGCACTATTGAATACTTGGTCGACTCGTTTAATGCCCAGATCTTGGCCCAGATCGAGCCCGAGCAGTTTTATATCTACAGTTTCCCCGGCTCCATGGAAGTTTCCTCGCTGTTTCGTCCGCACTTGAAAATTGAGGAGGGACTGGTCACCGAGTTTAAGCCTCCGGCCAACACGTTCTATTACGAACAGGCGAACAACCTTGTGCTCTTTGAGGGCAAAGAGCCTAACTTTAACTGGTCGCAGTTTGCCGATTGCATGTTCGCCGTGGCCACCGCTGCTGATGTGTCGGCGATTTATTTTATCGGCAGCGTCGGCGGCATGGCACCCCATACCCGCGAGCCCCGGCTGTTCAGTTCCGTTTCTCACGCCCGCATCAAGTATACGCTCGAAGCGCACGGCCTGAACTTCACCAATTACGAAGGGCCTGGAAGTTTCATTTCCTACCTGATGACTCTCGCCGACCAACGCGGCTTCGAGATGGCCACCATCGTTGCAGAAATCCCCCCTTATGTTCAGGGGCGAAACTTCAAGTGCATTGAAGCCGTGGCCAGGAAGCTAGCGGCCATTACCGCCACCCCGATCAACTTGGGTGACTTGCGCGTTCTCGGCGACGAACTGGAGATCCGCATCAGTGAGCTTGTCGAGAAGCGGCCTGAGCTTGCTGAGCAGATTCACAAGCTCGAGGAAGACTACGACAACGACATTTTTGACACCCAGATGGGCGATCTCAAAATCTGGCTCGAGGAACAGGGCCTTCGCCTCGAATAACGATGCGCCATTCCACAACTTGGCAATATCACCAATTTGATTTGGTCGCGGATCACGAAATAAACTGAAACAGATTCGCCAAGCCCCCCATGTTTCCGTGATAATGAATGCGATGACCGGTCGATTGGTAAACAAAGTAGCAATCATTACCGGCGGAGGTTCAGGCATCGGCCGGGCTAGCGCCGAGTTGTTCGCAAGCCAAGGCGCTGCGGTTGTTTTGGCTGAGATCAGCGAAGCGACCGGCAACGAAGTTCAGCGGCAGATCCACGACCGCGGAGGCCAAGCCACCTTCATCCGCACCGATGTAACTGACGCCAAAAGCGTCCAGGACATGGTTGGGCAGGCTGA
>CAUZAW010000030.1:0-16863 GCA_963577735.1 Phycisphaerae bacterium | reverse complement strand
AGATATTAGAACGAAATACAACGATAGGAACATAGCTAGGCTAGAATCAGAGAACCCGGAATATAGGGATTTTTTCCGGAACCGGTATCGGTATCAATGAACATCACCTTCACAGTCTACGGCAAGCCCCAACAGCAGGGCTCCAAAAAGGCGTTCATCATCGCTGGCAAAGCCCGCTTGCGTGAGACCAACGCCGAGAGGCAGAAGAACTGGTATGGCGCCGTAGCGCAGCAAGCGGCTTTGGTGATGGGTGAGCGGGCCGCCACCAGGGAGCCGTGCCGATTGTCTGCAGTCTTTATGTTCACGCGGCCACAGGCACACTACGGCACCGGCAAGAACAGCGAACGCCTTAAGCCGAACGCGCCTAGCCTGCACGCCCAAACCCCCGACATCAGTAAGCTGGCCCGGTGCATTGAGGACGCCATGACAGGCATTGTCTACCATGATGACAGGCAGATTTTCAGCGAGCACATCGAGCGGCAATGGGTTGAAGTCAAAGCAGGGGCCGAAATCACTATTGAATGGGATGGAAAATGAAGCTAACCAAAAAGAAACCACCAGACACCAGCCGATTGGAAATCCACTACCACACCATCACGGAGCTCAACGCGGCTGAGTACAACCCCCGCGAACTGACCGAAAAGGACTACGCCGACATCAAGGAAAGCCTCTCGGAATTTGGCTTTGTGGATCCGGTCGTGCTGAACATGCACCCCAAGCGCCTGCGCGTTGTCATCGGCGGTCACCAGCGCATACGTATCTGGAAGGACATGGGCCACACCGAAGCGCCCTGCGTGTACCAGTACATCGAGGACATCGAGCGTGAGAAGCAGCTCAACGTGCGCCTGAACAAGAACACTGGCCGATGGGACTACGACAAGCTGGCAAACAATTTCGACACCGATAATCTGCTGCAGTGGGGCTTCGATGCCAGCGAGTTCGGGCTTGGTGATGCCGGGTTCGGTGGCGGCGATGAGTCGGGAGGTGACTACGACAAGCCCCCGGACTCCGACATCAAAATGGTGCAGTTGGTTTTCAACGAGGACCAGCACGCCCGGTTCATGACTGCCATGCCGTCCGTGCGCATTCAGGATGAGAACATCACACTCGCAGTTCTAAGGGTGGTTGAAAATGCGGCAAATAACGGCAACGCCAATACTGACTGACGAGGAAGCGGCGGCCCTGGCGGGCACAAAGCTGGACCGGCACGCCTACAACCTGCTTCTAGAGGACGACGCCGACGTTGACAACAAGGACGGCGCCCCGCTAATGCGCTTCCGCCGTAACGTCATCCCCATGCCAGAGGCCCGCGCAGCCTACAACGGTTTACTTGAGGCCGCGACGACGACGGATAATCGTGGTATAGCCGGTGGCAAGTTAGACCCTACCGAAGTGGGTAACTTAGCCCGTTCCGCCGGCTATTTTCATGGAGCCACACAAATCAACCCAACCCGTTACCGCTTCAAAAAAAAGGATGGCGCTTACTCAAGCACCACTAGGGCCGCCCTCGTCAATAGTGGCATAGTCGGTTTTTTTGACCGCAGCAGCAGGCACCCCTACTGCCGCATGACGGCATTTACAGGCGCCCATTTCAACCAGTTCACCAAGGCGCACCCGGTGATAAAGCGCGTCAACGACCTATACGCCGAGCTCCTTCCCGAGCACTACGCCCGCCAGCAGGCAGCAGTGCAGGCCACTAGCGCCGACTTTGTAATCAAGGACACGGTGTTTACCACCGTAACGGTCAATAAGAACTTCCAAACCGCTGTGCACGTTGACCGCGGTGACTTCAAAGCGGGCTTCGGCAATCTCGTAGTGCTGCGGGCTGGCCACTACAAGGGCGGCTATTTTGTGCTGCCCCGGTACGGCATCGCAGTGGATCTGAACAACTGCGATGTCCTGCTTGTCGACGTGCACCAGTGGCACGGCAACACGCCTTTACTGCAGTCCAGCGCCGCGCCAGCCACCCGCCTGAGCCTCGTCATGTACTACCGTGAGAACATGGGGAAGTGCGGCAACGCAAAAGAAGAGCTTGCCAGAGCACAGGAACGCACGCCAAAATACGCGAAGTGAGCCAGAACACCACATACGCAACGGCTATTATAAGCACCAAGCGGGCCGCAAACGTACAGGCTATGTGTACGCATTTTCCAGGCGCCACGTGGCACGTTGGCATCGGTGAGTCGAGCGCTTACCGAGACCAAGGCGCAGGGCAGGTTATGGAATCCGACTCGCTAGTGGCAGCCCGTAATCAAGCGTTAAGCGCTGCGTTTAATATGGGAGTCTATAGCCTGCAGGTGAGCGATGACCTAAGATGGTTCAAATACCAGGTGCCAAATTTGCATGAAGTAACCGGCATAATGGCTGCGGAACTGCTCTATAAAACCTTGCACAGTGACACCACCGCCCACTTAGCCGGTATTCCACCAACAGATAATCCATACTTTGCAAAGCCACGGTGTCAATATCACCATTTCATCATAGGCGACTTTTGCATGGTGAAGCCAACTCCACTACGCTTTGACGCCGCCTGTACTCTCAAGGAGGACTACGACTACACGCTGGCCCACCTGCTCCACTATGGCAGGGTAGTGCGGGACGGGCGCTTACTGGCGGCGTTTCGCCATTATGATAATACTGGCGGTGCTTGCGACTACCGCACCGATGAGCGTGAACATGCCATGATGCTGTACCTCATAAATAAATGGAATGGGGCAGTGTACCCGAATTCGAAACGCAAAAATGAACTACTCATACGCCGCAACCCCTTCCCTTATCTACGCGGGATGGAACCCGTGGAGGCCCGCTGATGAGCAAGAAGGGATCAGCGCCTGAGTCGATAGTCCCTTACCAGTTCAAGCCGGGGGAGTCCGGAAACCCCGCAGGCCGCCCCAAAAAAACACGGGAAATACCGGAATTACTCGAGAAGCTATGCAAGGAGCAAACCCCTAGCGGCCTGAAACAAGCCATCTGTGAGACGTTCGAACTTCCCCCCGGTGAGCCCATGCCTATGATGGAAGCCGTGCTGCGGGGCGTGTTGATGCGTGCCGCTAGGGGCGAAGCGTGGGCCGTGCAGTTCATCGCAGAGCGCCTTGAAGGGAAAGCCCTGCAGCGTGTCATAGCTGAGGTGGACAGCGAGTCCTTGGTGCCTTTACAGGCCGCTATGGAGGCATACAGCGATGTGGCCGCCAAGCTGATAGCCGACCGGCAGCCTCCCACCAATGTCAAGGCCAAGAGAAACGGCAGTAACGGGGTGAAACGTGCCAAGCGCAACAGCAAAAACGGTAAGAACGGAAAATGAGACGGCTTTCGTTGACCTGCTCCTGCAGACGGTCATCAATAACCCGTACATACCGCACAGCCCTACCAAGCAGCAGGCCGAGTTTCTATTGCTGCCCGAGCGGGAATCGCTCTACGGTGGCGCTGCTGGAGGCGGCAAGACCGACGCCATGCTCATGGCAGCCCTACAGTATGCGCAGGTGCCGGGCTACGCCGCGCTTATCCTCCGGCGCACATTCCCCCAACTAGACCAAGCCGACAGCATGATACCCCGAGCGCACGAGTGGCTTGGGCCGACCGATGCCGTGTGGTCAGATGGGCGCAAGACGTGGCATTTTCCAAGCGGCGCCACCCTGCAATTCGGCCACCTGCAGGCTGAAACCGACAAGTACAACTACCAGAGCGCCGCGTACCAGTTCATCGCCTTTGACGAGCTGACGCAGTTCACGGAATCGCAGTACAGATACCTGTTCAGTCGCCTACGCCGCAAGGAGGGCGTCCACGTGCCCGTACGAATGCGGGCAGCAAGTAACCCTGGCGGTGTTGGCCATGTGTGGGTAAAGGGCCGCTTCGTTAAACCTGAGCACCCCAAGCGGCCATTCATCCCGGCCCGGTTGAAGGACAACCCCTATCTCGACACCGCCGAGTACATCGAAAGCCTGATGGAGCTGCAGCCCGTGGAGCGCGAGCAGCTACTGGCCGGGGATTGGGAGGTACGGGAGCAGGGCAAGGTGTTCACCCGTTCATGGTTCAGCATCGTTCCGGAAGCCCCTGCGGTCATGAAGGAGGTCAGGTTCTGGGACATGGCCGCCACTGAGCAGAAGCCCGGCAAGGATCCTGACTTCACCGCAGGCGCCCGCTTGGGCATGAAGGATGGTATATTTTACCTGCGGGACATGCAGCGCACCAGGGACAAGCCCCGCGTGGTGGAGCGCCTTGTGCTGCTGACAGCCACCCTGGACACAATCGACATCCCCATACGCATGGAAGTGGCATCTGCCGGTGACAAGTACATGGTCGATCACTTCCGGCGCCACGTGCTGACGGGCTTCACATTCTCCGGAGACCATGTAGGGTCAAAGTCTAAGTTCGTGCGGGCCGGGCCGTGGGCCAGTGCAGCGCAGGCCGGAAACTTTCTGCTTGTCGAGGGGCCGTGGATAGAGGACTTTTTGGATGAGTGCGAAATGTTCGGCGAGAAAGACCAACATGACGACCAAATAGATGCAGTCTCAGGGGCGTATAAAGTATTGACCAAGCACCTAATCACGCCCACCGTAGCCGCCGAGGAAAGCGATTATGACGGCAGCTACGACCCCGCCATTGACGAAGAACTGGAAGCTATGCTTGAGGAAATGGGTCCGGAGGACCGCTTGGAAGCCATGCGGATACTGCGGGCGGAGGGTGGGAATGATTGAAGAGATTGGCAATGTAACCGACGACGATTCGCAGTGGGAAATCATTGGAACCAGGGAACACATTGAAGGCGTCGGAGAGATTCGTGGGTGGGAAGGGTTTATTGTGTTGCCGTACTTACCCAACACCAATAAGCCGTGGAAGGTGCGCGTAGTGAAAGAAGGCCGGGAGTTCAGCGGTATGGTTATTTTTACCTCTGAAAACCCCTTGCCGCCCTGGGGGGAAGAATGGTGCTGCGAGTTTCAGGGCACCGGCCCGCTGACCGTCACTCCGTACGAGGTGCCAGCGTGACTCTCGACCCCCACTACCGGCACCGACTACGGGCCACAATACAGACCGCTATCACAGCACCAAAGCGTAAAAGAATCATACAAAGCCTTGCCCGCCAGAAGTTCATCCTCCAGCGTGGCGGCAACATGGTCAACGGCCTGCTGCTGGCCTTCGTTGGTGCGGCCACGTTCCAGGAGCGGCTTGCCGATAACGGTTTCAATATCGGTGTGGTGCAGTTGACGCTATTGATCATGGGTCTAGTGTGGCTGGTTGGTTTGCTCGATGTAGTATTCGGCCTGTTCAAGCACGAGCAGGAGTACATTTACGAGAACATGACAGGTGGAAACGAACAGGCATGAATGTTCCACGTAGAACAACACCGCCAGAAATAGTTTGGTCAATCACGGTTATATGTTCCTACCTGGTTCTTGTCGCCGCATTTCATGCCTGCGGTGCTATCGGGCAGCGGCTATGGGAAGCCTTCATATTGAGCAACCCGGTCCACGGTATAGGCGGGCCATGAATAAGCTGCAAAGAGTCGGGATCGTGTTTGTGGTCGCCTTATTGTGTGTTGCCTTGTGTGTTATGATGAACGGAATCATGAAAGAATTGTCAGGGCACGAGTTCCCTAACGCACACAAGGCACCGCCTAGCGGATCAATTCACGACACCATACGGCATCAATGACAGCAAAGAAACAATCCTCCGCAATACAACGGTTCGCACAACGCTTGGCCGATAAAGCGGCGCAGCGGCAGGAAGTTCTTGACAAACGCTTTGCAGACGTCACAGAGTGCGAGCGCGACGAAACCCCTGCAGAGCGTGAAGAACGCATAATAAACGACCCCGCCGCCTGGGACAAGGTTTAGCGTATGGTCAAATTACTCGCTGACGTCCGCACAGCATTCTCAAACCTGCGCACCATCAAGGACGCAGGCGATGCCGTACGCGGCAGCATGACGCTGACTGACCGCCTGTCAGGGCAGCCCAAATCCCCACAATCCGACAAAGTCCGTGAGGTTGAACGGTACCGCCAGTGGGCGTACACCTGCGCGAACAAAAATTCTTCCGCAGTATCAGGGGCTACGTTACGGGTGTTCGCCGCCCGTGGCACTGGTGAGAGCCGGGCCGGTGCACGCTTTGGCCGCAACATAGGCCGCCCCATCAGCAAGGAGGAACACGAGCGCCTGAGCAAGCGGGCATCGATTAACAGCCTCCCCATGTTCAAAGCCGCTCAGGACGTGGAGGAAATCACCGACCACCCCGTGCTAGAGCTACTGCGCGAAGTCAACCCGCACCACAACCAGAACGATCTGATGGAGTCACTGTCGCTCTACCTGGACCTGGCCGGTGATGCGTACTGGCACGTGGTAGACGGGCCGAATGGCATACCGATGGAGCTGTGGGCGCTACAAGCGCAGTACATGAAAATCGTGCCCGACGCCGATGAGTTCATCAAGGGCTACCTGTACGGACGCAACCCAACGCAGCGCATTGCCTTTGACCCTGACCAGATCATACATTTCAAGTTCTTCAATCCCAAGGATATGTGGTACGGCATGAGCCGCGTCGAGGGGCAGTTCTGGGCTATTGAGGGAAGTGAATCCTTTGATAAGTTCGAGACCTACATGGCTGATACCCACGGCCTGCAGCAGATGTTGATTCAGTACAAGACCGGGTCAATGGATGCACGCACACGCCGCAACGCTATGGTGGCTTGGCGCAATGCCCTGCACATAGCGGCTAAGATGCGGGCGCCTTTGATAGCTGACGAGGACTTCGACATCAAGCCGGTGCAGTGGTCACCGCGTGAAATGGCCTTTTTGGGCGGGCGGGAGTGGCGCAAGCAGGAAATTATCAACGGCTTTGGCCAGCACCCCGCCATGTACCTACCCAACGCCAATACCGCCAACATACGCGGCGCCATCTACCTATGGGAGCAGTACGGGGTAACGCCCACGTTGGTGCGCATTGAGCAGCGCCTCAATGAAAAGCTGATGCCCCGCTACAACGAACCGCGACTATTTGTCGCATTCGATTCCATTGTCGACGATGATGTAGAGCAGCTTCGCCGTGATGAAGAAATGCTGATGAAGCACGGCCTGCCGCTTAACCGTATCCTTGAACGCCGTGGCATGGAGCCCGTTGACGGCGGCGACGTTGGCATGGTACCCGGTAATCTTGTTCCGCTTGGCGCAACTGGTTTGCTGCCTGACCCCGATAAAGGGCGCCGCCCCCCCCGGCGCCACCATCAGGGTAACCGCGCCAAGCGGGGCACTTTAACAGGGCCGACGATCATTCTAGTCAAGGCGGATGGTGATGTAGAATTGACGGGCGGACGTAATGCCCCACTGAGTGACGCGGAAAAGGCCATCGCCCTGGCGCTGTCGAGTGTATGGACAAGGCAATTCGAGCTTGCCCTGCAGTCCGTTAACCAAGCAGCAGGCCAAGCACTGCAGGCCGCCTTTGATTGGGTAGCAAGCCCCACCTGGGCCGAAGAAATCGTCAACCTCACGCAAGGCATATTCACAGAGCAGGTTACTTTCGGCGCTGGCCGGGCGGCCACCAAGCTGGGAATAGAGCTCACGGATTTCATTGACCGCCCCGCTGTAGAGGCCGCCATCCGCGCCAACAGCTTCAAGTTCGCCAACAGCGTCAACGCCACCACCAGGGACGCACTCAAGCAGGCCGTGGTGACGGGTGAGCAGCTTGGCGAATCAATACCCGAGATAACCAAGCGGATCGAAAGCCTCGGCACCGATTGGCAGGGCTACCGGGCTGAACGGGTTGCCCGCACCGAGACAGCCCGTGGTGAAATGCTTGGGCAGGAGATGGAATGGCAGGAAAGCGGTGTAGTGAGCGCAAAGGTGTGGGATGCCAACGGCGATGGCTGCCCGTTCTGTCTGGACATGAACGGAAAGGTGCTGGAGCTAGGCGGCAGGTTCTTCACTCCGGACGGCCCTAATCAGACAGTGGATTTTGAGGGTAAGGAAATCACGCTCAAGCACGAGTACTTGGATGTGCAAGGGCCGCCCCTGCACCCTAACTGCCGGTGTGACATACAGCCACAACTGATCGAAGCATGAAAATCCTCTGGCACGGCATTCCATCGAGGATAAAGACGGGTTTCGGCACACAAACGGGGCTTTTCGTGCCAAAACTGCAACAGATGGGCCATGAAGTTGCGATTTCGGCAATCCTCGACCAGTGGTGCAACGGCATCGACGAGAATAGCGTCCTCAACTACAGCAGCGGGCCCAAGACTGACCTCATGGGCGCTGACTACTTTCTCAGCCACGTGGCCGACTATCAGCCCGACATCGTCATGAGCATGTGTGACATCTGTATATGCCCGCCGCAGGTGTTTGAAAAGGTGCGCTGGTTCCCGTGGGTGATGGCTCATGAGTATCCCTTGCATCCGGCCACGGTAGCCACGCTGCAGGCTTGTGAAAGACCCATAGCGCCAACGCGCCACACTGAAGGATTACTGGAGGATGCTGGTTTTGACCCGCTATACATACCCCTGGCCTATGATCCTGATGTGTTCAAGCCCGTTGACCGTAGTGAAGCCCGGCAGTTATTCGAGAAGGTGACCGGGCGCCTGGTGGATGACAATACGTTTATCGTAATGATGAACGCAACCAACCACAGCACCCCGCCACGCAAGAACTTTGGCGCAGCACTGGCAGGGTTCAAGGCGCTATCAATCGGCAGTGGCAAGGCGAATGTGCGCATGTACCTTCATACCGACATGCACGGCACCTGTCATGGAGGGATGAACCTGTACCCGATGGTGGAGCGTTGGGGCCTGGCGGGCTGCATGGCTTACCCGCCGCAGTACGATTATGTGACCGGCACCCTGACAAGCGAGTACCTGAATTGGATGTACAATGCCGCCGACGTGCTGTTGGTGACATCGACCGGCGAAGGCTTTTGCCTGCCAATTATCGAAGCCAAAGCAGCGGGCTGCCCCGTTATTGCCCCGGCAGTAGGATCATGCGCAGAGGTAAACCGCTGCGAACGTGCAATGACATTGCGTGGTACATGGTACATGGCCGACAGCGGGTGTGAGATTTACATTATCAATCCCGACGATGTCCACAAGCAGCTTAAGGCCGCGATGACCCTTGAGCCCCGCCGAGCCATCAACGATGGCGGGAACAACTGGAAGTACAGCATCAACGAGGTCGCTAAATCGGAGCTGACCAATGCTTTGGGTGAGATCAATACCGCGATGACACCACAACTAGAGGTAATGACATGAAAACAAAGATGAGATTATCAGACCTGCTTTTCGGGATGGAAAAGGTGATAGCCGGTGAGGTGCTGGCTTCGATCAAGGAGCAGTTTGCCAAGCCCGATGACCACACCGTGCGCCGCGACCAGACCAAGGCCGTCCTGGTAAAGCGTGCAGATGCCGGTGAGCGCACCATCACCATGTACGTGAGCACCAGGGACATGGACCGCGACAACGAAGTGCTGATGCCCGCTGGCGCCGATGTGAAGGACTTCAAGCGCAGTCCCGTTATCCTTGAGGGGCACAACTACTCGCAGGCACAGATTGGCAAGGCTTCGAGTATTGAGGTCGATGAGTACGGTATAAAGTTTGACATCGAATTTGCGCCCACGGACGAAGGGGACAGGTACTTGGCATTGTCCAAGTTCATGCCGCTCTCCGCATCCGTGGGCTTTATCCCCCTGGACATCGTACGCAAGGGCGACAGCGACTGGCCCAAGTTGGTTCAAATGGCCGTGGACAAGTGGAAGGAGTTCGGTAAGAACCGTGACAAAGTCGACGCATTCATTCGGCGCTGGTCCCTGCTGGAAGCGTCTATCGTACCAGTGCCTGCGAACCCCCATGCCATTCAGCAAGCACTGGCAACGGCGCTTGAGGAAAAGACGATTACGCCCGCCGATGCAGTGGTGATGAGGAAGTCGTTTGATATTCCAGACCACACCAGCGAGCCCGATCCGCCGCCCGCACCAGTGGCGAAAAAGGTTCTGGCCGCCCGCAAGTACGTGCCCACGGTCAAGCTGGTATCCTCCGCCAGTGACGACGTGCACGCCCGCGCGAAGAAAGTTTCCACCGAAGTCACGAATGTTCTTGCATTGAGTATGGGCCGGGTGTAGAACCCGTCTTTGACGATAGAGACAATTTAATTAAGCGTCACGCTTAAGCACTTCCGCGTTGGAAGCCCGAGCAGAGAGCCTGCAAGCCTAACCTATTAGGCGCAACGGTGCAGACCGTGACCCTCAAAACACGAGGGAGCAGGCATGAATTACTTACTGACACTTCTCCAGAACTGGACCGACCCCGCTGGTACTGCATTCAAAACCGGCGACACTGTTGAACTGACCGACAAGAAGCTGTACGGCGAAATGCTGGCCGATGGCATCGGAGAGAAAGCCGAAAGCAAGGCCATTAACGACCCGGCGCTTGATGAGGCTACGACCAAGGCCATCAGCGATGCAGTCAAGGGGTTCCTCGAGGAAAACAAGAGCACCCTGGCCGCCAACAAGCACGTGCACATTGAAGTGCATGATAAATCCGATGACGACAGCACCTGGGGCTACTGTCCCGAGCGCCAGCGCAAGCACACCAAGGATGAGCTGACATGCGGGCTCGGCGAGTTTGCCAAGGACGTTTTTGAAGCCGGTGTCAAGGGTGGCACTGCGCCCCTGCGCCTGCAGGCGTGCCATGACCGTGGCCAGAAGATCATCGACGACGCCATCGAAAAAGGCTTCGTCACAAAGGCCACCGGCGACGTGCAGCAGGTTGGCGTGGATAGCGATGGTGGGTTTACGGTGCCGACAGAGTTCAGCCTGATGCTGAATGAAGCGGCGCTCGAGTTTGCCGTGATCCGGCCGAGCGCAACCATCATCCAGATTGGTAGTGACAGCATCGAGCTACCGCAGCCCAAGAACTACGACCATTCCTCGAATCTTGTCTACGGCGGTGTTCAGACGTACTGGAAGGGCGAGGACGCCACACTGACCGAGAGCAAGGTGACCTGGGAGGAAATCCGCCTGAACCTGAACGCTCTGACGGCAATGGCCAAGGTGACGCATAAGATGATGCGTTTTAGCGCCATTGCCGTGGGATCGTTTATCCTGCCCAAGCTGGCTGATGCGATGGGCTGGAAGGAAGATGACGGCTTTATTAACGGCACTGGCGCTGGTATGCCTCTCGGCCTGCTCAATTCGCCGAGCAAGGTTGAGGTCGCGGCAGAAGGTGGACAGACGGCGGCAACGGTGGTCAGCGAGAACATTGATAAGATGTTCGGGCAGTTCCGCAGGCGCGGCACCGATGGCGTTAAGTGGCTGTATAACCACACCGACCTCTGGGATGACCTGGCGAGCCTCGAAAGGGCTGTAGGGACAGCGGGTGGCTCGGCGGCAGGATTGGTGCAGCAACTGGCCAACAGCCCACAGATGAGCATTTACGGGCTGCCGCTTGTCGATACCGAGCACTGCCCTGCGGCGGGTACGCCTGGCGACATGATCTTGGTCGACTGCAAGGACTACCTCATTGCCGACGACAGGCGCGGGCCTGAAATCGCGCAGAGTATGCACCTGCACTTTGACACCGGCAAGGAAGTATTCCGGATCATCAAGTATACGGATGGCCAACCGCGCTATTCCGCACCGTTCACCCGTCAGAAGTCCACGAACACGTGGGCGCCTACGGTCACGATTGCGGCTAGATAAGCGCGTAAACAAGACTGGGGTTAGGTTTTAACCGCCCCGTAAACCTGCATAACCAGGAGGATGCATATGCACCTGTCAGTTGAAAATCTACACTTTGTAGATGCAATCGCACCAACGCCGACGCCGCTTGGACTTGAGGACGCAATTTCCATGAAGACATGGGATCGTGTCGCTATCGTGATCAAAGTAAAAAACGCTACGACCGTAACTGGTTCAGCGGTAACTCTTAAACAGAGCACGCTTGTCGACCTGACCGGCGAAAAGGCGCTGGCGTTCGCCACGATGTATGCCAATGAGGATACAGCGGCGAACGACACGCTGGTAAAGACAACGGTTACAAGTGACACGTTCACTACGGACGCCACGAATAGCAAGAACCTGCTGTACGTGATCGAAGTCAAGGCTTCGGACTTGGACGTGGAGAACGACTTTGACGTGCTCAGGTTGGATATGACCGACCCCACGGCAGCGGACGTGGATGCGTTATATCTCGGCTATCGTGGCCGGTATCAGGGTGGACTGCCGCGTGTTTCGGCAATCACGGACTGATTGAAATAGAATAGTCGTTATGCTCACACCTACCGGGTCGATTGACTCCGACCCGGTAGGTGCTTTTCAGGAGGCGCGATCATGGTAGCAAAAAGGAAAACCACTGCCGGTAAAGGCAAGAAAAAGGTGGCCGACGCCAAGCCAAAGGATACGGTGAAGCGTACAGAGGTTAAGTTCAGCGGCGAATGCCTCAATTTTGACATCGGTCTCAAACATAACTTCGATGGTAAATACGCCATCAGTGGCGTGGGTGCCGATGGCAAGCGGTTCAAGTCAGAAGGTATGTGCCCGACCAAGCCGTTCAAGATCACCGTAACGCAATGAGCGCCAAAAAGAAGGCTGACAGGGGCGTAGACAGCCCCGACGAGCAGGTGCTGCCGCTTACTGAGGCCGCTTCATTGCTGACCGTCAGGCGCACACCAGGCCGGTTCGTGGTCAATCTAGTGGACCCCGGTGGTACCCGGCGTGAAGTGCAGGGCGACTGCAACGACGACAAACCCCTGAAGGTTACAATCGAGCAATGAAACGCCCCGCCGTTATCGTGACAATTGTCAGCGCCTGTGTGCTTGTATACGGGGGTGTTTTTCTCGTGGCCCGCCCTGTGCTCGCCGCTGACGAGATTGAGCAAAGCGCCGAGGTCATCCTTGAGGCCGGGTTGCTCAAGATCGAGTTCGACCCCGGCAGTAAAACCATTACGCAGTTCGTACCTGTCGGCCATGAAGTGGTGCAGATTGTTGGCACTGCGATGGAAGCCTTTGACGTCAGCAGCGACGTGGCATACCCCGCTGGCACAAATGGCATATCGTGGTTCTTAAACACCGACACCAACCCAGTGAGCGAGGAAGTGTACGTTGAGATCGGCGCAGGCAATGGCGCGAATTTCTACCCCTTTATACGGCTGAAATCTGGTGAGTTCTGCATGCTCAGACTGCACCCCACCAACCAAATACAATTGAAGGCATCGCACGCCAATACGATTTTGCGCGGTGGTATTCTGCACGACTGAAAAGGCGGCTACGATGGCGATAACAAGCCCCGCTGCGGACAAGAAAATTCACAGCGCCGAGAGGATGAAAAAGCGACGTGGCGAAAAACCTGACAACATCGCACCTGTTCAGAGAGTTCGCGCAGATAAAATCCTGCACCGACGAGCAACGCAAGCTTATTGATAGGCTGGTTGTCGCGGTCTCCGAGAGGATCGCAAACTATTGTGGCCGTGTGTTCGAGGCCACTACGTACTTCGCTTGGGTCAACGGCACCGGCACCAACTTCCTGAACCTGCCAAACTTTCCCCTCATCAACGTATGGGAAGTCAGCCTCACCAGCCAGAGCGCCTTTACAGCCAAGTTCACGGGTGGCAGTCGGGCGAGCGTGAGCGTGCACGGGGGCAGCATACACCTGCAAAGCATTCACGAAACCACGGGCGTGGTAACGGATACCGCCATTGTGCTTTCCAGTTACAAGACCGTTACCCTGCTGATCGCCCAAATCAACACTGTATCAGGGTGGACCGCCACCGTGTACGGCAGCATGGGCAATCAACCGGCCGAAGCCATCAAGCCCCTGCACGCGGAGTGGGCGCTTGACCCCAACTTTGCCGCCATCGAAGTGCCTGATCAGGTGAGCTCTGATGACATTGCCTACAACCTGGAAACGGACGGGGTGCTCGAACTAGAGATCGGGTGGGACTACCTGAACAGCAGGCGCAGCCTGACGGTCTGGCCAAGCGGGACGAACAACCTTTTCATCCACTACAAGGCCGGGTACACGCTGCCGGTAGATGACGTGGCAGGCGAATCCCTGACCTCCAATGGCGATGTACCCGAGGACTTGACCTTGACCGCCAACACCATTATCAAAGCCGTGTACGAGTCCACCGCGCAGCGGGTTGGTGCGCTGAAAAGCGAGAAAACCAAGAACTACTCCTACACGATGGGCGACAGTGCACACGCCATCATCGACAAGGCCATCCGCGACAACCGGGCCGGGCTATTGAACCACCGCAGTATGAAAATTATCTGATGTCATTTACAGCACTACAGGACCGGGCCTGCAAGATCGAGACCCCGACGACAACCCGCTCCACCGCAGGCGGGCCGACGCGGGTATGGAAAACGCGCCACAACGATGCCGCCTGCCGGTTGGAAGTGTTGAGCGGGCAAGAAAAGTTCTTTCTCGGACGGGAAGCCTCCGGGGATGCCCACCTGCTATTCCTGGACCCTGACGTGACCATCGACAACGAGGACAGGGTGGTTTTGGATGAGAAAACCTACGTGGTTGAAAACGTCGAGATCATACGCGGTGCCAGCACCGACCACCACATCGAGGCCATCGTAGCGAGGCGCACATAATGTCTGGCGCGACAGTAAAATGGTACGGCGAGAAGTACATGAAAATAGTACGGGCCGGAATGGATCGTAACTTGGATGCGGCAGCGATAATGCTGCAGGGCCATATCAAGGGCAGCTTTGGAAACTCTGGAGTCACTGGCAAGCGCAGCGGCGCTACCAAATCGGATCGGGCAGGTAATCGTAGTGCAGTTTGGGGTCCGCCCAACGTCGACACCGGCCACTTGAAGCGCAACATCGGGTGGAAGCGGCCTATGGGATCCCGCTTCACAAGGCGAGTAGGTACGGGTATCGGCAACGCGCAGTCGGTTGGATACGCGATGTGGCTTGAGTTCGGGACCAGGAACATGCTTCCGCGTCCGTACCTACGACCAGCGCTTCGGAAGAAACGCAAACACCTGCGGCGGCTAATCAGTAAACGAATAAGTGTTTAACGGATGGAATCATTCTTGAAAGCAGTACAAACCTTCTGGGATAGCGCTACGTGTGCCGACGTTCGCGCTGAGGTGCCTGGCGGCCTGTGGCTGAATGAAGCCCCCAAGACACGCGACGACGCCGCCACGGGCATCTACGGCACCATCCTCCCCTTGGGCGGTTTTGTGGAGCACCACTTGGATGGGCATCTTGAAATGCCGGTGATTCAGTTTTCGCTGTTCAGCATCGACGAGGACGGGCATCAGGGGCTGATGGTGGCTCGGGATGAGTTTGTCAACGCTTTTGATAACGCCCTGCTGACCCTGGCGGATACGCCGCAGGGCACGGCCACGCACTTCCAAATGATGCGTACAGATTTCGGTGATCTCATAAAGGAGCCCGTGGAAGGTTGGGCGCTCCATCTCGAGTATCAGGTTGGTATAGATCAGGCTGCAGCATAGGAGGCAAATCATGGTAACAGCAGCGGTTACAGGAAAAGCGGGAGTAGTCAAAATCGGCGCCAGCACGGTGGCCGAAGTCACGGCATGGAGCGTCGACCGACCCGTCGAGGCAATCCTTGCAACATCAATGGACAGCGCCGGAAACAATGAGTACGTGGAAGGTTTGAAGGGTTGGTCTGGCTCGTTCACATCCCTGCTTTACGATGCGCTTGTAGCCGTAGGCGGTGCGCAGGCGGGTACGTTCCAGGTTGGTGCAGTGGCATCGGCAGGAGCGCCCATTCTTACGGGCTCGGTCATCATCACCAATGAGCCGGTAGCTGTGACCGTTGAAGGCCGCACCGAGTGGCAATACTCGTTCCAGGGTACGGGCGCACTGACAACTGTGATAGCATGAGCGCTAGCGAGTTCACCAACAAGCCGGTGCAGGTGGCAATGGACGGCAATCGTTACAAAGTGCGGCGCCTGCCGATACTTGCCATTTCCTCTATTGCGGAGCAGTACGTGTTGCAGCAGCGTGTGGACCTTATCCATATCGTGGCTGCCGGGCTGAATGGTGACTCGATGGGGTATATCAACGCGCAGACAAACACCCTGCCACAAGGAGGGGAATTGGAAGCGCTTGGCGAGGCCGAACTGAATAAAAGCGATGCATTCTCAACACGGTTGATGTGCGAAATCCTCCAAGCAGCCTTGATCGAGGACCAGCCCACAATGACCGTGGAGCATGTAGGCGACATATTCAGGGAAGCAACCAATGCCGAAATGGTGGTAGCTCTGGGCGTTATCCTCGGGGATAAAAAAAAATCCCCACAAAAGAAGCACTAGCAGAAGTAGCCGTGCACATGCACTGGTCGCCTGATGTGGTGGCCACTGTGACGGCTGGGCAATTTTGGTTCTACCGGGCCGCACTGGAAAGGCAGATGGGGCATTCGCAAGATGGTGCCGCCCCTGCATACGCGACAAAGAGCGACGAGGAAAACGACGCACAGGCGCAGCAGATGACTGCTGCGATTGGTAGGCTTTCTGCGCTCCACCCTGACCGCGATGGCCGGTTCGACGTGTTCGGGGAAGTCATGCCAGAAATCGAAAGGTACGAGGCCAGTGGCGCAAGCAGCTAAAGTAGGCGATGCTTTTGTGGAAGTCAGTGCCCGGCTTGACTTTCTTGAACGTGGGCTGCGCACTGCCCGAAAAAAAACCCTTGGACTTGGCGCCGTAGCCATGAAGGTTGGTGGCATGTTTGCCGTTGCTTTCGGAGCGCGTGCTATCTTTCGTGGACTCAAGGGTGCTGTCTTAGAATTCTCCGACGCCACTGAGACGGTCAATAAATTTGAAGCGGTGTTTTCCGGCATCCCTAAAAAGGCCGAAACCGTGGGAAAGTCACTGGCTAAGAACTTCGGTCTGTCACAAGTTTCGGCAAAACA
>CAUZAW010000029.1:0-17028 GCA_963577735.1 Phycisphaerae bacterium | reverse complement strand
ACCTCGTGCAGTTCGTGCTCACGCTCTTCGAGGATATATTTGCGCGTCGGAGGACTCTGCAGCAACACTTCGATGGCCGGGACACGCTGCAAATCTTCGTGTAGCGTGGGCAGTAATTTCTGGCAAATGAAGGCGCGCATCTGGTAGGCCAGTAGGTTACGAATAGACGGCCTCTCGATGGCGGGAAACAGGTCATAAATGCGTCCAAACGCCTGGGTAACGCTGAAGGCATGAATCGTGCCGAATACAAGGTGGCCGGTTTCGGCTGCTCGCAGTGCCGTCTCGAACGTTTCCCGGTCGCGCATTTCACCGATAAGCACCACGTCTGGATTTTCACGCATCAGCGCCCGCAATCCGGTGGCAAAGTCCGGTACGTCAATACCGATCTCCCGCTGATTGATGATCGCCAGGCCGTCGTTGAACAGGTATTCAATCGGGTCCTCGATGGTGATGATGTGACAGGCACGTGTTTCGCTGATCTGTTGTATCATTGACGCAATGGTGGTGCTCTTGCCGCTGCCGGTTGCGCCGCAGACGAGCACCAAGCCCTGTTGCTGTTCCGCGACTACGCTCATGACCTTTGGCAAGTGTAATTGTTCGTACTTGGGGATCGTGGCACTGATCAGTCTCGCGGCAATGGCGGAGCGGCCGCGTGTGCGAAAAATGTTGATGCGAACTCGCGTCTTGTCATTTAAATCCAGACCCATGTCGATTGAGCCGTGCTGGGAATAGTATCGCCACTGTGCTTGACTGAGCGATTTCTCTACCGCCTCCTCGAACTTGTCAAGATCAAGCGGATCTGTTTCCAGCGGTTTCAGTTCGCCACTGAGGCGTAACTTGGGTACCTGTCCGCCACGCAGCAACAGATCAGATGCCTCGTACTTGGCTGCGACTTCAAAGAACTTGCGCAGGTGCGTGTCAGCCAAAGACTGTGTTTCCTGCGTGTGATTGAGCAACGTATGATCTGATGTTTCTTGACTACTCAATGGTTAGGGTCCTGGATTAAATGGAAAACAGGGGTATATCAGCACAGCCTCACGGGCACGTCATGTTCGTTCAGGTACTGCTTGGCTTGGCCAATGGAATACTGCCCATAGTGGAAAATACTGGCAGCCAGGGCGGCGTCGGCATCGGTTTCAGTAAGCACTTGGCGCATGTGCTCAGGGCTGCCGCATCCACCGGAGGCGACAACCGGTACATCCACGGCCGAGGCCAAGGTCGCGGTCATCTGCAAATCGTAACCATCCTTGGTGCCGTCGGCATCCATGCTGGTCAGGACAATCTCGCCAGCGCCCAGGTCCACCACTTGCCGGGCCCAGTCTGGCGCCTCTAGTCCCGTGGGCCGTCGGCCACCGTGGGTGTGTACTTCGAATATAGTTCGGTTGCCCTTGCGGACGCGCTTGGGGTCAATGTTGACGACCGTGGTACAGCGGCCAAATCGCCGGGACGTTTCGGTGACGATTTGTGGATTGACCACAGCCGCTGTGTTGATGCTCACCTTCTCCGCCCCGGCCTGGACAAGGGCGGTCACGTCGTCGATTGTGCGGATGCCCCCGCCTACGGTAAACGGCATAAAGCAGCACTCAGCGACCTGCCGCACCACGTCCAGCATAATGCTGCGGCCCTCGTGGCTGGCGCTGATATCCAAGAACACCAGTTCATCTGCCCCAGCCTTGTCATACTGTCTGGCAACCTCGATGGGGTCGCCGGCGTCGTGGAGATTGATGAAATTGATGCCTTTGACTACCCGGCCGTCCTTCACGTCCAGGCACGGGATGATCCGGTGGGTGAGCATGATTATATCATATCCCCATAAACGCTTGGCTACCGGGTGGGGGCATCTGAGGGATTGAAATACCAGGTACAGGCCGCGGCTTTATGCAGAGCCGGCCAGGGCGTAAACTGGGTGGCTTATGTCCAAAAGTGTGGTCATCAGTGGCTTGGGGCCGGTCAGCGGGCTGGGGTTGGGTATTGGCCCGACGTGGGACACCTTGGCGTCCGGGCGTTGCGCGATCAGGCCGATCAAGGCGTTTGACGCGACCGGGTTCGATTGCTCGATCGGGGTGGAGGTCAGCGATTTTAATATCAGCAAGTTCGTGCCCAAATGGTATCGCAAGGCGACGAAGGTCATGGCCCGGGACATCGAATTGGCGGTGGTGGCGGCGGACCTGGCGGCCCGTGACGCTAGGCTGGTTACCAAGAGTACGGTCGACGACGGGAAATCATTTTCGTACGATTCAACGCGCATGGGCGCGCACATCGGCGCCGGGTTGGTCGCTGCGGAATTGAATGAACTGACCGCGGCCCTGGTCGAGGCCCGGGATGATCACGGGCGGTTTGACTATCGCAAGTGGGGTGGTGAGGGAATCAATCACCTGACGCCCCTGTGGCTGCTCAAGTATTTGCCAAACATGCTTGCCTGCCATGTCACCATCCTTCACGATGCACAAGGGCCGAGCAATACGATCACCTGCTGCGAGGCATCGGGGGGGCTTTCGCTGGGTGAGTCGTTGCGGGTCATCCGACGCGGCGCGGCGGAGATGTGTTTCTGTGGAGGCACGGACAGCAAGCTCAATCCGATGAGTTTTTTACGCCAGATCATGACCGGGCGGGTCAATACCACGGACAACGATTCGCCTGCGACGGCGGTACGCCCGTTTTGCCGGACGGCGGCGGGTACCATTTGCGGTGAAGGGGGGGGGATCGTTGTACTGGAGGCGAGGGATTCGTTTGAAAAGCGTGCAGCAGAGGACGGTGCTCGCGCTTATGCCCAGGTGCTGGGATTCGGCGCTTCGCAGTCCGTGCACCATGAGTCGCGCAACATGCTGCCGGACCCGCAGGGCAAAGGCATTGCGCTGTCCATTGGCATCGCTTTGCGCGATGCCCGGGTTTCACCTGACGACATCGATATGATCGTACCGTTCGGTCTTGGACTGGATGTTTCCGACATGGCCGAGGCTAACGCGCTTGCAAGTGTGTTCGGCGACCGATTGGCCGACATTCCTTTGGTGTGTACAAAGTCCATGGCCGGTAATTGTGCAGCAGGGGCCAGCGGGTTGGATATCTGTGTTGCGGCCAAAGCCGTTGCCGAGCAGATGTTGCCGGCGGTCATCAATTGTGATCAGCCGAGGGAAGGTCTTCGAGCTGGAAGTGCGCCTGGGCATCGCCACGACATCCGATACGCCTTGACCTATAGTTGCGGGCAAGGAGGTCAAAACGCCGCGATCGTTCTGGCCAGGACATAGACGTAATCATAATGGATAAACGAACTCGAATTGTCATCACGGGTATTGGCTGGGTTACACCCTTGGGCCATGACATCGATTTGGTCTGGGCGAAACTACTTGACGGGCAGTCCGGTATCGGACCAACATCACATTTCGACGCTGGCACGTTTCCCACGCAGTTCTCTGCTGAAGTCAAAGATTATGACTACCAGCAATTCATCAAACCGTCGGCTGCGCACGATGGAGTGGGGCTCAACACCGCATTTGCTTTGGGCGCCGCAGCACAAGCATGGTCATCAGCCGGGCTGGACGCATTTGAAGGGCTTGATCACGAAAGGCTGGGCCTTTACCTGGGGTCCGGAGAAGGTGCATTGGATTTCGATAATTATGTGGCGACCAATATTGGTGGATGGGATAAACAAAGTTGTAAAATCGACGGCACGGCCTGGGTGAAAATTGCCCTCGAACACATGAACGCTCTGCGCGAGGCTGAACAAGAACCCAATATGCCACTGGCCCACTTGGCCATGCAGTTCAACGCCCAGGGGCCGGCGTACAATTGTCTGACAGCCTGCGCTGCTTCGACTCAGGCCATTGGCGAGGCCACGGACATTCTGCGCCGCGGTGATGCTGACGTCATGGTCTGTGGCGGCGCGCATACGATGATCCACCCGTTGGGTGTTACTGGGTTTAATCGTCTCACAGCCCTTTCGACGCGCAACGAATCACCGACTGAAGCTTCCCGGCCGTTTAGTATTGACCGGGACGGGTTCGTGCTTGGCGAGGGAGCGGGGATGCTCATACTCGAATCAGACGAGCACGCCATGCAACGTGGAGCCCCGATTTTGGCTGAGATTGTCGGCTACGGTTCCAGCGCTGACGCTTATCGCATTACCGATATCCACCCGGAAGGTCGTGGCCCATCCGCGGCGATGAGGCAGGCATTCGCCGACGCGGGTGTGCAACCGGCCGATGTGGACTATATATCCGCCCATGGCACCGGTACCAAGGAAAATGATTCCATTGAAACAAAAGCGGTTAAGAACGTGTTTGGCGTGGATAGCAAAGATGTGGCCATCAGTTCCATCAAGAGCATGATGGGGCACTTGATCGCCGCTGCTGGCGCCGTTGAGTTAATCACGTGTGTGCTGGCTATTCGTGATCAGCGGGTTCCACCCACGATTAATTTGCAGCGGCCAGATCCGGAATGCGACCTGGATTACGTGCCGAATAAATCACGGCAGATACAGGTAAATGTGGCGCTGTCCAACAGTTTTGGATTCGGCGGGCAGAATGACACCTTGATCATCCGACGGTGGGATCCGGATGCAGGTCCCTGAATCACCGCGCCAACAGAAAACAATTCCCTTTACTTAATTGTCAGCGTACCGACTTTGACGTGAAAGTGGGGCAGGACCATGGCCAAGAGAGTCAAGCTGGGTTTCATCGGTTGCGGCAATATTCTGCGGGAGCACCTCATCAATGGACTTGGTAACTTTCTCGATGTTGATTTCGTGCGGCTGGTGTGACCTGGACGAACAAGCGGCAGCGGCGCGGTGCGAGCAGGTCGGCGGACGCGGTGAGGTATTTACAGACCCCAAAGAAATGTTGCGCCACGCCAAACCGGACGCGGTGTTCATCATGTTGCCTCCCTTTGCCCACGGCCCGGTGGAAAATCTGGTGATCAGCCACAGGTTGCCATTCTTTATTGAAAAGCCCATTGCCCGTGGGGTGAAGAAGCACCGGCTCATTACGGCAGTCGGCTACATGAACCGTTACCGCAAGGGTGTGCAGCAGGTGCGCAAGCTGCTCAAGAAACACAAGCCGGTCATCATGCACGGCGGCTGGGTCAGTGGAGGGTCAGTGAAAATGGCTGGTGCGCAAGGAACAATCGGGCGGCCAGTTTCTTGAGCAGTCCACGCATACCACTGATCTTGCCCGCTTCTTTTTTGGCGAGGTAACGCATGTGTACGCGGTGCCCGTGCGCTCAAGGCGGCGACGGCCGCGATACTTTTCCGTCGAGGACGCGTCGATGGTGCAGTTGAAATTCGCCGGTGGAGCGGCGGCGAACATCTACAGTTCGTGTTGCACCACCATGGGATCGGGGATCAGCCTGACGGTATGGGGCACGGACATGTTGGCCTGTTTCTCCGATTGGCACCACAACGTGACCATCGATTTACCGAAAGGCGAACATTACGAAGTTGGCGCCGAGTAGGATATTTTAGCGATCGAGGATCGCGCGTTTATCAATTCGGTCAAGGCCGGTCGTAGTCGCGGCATCATGGCCACTTATGATGACGGGCTGAAAGCTACGGCCATCGGTTGCGCTGCCAACGAGTCGATGCGCACGGGACGCGTGGTGAAGGTTGCCAACTGATGTATGACGCCGCCCGGCCAGGGACTTGAATATGTGAATCAAGCAGTCCATCTGTTACCCGATGTTTAAACCGTCGCAGATGAGCATGGAGTACGGTATCCCCGGTTTGCTGTGCTTTAGCGGCAATCGCAATTTTGGTCAGAGTGACGCCGATGGCATGGAGGCCTGCGTCGAGGGCTTGAAGCGTGTTGTTCCCTACGCTGAAAAGAAAAACATCACACTCAATCTCGAGTTGCTCAACAGCAAGATTGACCATCCCGGCTATCATGTGATCGCGCGGCTTGGAGCGTGGCTGTCTGCGAGAAGATCAACTCGCTGGCGGTCAAGTTCCTATACGACATCTACCACATGCAGATCATGGAAGGCGACGTCATCCGAACCATTCGTGACAACATCCGATGGATCGGCCACTTCCACACCGCGGTTAATCCCGGTCGCAACGAGTTCGACGGCACGCAGGAACTCAATTACGTCGGTATTTGCCGGGCCATCGCGGCCATGGAATACGCGGGCCACGAGTTGAAACCCCTTGGCGATCCCTGTCAGGCGTTGCGCGACGCATTTGCTTTGTGCGACCAGAGTTAGGGCCTCTTCTGCCCGTGTGGTTGAGCGGCTGGTGATTTTTGTTTACATTGTGACCTTCTAAGGGAGGTGTCAGGGAAGTGAAGCTCAAAACGGTTGTTGTGCAGGCCATAGCATTTTGCTTGGGGTGCGCTTCTTGCCTGGTGGTCAGTGCCGCGACGCTCTACTCGATCGACAAAGACGCGCCGACGTTGCGCGAGGTCGATCCGCTGACCGGGGCCACGATCGTCGGCTCACCCGTAACAATTACCGGGATCAACAGTATCAGCGGCGGCCGCGGACTGGCGACGGATCCTGCCACGCAAACACTCTCTGCCCTGCTGAATATTTCCGGGTTTGGTACCACGCGCACTTTGGTTACTATTGATCCGGACACGGGCGTGGCGGCCAGCATCGGCAACGTCAGCACCGGGTCCACCGACGCATTCGAGTCGATCACCTTTGCCGAGGATGGGACGCTTTACGGCGTCAGCGAACAGCCCAACGCTGAACGCTTGTACACCATTGACAAGAGCGACGCCTCGGTGTCGATCATCGGGGTTCTTTCGACCAACTTCCTCAGTCCCGACGATGAGGCGGTTGCCTTCAACCCCCATGACCAACTTATCTACCGCGGTTCAGGTATCGGCGGTGGGGCGGTGTACCAGTCAGTCGCCCCTGATCCGCTATCGATAACGGGTATTACCACCAGCGGAGATTCGTTTAGCGGTTCAAGGGCCCTGGTCTTTGAGTCGGCCGGTGTATCGGATCAAAACTTCTTGATGGCTGTCGTGACTGCTGGCAACGATGACTTTTTCTCGATTACCAATGGCGGTGTCGCCACCAGCCTAGGATCCATGGATCACAAGTCGAAAGGCTTGGCATTTGTGGTGCCTGAGCCGTCGACTGCGGCAATATTGATTGCCATCATTTGCCTTGGCGCTTTCACCGGTTCGAGACGGCGCAGGACCGTTCGTTTTACACGGTGATGGTATCCGACTTGTTTTGAATGATTCACAGCAGGGCAACGCAAGCCACTGTCGGCTCTACAGGTCGGATTCAACTGCATTCTAAAACCACGTGGGGCAGTTGCATGATCCACTGGGTGCTAGGTGTTTTTTTTATTACCATGGCCATGCTGTTTCGGATACTGTAGGTTACATGGCTTGCCTCCAAACAGTGTTGAGTAAGGGGGTCACGGCCCGATCCCGTCCTGTCGTACGATTGTCGCGTGGTGGCTTTACCCTCATAGAGTTGCTGGTGGTCATATCGATTATTGCGATACTGATCTCGCTGTTGCTGCCGGCAATGCGACTGGCTCGGGTCCAAGCCCGAAGCGTGACCTGTTTGAGTAACCAGCACCAGCTCGTGTTGGGTTGCCTGATGTACTACCAGGACACGGGACGCTTGCCCGCGTGGTGGGCCGAGCCCGGGTACCCGGCCGCGCCGGTGCACCTGCCTTTTTTCGGGGTCGAGGGTTGGGGCTATTCGGCACCCGCCCGCGTCGAGCTCGGTTCGGTCTGGCCGTACTATCAGAACGACGACGCAGCGTTTTGTCCGGACTGGGAATCGGACCCGGAACTGATTCAGGCCGGCGTGATCTGGCCAGGTACGCAGAAGGGGCTCAGTTATGGGTTCAATACGCTGGTTACTGGCCGGTATGACTCACCATACAGCGGCTATGCTGGCAGTATTCCCAATAGCGTGCCTCCGGTACCAGATTACTTCGATGAACCCGGTAACACACTTTGGTTCATGGATAGTGCAAGCGGCTATGCGGGCAACTACATCGAGCCGCCCATGTGGCCCGAGATATATAACTTCTGGCCTAACGTACCGCCAGGACACGAGTGGTGGGAAACAATGAGACCCTCACAGCGACACATGGGTAACTTCAATTCCTCTTTTCTCGACGGCCACGTTGAACACACGCCCTTCGAAATTTACTACGATGTCGGGCATGCCAGCTCATCAGCCCGGTACTGGGGCAGTTGGGGCAACTGAGGTGCGCAAACTGCACTCGTGTGGATAATAGGAAAATCATGCCCACCCTTCAGGTCTACAAATACGCCTTCAAACCCACGAGCATCGACAAAGGCATACAGACGCTGAATGGTTCTCACGACATCCAGCCCAGCGATCCATTGTCGGTGGGACACGAGCGTCAGCTGCTCCTGGATTGGCACGTCATGGACGATCTGCTTGGCGCAGAGCGCAAGGTACACCAGCCGCAGAAGCATCCGGACAACCCGATTCTCGCGCCTGAACATGACTACGAGCAGAGCAACATGGCATCGTTCGGCACGGTCATGCGGGATCCGGACACCGGCCGATTCCGCATGTGGATTCCCGTCTTCGAGTCCCCGCAGGTCAGGAGACTGGGTAAGAAGCGCTCAAATGCCCGCGGCCATTACTACGAGTCAGATGATGGGATCACGTGGCAGCGCCCGAACCTCGGACTGATCGAGTACAAGGGCAGCAAGGACAACAATATCTTCGTCCAGAGCTACACGGACAACCTCTTTGTCACGAAACTGCCGCAGCGCATGCGTGATCGCGGGCGCTACGCGATGGTATATTGCGACGTTCTGATGGACGACGACGTCAACCCTACAAACCCCGAGCGCAGCCACGGCATGCGCAACCTGATCGCCTTCAGCGAAGACGGCATTCACTTCACACCCGCCCCGGAGAATCCGATCTGGCGCGGCCGCACCGACACCGGCAACAATATCGTCTACAACCCCGACCGCGATGTGTTCATGATGTACCGGCGGGCCACTGTCAATGCCGGCGAAATCCGGCGCATCGCCTACTCCGAGAGCAAGGACCTGATCACCTGGACGCAGCCGCTCAACATCGTAAGGCGCGAGGAGAACGACCCATCCTTCCTTTACTCGATGCACGTGACGCCCTACCACGGCGTCTACGTGGGACTCCTGTGCCGCCTTTATTCTCACGCCAAGCCTGCAGAGCGGCTGGCCGACGGCCGCGATTTCCAGATGAACACCGAGTTGGCCTGGAGTCGCGACGGTTTTCAATGGCACCGCCACCCGAACAAGCCGGTATTCATCGACACCTCGCCCTCGCAGCAGCACGCCTGCGACTGGGGCATGGCCATGGGCATGGGCAACATTATCGAGATGGATGACCATGTTCGTATCTACTACGGGGGCCGGGAGTATCTGCACGGCGGCTACCGCGTTGATTCCGACCCCCAGCGCAGCACTATCTGCCTGAGCACGCTTCGCCGTGACGGCTTCGTGTCCGTGAGCGCCGGTGACGACGGCGGCATGATGCTGACGCGGCCACTGGCCTACCCAGGTGGCAAATTACGGATCAATGCCCGGACCACAAAGAACGATGGTTTCATCAAGGTCGCGGTGCGTGAGGCAGAGGGGTCGCGCGACGGCTGGTGGCCCAACCCATTCCGTTTTGAGCAGTCGGTCGCCTTCAACGGTGACAGCCTCGACCACCCGATGACCTGGAGCACCGATACGCTCGGCGCCTTCCCCTCGCGCACGTTTCGCTTGCATTTCTGGCTCGAAAACGCGGATCTGTTCTCGTTTCGATTTGATGAGAGCAGTGATGGCGTCCACTCCAAATGAAAAATCGGCCGCTGCCGGTGCCACGCCCATTGATCCCTAACCCTCTGGTTGGCCAAATGACGGCCAAGCCACAGACGTAGTTGGCATAGCGATCGCTACAAGGCAATCCGGCGTCAAAAAGGTGTCGCGCCCATTTATCCTACGTGGCGCCGGCGATCGGTGGCGTGCTTGAGCGTTCGTTTTTCACGGCTGGTCAGGCTGTGCATGCCATGCTCACGGACCTTGTCCAGAATGCGATCGACCTTGGCCTGCTCGGAATCCGTGAGGTGGTGCTGTTGCTGGGCCTTGTGCTGGGAACGACGCAATGGGACCTGTTTGAACCAACCGGTCCCGATACGCTCTGCAAACCCGAGAAAGCGCGGATTCTTGATCAGCACGAAGCCCAAGATTCCTCCACCGAGATGCGCCGCCTCGCCGCCGGCGTTGGGTGACCCGGCAAGCAATGAAAAAGTGGCAATACCGAGAATGATCAGCGCCAGTGTACGCATGGTCATCGGAATAGGCGGAAACAGCAGCATGACACGGTGATGCGGGTAAAGCACTGCACAGCCGACGAGAATGCCAAACAGGCTGCCTGAAGCCCCCATCAGGGGGGTGTTCGGATCAACTCGCAGTAAGTCAGGCACGAATGCGAGGAGGGTATAGAAAAAGGCACCACAGGATCCACATATCAGAAAGAACGCAAGGTAACGGCGGTGACCCCACCAGGCTTCCAACAGTGGCCCAAAGAAATACAGTGCGATCATGTTGAATGCCAAATGGAAAAAACCTGCGTGTAGAAACTGGTACGTGACCCAGCGCCAGAGTTGGAGGTGAGAAATCGCATCGTTGATGTTAAAGTTGCCCCAATGCCTAGGCGATAAAGCGTCGCCCCGGCTACTGCCTGTGAGGATGGCATTGATCACCAGGACAATAAAGTTGATGATGATTAGCCAGAGCGTCACCGGCGCGCCTGCCAGCTGGCCACGGACCGCACCGCCGAAGCCACCCCCGCCATAGCCTCCGGCCCTGTTGTAATCCCGCTCATACCAGGCCATCAAGTATCGCTCCGGGCAAAGGCCCTGTAGTACAACAGCGTGGCGATCGTCTTGCCGTCACAAATCGTATTGTCGCTTACCATCTGAATCGACCGGGCCAGCGGCATAACTTCAACAGTGATTTTCTCGCCGTCATCCAGGTTCTGGCCGACGTGTGTCAGATCGCAGGCCACGTAGGCGTGCATCCATTCGGTCCAGATACCCGGGCTGGAGAAAAACTGCATCAGCGGTTGCAGCGTTGCGGACTGGTAGCCTGTTTCCTCAACCAATTCGCGGTGGGCACATTGCTCGGGCGGTTCATCGCCATCCATTGTCCCGGCCGGCAGTTCCCATAGCGTTCGGCCAGCGCCAAGACGGTCATTGCGGATCAAGGCGATCGTTTGTGCGTCCAACAATGGCAGGATAACCACCGAGTTGGCACATACGCATACGTCCCGCTGCACCATGGCGTCATCATCAACACGGCGATTGAGGCGGTGTACGTTAAAACGAATGCCCTCGAACACCTTAGGCGCGTTTTTTAAGGTATCCCCAAGCATGGCTGGAATTTTACAGTCACCGGTGTGCTGCTGGAAGTATGTAACCCAGGCCGTGGCAGAAGGCCCGTTACCTGGCATGCTTGCTTGCCAGGCTCAGCAATTGCCGCTTGTACCGTGGTCCGCCCAGGTTCGGGTCGATGTGGCGCAGACGGCGGATCCGAATCGGGATGTCAGCCGTGTCCTGGCGAAGTTGGTCCATGATTTGCAGGCGGCGCATCCAGGCATTCCACCAGATTGGCGGATAGGGGGCGCTGCTGAACCCAACAATAATCTGGTCGTAATAGCCGACGGCCCGTGCCAGGCCATCAGCGGCCCCGAGGGCAAAATATGTTTCGCCGGCGTGGTGGATGACCTCTGCGTCGTCGCCGCCGGACTCTATCAACAGCGTTATCACGTCAAGCGCTTCATCGGCCCTTCCGGCCAAACGCAGTGACTTGGCGTAAATCAGACGACTGGTGCGTGTTCGATCATGGCCGGGGCCCTGCACAGTGCCATCTTCGAAAATCAGTTGGCCGAGCGTGACTGCCGTTAAAGCCACTTTTTCAATCTGTGATTTAATCTGCCGTTGTCTGTCTGCAACCTGCTCGGAGGCCAAGCGTGTCCGTAATTGATCGAGTTGACTGTCGAGATGATCAAGTGTTTGTTCAATCACATGGCTCGCCTCGGCCCCGAAGCTTCGCACCATGTTTTTTGCCTGCTCGATTACCTGATCAAACATTTTAGCTTCAACCAGGGCCTTGATTTTACGGGTCAATGCAAGGCGGACCAGTTCGCGGTCTTGCCCGTATTCATCTATTACGCGCTTGAGCAGTTTGAGGGCGCGTTGTGTCTTGCCATCGCCAGTTACCAGATCGCTAAGTACGAGCACACAATGTCCCGCGACGTTCATTGCCTTGGCTGCGTCATGAACAGTTGCCTCAATCGCGCTTTGATGTGCATGGATATCCACTTGCCGGGCAAGGTCGGTGATCTGATTGGACAACGCCTGCTTCTGCGCCGTTGGCGCCAGGGTGTGCAGGCGCACCAATGTGTAAAGAATTTGCTTTCGAGACTGAAAATAGTCCTGGTGTTGACGCGGTACTTCATCAAGCACGCTAATGGCCTCGGTCAGCCTGCCTGCGGGGACTAGCACGGTGGTTGCGTAATAACACCGCTGTGAGTCGGTCGCGTCGCTGGTCGGAAAATGACTGAGCAGTACGGCTACGGCACGTTGGTAAGCCTGTTTGATCGGTGTAAGCAGCGTCTGGCGCTGGTGCCAACGGCGCAACAGCTTTGCCGCCTCGTTGATTGCTTGCTCGGCATGCGGCTGATCGGGCATTTGCGTGGCCAATTGCGTCCAGATACCGGCTGCGCGGGTCACATTCTGTGCCTCTTCAACGCTGCGGAAATAAGTTGCCGCGCCAAGGTTGTATAAAGCACGGGCTTGAAGAGGGCGTGGTAGATGTTCGCGCTGTAGAAGTTGCGCCAAAATGTGGATAGCCCGCTCTGCTTTCAGCATCGCGTCTGTGCGCAACTGTTTGGCCCGCTCGCCGCTGCTCGACTGTTCGGCGGTCAATGCCTGGGCATGAAGGCTTTGCGCATCGATTCTTGCCGTTTCAGCGACCCCCACTGCCACCACCGGTGGCAGCGTTGACAATTCAGCCTCGGTTGGCGTGTTGGATGCCCAGCGGCGGTAGATGTAATCGGCAAGGTCCGTGTGACGTTGTCCCAACTCCGTGCCGTTCAGTAAATCCAAATAAACGTCATACGCATCGGCGATTGCGGTGTTGCGTTCATCGGCCGGTAACGCTTCGGCCCGGCGAAGTAGAAATCGATGGTGGGCATCGATGACCAGAAGCCGTATGGACACGGTGGATTTTACCAGTGCATGGTTAGCCAACCGGCCAAAAGTCTGCTGCGCCGGTTGTATTGATCCGGACTTTTCCAGCATACTCGCATAACCGAGTTGGGCCTCCAGGCCTGCAAAGTCACCAGTGTCGTGTTCGGCGGCTTTTTCGAAGTATGTGGCGGCACTTTTGAGGTCGTTGAGGCGAACACTGGCACGGCCGGCCAATGACAGGGCTTGGCGGTTGACCCCGCGGTGATCCGTATGATCCGCGGTGAACGGTCTGATCCGCTGCGTCGCCAGTTCGAGAAGTCGGCGCCGTTCACCTGCGATTGTTCGGGCCTGGTCGCGCACCCACCGGTTTAGGCCTAGGTTCAGAAAATAACCATGTCCATCGTCAAGCAGTGATACGCCGTAGGCGGCTTGGGCCAGCAACACTTGTGTACGTAGTAGCAAGTACTTACCCATCATCATCTGCCACAAACCGGTGTTGACATGTTGTGACTCATCGTCGGACAGGTGGGGCAACTCGCGTTGCAACCATTCAAGACGATCGTCCGCATCAACTGCTTGCTCAAACGCCTCGACCACGGCCAACTCCACTGCCTGGCGCTGCTCGGTAGAAGGTACGCCGAATTCGTAAAAAGCAACTGCGTCGCGATGGATCACCTGGAGATGATCGAACAGCAGCAGTTCGGCGAGGTCTGTCTGCCACATTGGCCGTCGTATGTGCCCGTAATGGTCCTTGATGATTTGTCGAAGGCCGTCGATCGCCTTGTTCAGTGAGGCCACTCTCAGTGCCGCATCATGGTCCGGTTGGCTGTACTGGATGCGGTGCTGGATGATTTCGATCTGCTTGGCAGTAAGTGGGTCGTCGACAGTTTCTGTCCTGTTCAGATGAAGCAGCAGTTCGGCCATGTCTCCGTGGGCTGACCCGGAGGCAGGCACACTTTTGTCGAGTGTTGATGCTTGTCCGTGGATGGCCGAGGTTGCGTGCAGCAGCGCCACCATCGTGGCTGCGGCGAGCAGGCAGAAATTGATTTTCGTCTTGTCACGCATCATTGGGCCTGGGCGAAAGCAATGTTTTCGTATCGGGCCCGCACCGCGGCATTGAAGGCATTGACCACGTGCTGCCAGCGCACTTGTCCTGACGGCTTGATGATGACGGGGTCATCAGGTTTGTGCGTCCCGAAAGTCCGGCCTTGCGCTTTGTCATATTGAAGTCGAACCAGCAGCTCGTAAAGCTCACGGAAATCGCGGGGCGGATTCTCGGTGACAAAATCTTCGATGCTCAGCCGGTATCCGGTTGGTCCCATATCGCTGACGATGATGGAAAGTGGTTTAGTAGGCAACTTGGGCAGGACGGCCGTTCCCGTGCCTTGAGGCAGTTTTGCGGTCAGGATGCCTTCGCCGGGGCTGAAGCTGGCCGTGACTACGAAATAGATCACCAGCAGGAAGGTCACGTCGATCATGGCGGTGAGGTTCAGCGCCATGCGTGGTTGCCCGTTCCCGCTTCGTTTCCTTCGCGGGCGATGGTTGGCCGTTTTGTTGGCATCATCCATGGGCAAGTTGCACGATTCGGACTGATTTACGGATTACGTCGGTTGCTCCGGGTTGGACCTTGTTGAGGCAGATAAGAAACCAGATGGACTTTGCCTATGCCGGCGGCAGTGATGGCTTGCATCACCGGTTGCACAGAACTGTAGTACAGAGCGCTGTCGGCGCGGAGCACGACCTCCAACTGCGGCTTGCCCCGGGCGTCGGTCGTGCTTGTCGACACCTCGGTCAATTCGGAGATCATCTGGTTCATGTCGTCCATGCCGTAATATTTTGCGCCGATCTTCACATATTGCAGTTGTCCTGACCAGGAAAGGTGATCGTCATCGCGTTCTATCGTGTCGTATTCCAACGGCGCGATGTTGACCACCACGCGATCCATCCGCTCAAACCGGCGCACAGTCGGTTCATCCAGTTCCGGGACGATCATGTTTACCGACTCTTGCGTGATAAAGTTGCTGATCACCATGAAAAAAATGATCAGAAGAAAGGTCACATCTATCAGAGGCGTGACGTTGAAGCCGAGTTGGGCTGGTCCGCGTTGGTAAACTTTGGATGGCGGCATGCTGTGCGGCGGGCAATATCAAAGGTGGTATGAAGATTCGTCCTTGTGGGTAATCGCTGCTTTATTCACTGGCCGCCGGAGGGGCCCTTTTCTGAACTGTTAAATGGGCAAATCAACTGCTCGGCCAAGGTCAACCCATCGGCAGTCAAGGTATCAACTTTGTTACGGATCAGTGCATAGCCGGCCAGGGCGGGCATGGCCACGATCAATCCCCACAAGGTCGTGACTAGCGCGGTGCCGATCCCAGCAGCCAGTTCGTGTGGTTCGGGCCGGCCGGCGGCAGCAACCAACTGTTCGAACGCCACGATCATCCCATAGACGGTTCCCAACAGTCCCATCATCGGTGAGATGTTGCCTATGACGTTTAGGTATTCAATGGGCCTGAGCATTCGGCTGGTTTCAGCGTCGGCCACCTCCTCGATTGTCCGCTGCATCTGGCTATATCCGTGCGGCGCCTGATGCATCGCGCTGCTAATCAACAGGCCCAGATAACTTCTGTCTTTCTCTGCGACTTCAATCGCTTGGCGGTACTTCTTCTGGCCGATCAGCTGTTCAACCTCCTGGTGTAGTATGGCAGGTAGGAGTACGTTGCGACGGTGGTCAACGAACAACTTGATGATGTAAGCGACTGTGAAGGCGGACAATAGGACCAGTAACAGAATAATCAACTGGCCCAACATATCGTCACTGCGGAAAAACATGGTGAAGTAGCTTGTGGTGTTAGCGCTGCTCGAGTCCGTACCGACCGCGGCATGCGTGGTAGTGGCCATGAGCATGGTGGGGGCGATAAGCAGGGAGTATTTCAAGTGCATGGGTGTTCCTTAATGGTCGGTAGCAACGTTAACATTGTGATGATCAGCAGCAGATACAGGCCTATCGCGGCTGTCATGGCATGACTAACTCCTGTTCGTCAATGAACCGGTAGCGGCCCCCATTGCGCTGGGCAATCAATTTCATTGTCGGCGGCAAGCCAGCGGCTTCCAGCGGGTCTCGGTGAAGAAACTGGATGGTGCTGATCTTTGTATCGTGGCGGTTGGCTTGCTCGATCGCTTGCAGCAGTTGCTTCTGTTTGATTTCATACATGCCTTCTTGGCCAGTGATATTGTCCGAGAGCAGGATGATCAGTTGCGGGTTGTACTTGAGGGCAAGCTCGATCGCTGGAACCGGGTTGGTGGTACCAGCGGCCGTGATGTTGCCCGAATCCAGGTCGATCCACTTCTTTACGGCCTGTTTTCGCTGCGGAGTGGCCGCTTGCAGGCCGTGCGGGGGCACCTCTAGTGGAGGACGATCGCCCTGAAAGAAAATAACGGAAAACCGCTGACGGCCAGTCAAATCGCTGATTGAGCGCTTCAACTCCACAATGACGAATTCCAGTGAATCGACCAGTGATCCCGATGCGTCGATGACGTAGACCAGTTGTAGTGCATTGCCGCCGACACCGAAGACTTTGGCTTGCGTTTGCGGTGGAGGGCGGTTGATAAGTCCAAATGGATCAGCATGGCGTTGGCCCAAGGTACCGAAGACCCCGATAAGCCGGGTTGTCGGGTCCCGGCGGTGGTCCAGTAAGGCAACGTCAGGTTGCTGGGGCGACTCGGGGCGCGGCGGGGCAATGGCCGGTCGGTGGGTGCGAGTTAAGTTGACTTGCCGCAATTTGAGTTCAGGTTTCGCCGGCTGGTGTAAACTGGCCACCGGTACAACCAGTTGGTTTTTGTCGCGATCGAAGGCCACG
>CAUZAW010000028.1:0-17082 GCA_963577735.1 Phycisphaerae bacterium | reverse complement strand
AGAACAAGTACCCGGTAGATCGACTCAACGCCAAGGCGGCCCCTTCGCCGATGATGATCATGACCAGCCATACATACAGGATACCGGTTGCCGACTGATTGGCGCGGCGTTTGACGCAGTCGAAAGTCATGTAGATGAAGGCGAGCGGAGCCACAAAGCCAATAAGATAGCGGGCCGTGATCATGACCAGATCCCAAAGTGCAAGCCGGTTGTCGGCCTGTGCCAGGCAGGGCCATACGCCGAGCAGGCCACTGCATGCAAGACGCAAACCGATCAGTACCCCCATCAAGACCACCAAGCGTATAAACGGGCCTTGCGACATTTCACCGCCGGCCGTGAGGTAGGCGTGGCCGAGCAACATGGTCATCAGCCCGCCACCAAGAAGTCCGCAACTGACGGTCACCATCAAAGCCACGGGCCATCTGGGTGCCATTGCATGCGATCGGTCCGCTGCGGTGGCTGGCAATTTTTCTGTAAGCAACAACACAACCAGGGCCACGGCCAACGCCAAGCCAAAAGACGCCGCCACACGTTGGGTATTGCGATGGCCTAGTTGCACGGTCATCAGTTGGGTGATGAAAGCAGCCAACGTTGTGCCAAGCAGCACCCAGGTAACAACGCCGACTTTCTCGCCATTGACCTGGATGACCAGGGTCACGGCCAGCAGTACCACCGCGATCAACCCACCCAGTCGTAGCCAGCGGAGCGTGACTTGGTGGGGGTTACTAGCGGCCTGAGCCATACCCACACCAGCGACCAACATGAGCAAGAAGACACTGATCATGCGCTTGAGTTTAGCTTTTGGGCTAGTTATTGTCCTCTAGGACTCAAAATGTGTCATATTAATTAAGAATGGGACAGGAAGGGCTCGAACCCTCGCGCCAAGCAGGTCTACCCTTGACTTACCACCCTAGACACGCCGCTGTGGCAAGCAACAATGGAACGGGACCTTGCGTAGCGATTACACCGGATCGCCACCATCCCGTATTGTCGATACAGGGGGAGTGTAACAAAGTCCAAGTTCATTGATGGATGGCCGCAGGGCAATAACAGACATATATTTGACAGTCGTGAGGGCAACGGCGTACTATTAACTGGTACGTTTAGATAACCGGCATGAGCTGGGCAGTACGATGTCAGGATATGAAGCCGATTAGACCGCCATCGCGTCAGTAAAGGTGATGGCGGGGCGTTTGGAAGCCAGACGAGATAGATTAAGAATGCTTTGTCCGAATCGCCTGATTTTATTGCATTACTTAGGTAACGGTCACCTATGAGGTTGACCAGCATGGTGTAGTGGTAATTTTCCGATGACACTCCCACGCCGACCGTATGCACTGGAGTCGCAGGTACATCTGTAGGGGCCAAGACAAAGTTAATAGGCGTCATTGTTTTAATCGCGTCTGCCGATCGGTATCCAATTCTCGGCATCCAACACTGAACCGGTAAAGGTTGCAGTGCTTTGTGCTCATGCCTATTCCTGTAAGCCCTCTAGGGGGGCTATTGGTCTGTCGCATATACGGACCAACTGGGTTAGGAAAGGAGCATAGGCCGTGTTGGATAGCTATTTACTGTTACTGGAGGGCTTGGAGATTGGCTTTGCCGGTGTCGGCCTGGTGGTCGGCGTTGCGGGTGCTCTGTTGCTGGGCAAGTTTGTAGGTATTCGAACGATACGCGATGCAAAATGGGAAGCAGGCCGAATTCTTACCGAGGCACGCCATGAAGCAGAGACGAAAGCAAAGCAACTTGAGTTGGACGCCCGCAATGAACTGGCCAAACTGCGTGAAGAGTTTGATCGCAAAACCAATGACACCCGCAACGAATTAAAAGAGAGCGAACGCCGGACGGTCTCTCGCGAAGACAATCTCGACCGCAAGTTGGACACCTTGGTTACCAAAGAACGATTCTTTAAAGAGTTGGACGTCAAGATTAAGGATCGTGAAAAATCAGTGGCGATCAAGGACGCCGAACTGAATGACCTGATCGCCGATCAGAAAGCGGCAAGGGACAAGATGCTGGCCGAGCAGAAACAGATACTGTTGCGGATCAGCGGCATGGGCGAGGAAGAGGCCAAGAAAGAAGCATTACGCGTCGTGGAACAGGAGTTGCAACACGAGGCTGGACAACTTATTCAACGTGTATCAGAGAGGACGGAGGCGGAAGCTCGCGATATTTCCCTAAAGATTATTCTCCAGGCGATCCAGCGTTATGCGTCCGACCACACGGCCGATCACACTGTCTCGGTTGTGCCCATCCCCTCGGACGATATGAAAGGGCGTGTGATTGGTCGCGAAGGTCGCAATATTCGATCATTTGAAAAAGCGACTGGCGTAGACGTCATTGTGGACGATACGCCTGGCGTGGTGGTCGTTTCATGCTTCGACCCTATCCGCCGGGCCATTGCAGCTGAAGCTTTGCAGAAACTGTTGGATGACGGTCGCATTCACCCATCACGGATTGAGGAGGTGGTCGAAGAGATTCAAAAGGAAATGAACCAACGGATTCTCAAGATCGGTAAGGATGCGTGTATCGAGGTAAACATTCCAGGACTTCACCCACGCATCACGGAGATGATGGGCCGGCTTCACTACCGCACGAGTTATGGCCAGAACATGCTGCGTCACTCGCACGAGGTAGCGTATTTGTGCCAGGTGATCGCCGACGAGTTGGGGTTGGACGGCGCGATAGCGCGGCGGTGCGGGTTTGTTCATGATATCGGAAAAGCTATGGATCACGAGGTCGAAGGTGGACACCCGGCCATCGGAATGGAATTCTGTAAGCGGTTCGGCGAAAGGGAAGAGGTACTCAACGCCATTGGTGGTCACCATAATGATATTCCATCAACGACCCCGTACACCCCAATCGTCATGGCGGCCGACGCGGTCAGCGGCGCCCGGCCCGGTGCGCGGCGCGAGACACTGGAAAAATATGTTAAGCGACTTGAGCAACTAGAAGAGATCGCCACCAATATGCAAGGGGTCAAGCAGGCTTATGCGATCCAGGCCGGTCGCGAGATACGCGTGGTTGTGGATCCCAACTCGGTGGATGACGCCAATACTCACCACATCGCCCGTGATATTGCTAAGCGAGTCAGCGAGGAGATGACCTTTCCCGGTGAGATTCGCGTAACAGTGCTGCGTGAAATGCGTACAGTCGAGTATGCCCGGTGACTGGAAACGGTCCGTGATATGGGCGCACTGGCACATGGCGGTTGCGTATATGCAACCGCTCCTGCGGTGTCCAGGCACTACATCAGCAATCACGATAGCGCATACTGATGATGTGTTCCACTGCCAGGCAAGACTTGGTCCAAAGCGCCAACCGGCCCAAGGAAAAACAGGGATAACTCCATGAATTGTCCCGAATGCCACAGTTCAATGCGGGATGGTTTTACCCCAACCAGGAGGGGTTTTCCTGTTTTCGCAAGGAACCGAATCCGCAATTGTTTGCCTTGGCCAAAGCACTGGCGGGTACTTCGAGTTGGTTTCACAGGGCAAGACTTGAAGCATATCATTGTTCGCGGTGTCAGTTGGTTATTTTTCGTTACGGCCGGCCGGTGAATGACTCCAAATCGTTTACACACCGGTGAATGCCCGATCAGTTGCATTATTCAATGCAAAGCCAACAATAGGTTCCATGGGTATGGGTGAAAACTATGCGCCGAGTGCAACACGGTACGACAACGACGGCTTCTTTCGCAGGTGCGGTCGGTCGGGGCTTCGATTGCCGGCGATCAGCATGGGCATGTGGCACAACTTCGGCGACCAAGTCAAGGATGACAACTGTAGGGCAATCTGTCGCACGGCATTGGACTTGGGCATTACACATTTCGACTTGGCCAACAACTACGGGCCGCCCCCGGGTAGTGCGGAACGTCGTATGGGCAAAATTATCAAGGATCTGCCTCGCGACGAACTGGTCATTTCCACCAAGGCCGGTTTCTACATGTGGCCGGGACCTTACGGCGATCATGGCTCGCGCAAGTACTTGCTAGCAAGCCTCGATCAATCGCTCAGGCGGCTCGAACTTGATTACGTGGACATCTACTACCATCACCGGCCTGACATGGACACCCCGCGGGAAGAGACACTGGGCGCGCTCGACCAGGCGGTGCGCAGCGGTAAGGCCCTTTATGCGGGTATCAGCAGCTATAACGGACAACAGACAGACGATATGCTGCGTGTAGTTAAATATCACGGTCTGTCGCGTCCCGTCATCCATCAGCACTACTACAACATGTTCGACCGCAGCATCGAGCATGATCTTCTACCCATCGCAGACGAGGCGGGCCTCGGCGTAATTGCGTTCTGTCCGCTGGCTCAGGGGTTATTGACGGACAAATACTTGGACGGTATTCCTTCAGATTCGCGCGTTGCGGCAAAACACGGTGCGTTACGCGAACAGGACGTCACCGACCGGGTCCGTACCAGAGCGGCACGGCTCAATCAACACGCCAAGCAGCGAGGCCAATCGTTGGCGCAGATGGCACTGGCCTGGGTGTTGCGCAATTCTCGCGTTACCAGCGCGTTGACTGGAGTCAGCCGCCCTGAGCAAGTCAAGGAAAACGTTGCGGCGCTGACCAACGCCCACTTTGACGAGAGTGAACTGAAGCTCATCGATGAAGTTGTTTCGTCCTAAGCACCCCAGATGGGTAAGCAGCTAATTATCGTCGGCGCGTCGGCACGAGCCGCAGCACAGTCAGCGATACGCGGCGGTTATGAGCCGTGGTGCGCTGATCTGTTTGCTGATCGTGATCTGCAAAAAGTCGCGACCGTCCACCGTTGTTTGCCTGAGCAATATCCACAAGCGCTGGCTAAACTTATCGACGAAGCATCGCTTCCACTGGATGTGGCAGTGCTCTATACCGGTGGCCTGGAAAATGAGCCACAACTGATTGAAGCGGTCGCATTCGATCGGCCCTTGTTGGGTTGTTCGCCCTATGCTCTGCGGCGAGTGCGCGACCCGCTGGCATTACCCTCTCTACCCAGACACCGCGGGCTTCGTTTCTGCAAGATGCATCGACATCGTCCCTTGTTATCGTGGTTGTTTCCATCACTATTGAATAAATACCTGATCAAGCCGTGTCAGGGCACGGGCGGTCGAGGGATTCGCAGGTGGTCGCTGGCTGAACGGGTGGCAAGAACGGATTACCTGCAACAGTACGTGCCCGGTAGGCCAGTCAGTATGGTGTACGTTGGTGATGGTTGGAGCGCCCGGTTGCTGGGCGTGACCGAGCAATTGATAGGTGACAAGTCGTTTGGTGGCGACGGATATCGCTATTGCGGCAGCATTGGCCCGCTGATGTTGGAGAAGGCACAACAAGCGGCCATGGTGCACCTAGGCGTGCAACTGGCACAGCGGTTTGATCTTCGAGGTCCGTTCGGGGTAGATGCGATCATCGCTCGTCGCCGAGGCGGTGCTATCTGGCCCGTAGAGGTCAACCCACGTTATACGGCAAGTATCGAGGTTATCGAACGAACCACTGGCCTCAACTCACTTGGCAAGGGTCTTGCTATAAGAAAAATGCGGTCACGCAGCGATGCGGCAATCATGGGCAAAGCGATCGTATTTGCCAGAAAACACGTGTCAGCGCCGGACCTGTATCAATGGTTTGATGCCGAACAGATCGCCGATGTGCCACAAATAGGCGAACCTATTCGACAAGGCCACCCCGTCTGCACGGTTTTTGCCCATGATACCGATGTGTCCCGGTGCAGGACCCGTTTGCATCAACTGGCGCAAACACTTTACACTCGGCTTGACACATGAACAGTACAAAGCGCGATTTATCGCTGGTATTGCCGAACATCCGTTCTTCTGGCAGTGCTCAGGTGAATGCCTACTTGGATGCAGGCGAGGCTGACTTTTCCGATGCCATCCAACACGCTATGCGGATACTGTGCGCAGCCTCGGCGCCGGCCATCATCGGCCTTGAGTATTTGACCGTTGAGGCGGTGCACCAAGCAGTGTTGTTGGCGCAGGCAATACGCGGTCGCTTGCTGCCGCACCGGCCGATTGATCCGGTCCGTCTGCACCAGGCTGTGGCCTGGTCGTCGACGCTCGATCAGGCGCGGCAGTGCGATGTCTGGATCCGTGTCGGTACTGAGGACAAAAAGTTCGATCACGTCGAGCAGCATATATCGGATGGGATAATACAGGTACACGCCAAGAGATCGCTGGTCAAAACTGAGCATCCGTCGTTGGAGGTGGTGTTGAAGCATCGCGCAGTTGCGACCAAGGATCCAGGGCAATGGGTGAGATCTGTGTTGAAGCGACACGCCCGGTCTGCGGTGGTGACGATGGCGCACGGCTGTGATGCGCGTGTGGTCAGCCAGTGGCACAAACTGGCGGTCGATGTACAGGAGCACGTGCGCATGGCAGTGATGGAGCTTCCGTCGCCGGATGCAGCCAACTGCCGCGGTGCCGAGGAGGTCGTCGCGTGGATGACGGGACGGTCATTGGCGGCGGGCGGCGTTGATTTTTCCGACCCGCAGTTACATACCTATAAGGCCATCGATGTAGCAGTATCCGTCGAGAAAGCACAGGCGGATGTGCCACAGCGGATCAGTATCGGCGCTGAAGTGGACAGTCAGGCCCAAGTTGGTTTCGTGACACCCGGTTTGGCCGCTGGCTTAGCCGCTCGGGTCATGCGATTTGACGGGGCCATGTTCTGGCTGTGTACGGATACGGTCACTGCTGCTCCCGATCCGACCGTGAAACTGCTGGCTGATTTGCGCCAAGCAATCGGGACGTGCCAATGAGCCGGGCACTGCGCATCGTTAATGCCAGAACTTATGACCCGGTCAACGGCGTTGATGGTGACGTACGTGAAATTTTATCTTATGACGGAAAGATCGTGGCCCAATTGCCCAAAGATGAACAGCCTCGCACGATCGACGCGACGGCCATGGTGGTGATGCCTGGGGGCGTCGAGATGCACGCTCACCTGGCGTCCATGTCCGTGAACGCGGCACGACAGATTCAGTCAGCAACCGGCTACGAGCAGGTGGTGCCCACGGCGCCGGATACCGGACGGCTGTATGCGCTTTTGGGTTATACCACTGCAGTCGAGGCAGCAGTTGCGCCGTCTGCAGCTGCGCACGCTCATCTGCAACTGGACGTGATGGATAACATTGACACGGCCATACTCGTGTTGATGGCCAATCATGAGGGTCTGATTGATCGCATCGACCAAGGAGATGAAGACGGCGTTGTGGCAATGATCGCCCAACTGCTGCGGGCCACAGGCGGTTACGGGATCAAGGCGGTCAACCCCGTGGCCGTGGCGGCGTGGCGGCGCGATGCTGCCAAAAATCACATTGATACGATCGATGATAAGGTCGCCGGCACCAAGGTGTCACCGCGAAGGATGCTCGAAGTGCTGACCGCCGCACAGCAACGATTGGACTTGCCGCACCCGACGCACATACACGGGCCGCAACTGGGTGAGCCCGGCAGCGTGGAAATCACGATCGAGATGATCAAGGCGTTGAAAGGGCAACGATTTCACCTGGCTCACTTGCAATACTACGCGTACGGTAGGACAAAGCATGGCAGCCTCAGGAGTGAAGTTGAATATCTCTTGAGACATGTGAGCGATCACAAAACAGTCACCGCTGACCTAGGCATGGTGGCCTATGGCCCGGCCTTTACGGCCACAGCTGACCTACCTCTGGAATACAACCTGTACCGGCAGGCGGGGTCGCCTTGCAAGCCCGCCCGCTTTGTTGAATCAGGTAACGAGGACTGCTTCGGTCTGATGCCGCTTGTTCATCAACCGACCCACCCGGTGCACGCTGTGCAGTGGGCGACCGGCCTGGAATTGGCGCTATTGTGGGACAACCCGTGGCAATACGCGTTGACGGTAGATCATCCCAACGGCGGTTCATTTTTGAATTACCCGGCGTTAATTGCACTCTTGATGAGCAAGCCACTGCGGGACGAACAACTAGCGGCTGCCAACAAGGCAGCGCGTCAGTACACCGGGTTGGGGGGTATAAACCGTGAGATGACGCTCAGCGACATCGCCATCATCACCCGCGCCGCACCGGCGGCGGCGCTGGGGCTGGCCAACAAGGGGCACCTCGGTCCCGGAGCCGATGCTGATATCACCATTTACAATGATGACACCGCCGATCCCCAGCGTATGTTTGAGAATCCCCGGTACGTGATCAAAGATGGTCATGTACTGGTCGAAGATGGACAGTTGGGCCAAGCGGTAAAAGGCGTGCGGTTCTGCGCGGCGGTTGACAATAATCCTTACGGTGCATTATTGCTCCGTGATTGGTGGCAGGCGGCCAGTGGTTATGCCGTTGATCAATTCGGCATCACGGAACAGCAATGGCAGGCAATGATACCGGTGGGGGGGGGCGTGGATTAGCCTTTCGGCACGCCGCCGAATTTGCGGACACGGGAGGCGAAGGTGCGCAGGGCCTTGTGCAATTCATCTACGGTGAAATCCGGCCAGCAGGTATTGCAGACGTATATTTCCGCGTAGCTGATCTGCCAAAGTAGATAGTTGCTGACACGCATTTCACCGGCGGTGCGGATGAGCATGTCGGGGTCGGGCAGGCCGGCGGTATAGAGGTGGTCGCTGATGGTCTGTTCAGTGATAGCCGCAGGGTCCAACCGGCCGGCTTGGACTTTTTTGGCGATGGTGAAAACGGCGTCAAGTATCTCGGTGCGTGAGCCGTAGTTGATCGCCAGCGCCAGCGTCAGGCCTTTGTTGGCGGCAGTGAGTTGGCTGGTGCGATCGAGTTCATCAAGGACATGCTGGGGCAGGCCGTGGCGGCGTCCTATCTGGACGAAGCGGACGTCGTTGTCCATCATCATCGAACGTTCGGCGATGAGGTATTGGACGTAAAGATTCATGAGAAACTCGATCTCTTGCGCTGGCCGAGACCAGTTCTCGGTGGAAAAGCTGTAGAGCGTCAGCGCTTCGATCTCAAGGCGAGCACACTCGCTGACGATATCGCGGACTGTCTTGGCCCCCTGCTCATGGCCGAACATGCGTAGCTGGTTGCGCATGTGCGCCCAGCGCCCATTGCCGTCCATGATGATGGCAATGTGACGGGGCAAAGTGTCCCGCGGCAAACCGAGCCGGGCCAGCGACTCGATAGTCTGCTGGGCGCGTGACTTGGCAGCGGGCGGATTGGAGGTGTTGCCCTGGGGCACAATTAGCTAGCTTTATTACGAATTAACTGTGTTTATTGATGATCTGGTCACGGCGCTGCCCGACACAGAGGAATCGGATTGGCAGTGTAAGTCGCTTTTCAATAAATTGGACATAATCACGGGCTGCTTGGGGCAACTCTTCGTACGAGGTGCACGCGCCCAGCGATGTACCGAAGCCGTCGAATTGTTCATATATCGGTTCGATATCAGCCAGCACATCAGCGTCAGCGGGGAAATTGTCAAGTGCCCGGCCGTGGTATCGGTAACCGACGCAAACATTGATTTGGTCAAGTTCGGCCAGTACGGCCAGGCCGGTACAGGCCATGGCCGTGACGCCGTTGAGGCGGGCAGCGTAATCCACGGCTACCAAATCAAGCCAACCGCAGCGGCGCGGCCTGCCGGTCGTGGTGCCGAACTCGTTACCGGCCACGCGCAGACGCTGGGACTCTTCACCTTCCAGTTCGGTGGGAAACGGCCCCTCACCCACGCGGCTGGTGTATAGTTTTACAATACCGATAACATTTTTGACTGTGCCCCCGGGCAAGCCGGTGCCCGGGTAAATGCCCAACGACGAACAACTGCTGGAAGTTACAAACGGATAAGTCCCGTGATCGATGTCCAGCAGTGCGGCGTTGGCGCCTTCGAAAAGAATCTTTTTGCCATCGTTAACGGCCTTTTCCAGCAGGTGCCGTGTGTCGCAAATAAACGGTCGCAAGGCGTCGGCATGGGCGAGATAGGTTTCGTATAGGTCATCAGCAACAAACGGTTCGAATGGTCGGCCGCACAGCTTCGCCAGGGCTCCAAGCGTGGTATTTTTCAAGGTGACGATCCGCTCGAGCTTGGGCTTTAGTTCGTTTGGCTTAAGCAGGTCTATCATGCGGACAGCGGTGAGGCGCAGTGCCTTGTCGGCATAGCAGGGGCCGATGCCGCGCCGGGTCGTACCCAGCGGGACTGAGCCTGACAGAATCTGGGTTAGGGCGTTGTCGAACAACTCGTCGTGGACCTTGTGGTAAGGCAAGACCACGTGAGCGCGGTCGCTGATGCGCAGGTTATCTTCCACCACTATGCCCCGCTGCTGCAGGCCTTGGATTTCCTCGAGCATGGCGGCGGGATCTATGACCACACCGTTACCCACAACGTTGAGCGTCTGGGGGTTGAGAATGCCCGAGGGAATAAGGTGCAAGGCGAACTTCTGATCGTCAATCTGCACGGAGTGGCCGGCATTGCTGCCCCCGTTGTAGCGGGCGACAATGTCAAACGATGTGCAGAGCAGGTCGACGACTTGGCCCTTGCCCTCATCACCCCACTGCAATCCGCAAACAGCGCAATGCCCGGTATCAATGCCGGGAAACCCGGTCGTCTTAAGCTCCGTGGCGGTGTGCGGTGCTGTGGTCGAACGGTTACTTGATTTCGTACCCATACTTGCCTTTCGTCGGTCGGTACACGGGGCCAAACGCATTATTCTAGCCAGAGTACCGCTACGACCCAAACCCATCATTTGATGGGCCTTACTGAGGTTGCCTGTGATTGGCAGTGGTCTTCACAGGTGCTGGACGGCCTATCACGTAAATCTGATTTGGCATAAAATGACAATGATATATTAAGCTCCTGCTGGATTGTTTCAATGATCTGCTCGAATGCCTGCTCCTATGCCATTCGCGCCATGGCTAGAATGGCTCTGGTCCGCTCAGATGGCTATGTGCTATTGGATGTACTATGCGAAGGCACGGATTTGCCCCGTCAGTTCTTGGCTAAGATTTTTCAGGATATAGCGCGTAAAGGCTTGCTGCTGAGTGCCAAGGGCAGAGGCGGTGGGTTTGCCCTTGCCCGGCCTCCAGGTCAGATCACGCTCTATGACATCGTGGCTGTTGTCGACGGGACAGAGCAATTTGACCAGTGCGTGGTGGCCCTTGCCACGTGTGACGACGACCAGCCATGTCCACTGCATGACCAGTTCAAGGCTATTCGTTTGCACGTCAAGAGTTTCTTGACGAGCCTGACACTTGATCACATGAGCCGGACGCTAGGGCAAAAGTTGCAGTTGGCTGGCAGGCAGATAACGCTACCGAAGAGCCAATCCAAGCCGTTGGCAGGCCAATCTATCCAGTGAGGAAACCGGCGTGGTCGCGTAATGTCAAGTTGGCTCAGTTGCTTCTTCAAGTGGCAAGGCGATGACGAAGTCGGTGCCACGCTGTGGTTCGGAGTGGCAGGTGAGCGAACCACCGTGCTCTTCGATAATGCGCCTGGCGGTGGGTAAGCCTAGGCCCGTACCACTTTTTTTCGTAGACATATAGGGGTGAAAGATCGTCGCCACTACCTTTGGGGCCATACCTGGGCCGGTGTCAATGACGTGCACGAGCAGTTCGGGCAACTGCCCAAACCCACGTTGCTGCTGAGTGCGGACAATCAACTCGTCTTCATGGCCACCACGTTGCGAATTATGCCGAGCGTCCGTCATGGCTTGGCAGGCATTGATCATGAGATTGAGCATGGCCTGCTTGAACAGGTCGCGGTCGATGTTCACCATAGGCGAGGCGGTATCAAACTGGGTGCGTAGGCGAACGTTGGCCGCTTGTGCCTGTGGTAGGAAAAAATCACACAGTTCATCGATCAGATTATTGACATTTGTGGCGCTACATTCGAGTTTGACCCGGCCAGCGAATTGGAGGAAATCCTTGAGGATATCACCCAAACGCTGTGTTTCACGATTGAGCGAATCGAATCGCCTGTCGATGCGGCGCAGATGCTCGCCGGTTTCGGTGGGTAGCTCGTCGGCCAACTGCGATAAATCTTCTTGGATCAACTGGACATTGACGCTGACGGTTGACAGCGGGTTCTTGATCTCGTGGGCTAACCCGCCGGTGAGCGTACCCAGTTCTGCAAGACGCTCTGCACCGCGAGCGCGTTGCTCAAGTCGTCGCGCTCGCCGTGTCCATCGTCTGGCCACAATGGCTGCCGGTAGGACTGCCAGCAGGACCCCGACAGCCAATCCGAACCAGAACCACATCATTGCGTTGACTACGCAGTACCAAGCGATGAGAGGTCACGCTTGTTCCTGTTCGCCTTGAGTACTCCGCGACACTTGTTGCGCTTGGTAACCCTTTTCGCCTTCCACGAGCTCGTAGTCAACGGTTTCGCCATCTTTCAGGGAGCGGAAACCCTCCCCTTCGATCTGGGAGTAATGGACGAAAACGTCCTGTCCATCTGGCCCGACAATAAAACCAAATCCTTTCTTCGCGTCGAACCACTTAACTTGCCCAGAGACTGGCATAGTGGATTTCCAATATTAAACCGAGTCGTCGATTCGAGAATTTTCCCTGCAGTTGCATTCAACTTGGACAGTTACGTTTTACGGTAAGCTCCGACAGAGAATATCCCTGTCAAATCCAGATGCCTTACCATTTAAAACTCTGGCATTTCGACTTGGCGACAAATGAGAACTGTTCTCATTAATTCCATGTGTATTAATAGTGTAAGTACAGTCCTATTTCAAGTATTTAAAGGCGCCAAATCATTCAAACCTAGAAAGCCTGTTTCTGCCCTGTTTACAGTAGCTAACTATATCCTCTGCATCAATCCAAGTTCCATCGTTAACTTTGTACGGTGGCAGAACTCTCATTGGCATTGTCGCCAGCTGCTTCCTCAGCCATGGCCGCCTTACGCGAAAGCTTGACTCGCCCTTGGTCATCGATCGTAAGTACTTTTACACGAATGGTTTGACCAACTTTTACCACATCTGTGACTTTTTCAACGTATCCGTCATTCAACTCGGAGATATGGCAGAGTCCATCCTGACCAGGTATTAGCTCAACAAACGCACCGAAATCCTTAATAGAATTGACCTTGCCAGAATATACTTGGCCTACTTTGACCTCTGCACATAGTTTCTCGACCTCTTCGAGAGCTGCCTCGGCTTTGTTGCCCCCGACTGCTGAGATTAAAACCGTGCCGTCCTCTTCAATTTCGATGCGGGCCCCGGTGGTTTCCTCCAACCCACGGATCGTCTTGCCACCTGGACCGATAAGTCTGCCAATTTTATCCGGATCGATCTTGATTGATAGCAAGCGCGGCGCGTGGGGACTCAATTCGGCCCGTGCCTTGGGTATCTCCGCCTCGATCATGTCGATGATTTCTAATCGGTTCTTACGGGCCAGTTCGAAGGTCGTGCGAATCTGCTCGATAGTTAAGCCGCGGATCTTCAGGTCCAGCTGAATGGCGGTAATACCCTTTCGGCTGCCCGTGACCTTGAAGTCCATATCACCGAAATGATCCTCCTCGCCCTGAATGTCGGTCAGGTAAACCTCCTTGCCATTTTCACTGACCAGCCCGATACTGATCCCAGCCACCGGTGAGGTGATGGGCACGCCCGCATCCAGCATCGCCAGGGTTCCACCGCAGGTACTGGCCATGCTGGAAGAGCCGTTGGACTCCATGATGTCACTGACCACGCGTACGGTGTAGGGAAAGTCTTCGATTTTGGGCATGACCGGTTGCAACGCTCTTTGGGCAAGCATGCCGTGGCCGGTATCGCGTCGACTGGGACCTGTAATACGCTTGGCTTCGCCGACGGAAAACGGCGGGAAGTTGTAGTGCAGGTAAAACTTTTCCCTGTACTCCTCACCGAGCCCATCGACGATTTGCTCATCTTTTCCGGTACCTAGGGTCACGGTGACTAGAGCCTGGGTTTCCCCGCGGGTAAACAGCGATGAACCGTGAACGCGGGGTAGGATCGCCGTTTCGCAGGAGATCGACCGCAATTGGTCGGGTGTACGTCCGTCGCTGCGGGTGCCGTTGAGTATGTTTTCACGGACCAGTCGTTCCTCCAAGTCGTGCATGGCCATCCGAGCGGCAGCGACCTGCTCCTGCCAGTGGTTAACTTGGGCCGCGGAGGCGTCTTCACCGGGCTTGGATAAATGTGTCGCAAGGAACTCTTGTGACGCCTTGTCACAAGCGTCTTTGCGGTCGAGTTTCGTACCCTCCAAGGTCAAGGCCGCCTTAAGCGGGGCGGCTAATTTGCTGTTGACCGTATCCACTACCTCGTCAGTGGGTAGATCCAGTGGGGGTATAACTTTGTCTTTGCCAGCCTTGGTCGCCAGCTGGTCGATCAGCGACGCCACTTGCTTGACATGGTCCCAGCCGAACTCAATGGACTGTAGTACCTCATCTTCGCTAAGTTCATGGGTTCCGACTTCGATCATGTTCAGTCCGTCATGGTGACCGCATAAAAGCATGTCCAAATCAGAATATTCACTTTGTGCGGCGGTGGGCATGATCACCAGTTGACCATCGACCCGCCCTACACGTACGTTACCGACAGGCCCCTGAAAGGGCACGGAACTGACTGCCAAGGCTGCGCTAGCTGCGATGCCGGCAAGCACATCCGGTTCGTTTTGCCCATCGGCAGCCAGCACCCAGCACTGAATCTGCACCTCATTGTTAAACCCCTTGGGAAACAGCGGCCGAATGGGCCGATCGATGTTTCGCATGGTCAGGATTTCCTTTTGATTGGGTGCCCCTTCCCGCTTGCGAAAGCCGCCGGGGAATTTGCCCGCCGCAGGCAGTTTCTCGCGGTAATCCACGGTCATGGGAAAGAAATCGATCCCCTCTCGCGGTTTATCCGTCACCACAGTCCCTAGCACTACGGTTTCGCCGTGCTGGACCATAACGGCGCCATCGGCCTGTTTGGCGATCTTGCCGGTCTCTATGCTCAGAGTGCGGCCACCCAGTTCCATTTCAACTTTTTCTACTGACATGTTTGCATCATCCTTGCCTAATTACTGATAAAAACAAATACCGTCCGGCGCTAAAATCAACGCCCGACAACAATAGCCGGCGAGCAGATGCTCACCTGACCACGCTGGACCTACCGGTCAGTGGTCCAGTCTATATGGAGGCCGATGGATGCAGAAGACAGATGACCTAAAGCACTAAACCACTCCCCTAGTGCGTCTGGCCGTCTGCCGTCTACCTCTGGCAACCTCAATATTGGATTGCGGTGGGAACGACCCGCCGCAGTCCAACCAACATAAACAAAGGCTACTTGCGTAGCCCCAGTTTGGTTATCAAATCCAAATACTTGCCACGATCCCTGCTTTCCAGAAATCGCAGCAGCCGGTTGCGCCGGCTGACCATTTTCAACAGACCTCGCCTTGAGGCAAAGTCGTGCTTATGAGTTTTCAAGTGCGGGGTCATGTAGTTGATCCGCTCAGTGAGCAGGGCCACCTGTACTTCCGGCGAACCCGAATCGGTTTGGCCACGCTGATAATCGCTGATAATCTGCGTTTTTCGTTCAGCTGTTAGAGTCATGGTCGGACCGCGTCGCTCAAAACAATCATCCAAAAGTAAACATTATCTTATCAGGGAATGGGGGTTTCAGCAAAGTCACGAGCACTGGACGGTGCACCGGTAAAAAATGTTACACTGGTCGGCCATGAGCAGCATGCTCACGCAAATAGACTGCCTTGCCAAGAGTCGTCAGGCGTTTGAACGGGCATGCCACAGCCTTGTGGGGGGGGTCAACTCCCCCGTACGGGCATATAAGGCCGTGGGTTGCGTGCCCATCACTGTCCGCAGCGGGTGTGGTGCTCAGGTTACGGATATCGATGGGTACACCTACATTGATTACGTTGCTAGCTACGGGCCGCTGATTCTCGGGCACGCGCCAGCGTCAGTGGTCACCGCTATTTCGCAGGCTGCGGCCAACAGCATGAGCTTCGGTATGCCTACCTTGGCCGAGACCCTGCTGGCCGAGCGAGTGTGTGATGCAGTTGATTCCATCGATCTGGTGCGTTTTGTCAACAGCGGCACTGAAGCGGTGATGAGCGCCATCCGTTTGGCCCGCGGGGCCACGGGACACACCAAGGTCATCAAATGCGCCGGTTGTTACCATGGCCACAGCGATGCCCTGCTCGTCGAGGCCGGTAGCGGTGCTACCACCCTGGGCGTACCCAGTTCGGCTGGTGTGCCTGCGCAAATAGTGTCAACGACGTTGCTCGTGCCCTTTAACGACCTCGAAGCGGTGGAAACGGCTTTGCAAGAACACGACGATGTAGCTGCCATGGTAGTTGAGCCGATCGCTGGCAACATGGGATGCGTCCCGCCGCGGGAAGGTTACCTGCAAGGGCTACGGGACATCTGCAATCGCCATCAAGTGATCCTGATTTTCGACGAGGTCATGACTGGGTTCCGCGTAGCATATGGGGGTGCTCAGGCACTATATGGCGTGGAAGCGGATTTGACCTGTCTGGGCAAAGTGCTTGGCGGTGGCCTGCCCTGTGCCGCATATGGTGGGCGTGAAAAGTTGATGCAACTTGTCGCGCCGCAGGGCCCGGTCTACCAGGCGGGCACACTTAGTGGTAATCCGCTGGCCATGGCTGCAGGGTTGGCCACTCTTGACGCCCTCAACGATGGGAGAGCGTACGAACAACTGGAAACGTCCTCAAGACGCCTTGAACACGGACTGGTTCAGGCCGCCAGCAAGGTCGCTGTGCCGGTGCAGGTGGCGAGGGTCGGGTCTATGCTGTGTTGTTTTTTTACAGGTAAGCCGGTGATCAATTACGAACAAGCGACGCAATGTGACACGCAAGCGTTCGCAGTGTTTTTCCGGGCCATGCTCGAACAGGGACTGATATTGCCGCCCAGCCAGTTTGAATCATGGTTTGTCAGCACTGCCCATGACGCGGACATTATCGACCGGACTATTAATGCGGCGGCGTCCGCGTTTGAAGCCGTTGACGCGGCAAGTTGATCGGACGCTGCCGAGGACAACGGAACCATACAGATGTCTGATATGTTCAAGATCCTTACTGTCGACAAGTTGGCCGAGGAGGGTCTTGCTTATATACGGTCCCAGCCCGATGCGGACCTGGACGAAAAGCCCGGCCTCAACGAGCAAGAGTTGGCAGCCAT
>CAUZAW010000027.1:0-17323 GCA_963577735.1 Phycisphaerae bacterium | reverse complement strand
TTGTCTTAGCTGCAATTTTTGCGGCGACATCTGAAACAGTATCGGCAACGATGTAGTCCGATACAAGAATTTTGACGTCCTGGAACCTGTGTCATGTAAACCGCCAACAGCGACACGCCACGAAGAAACGGGGCCAAGCCCGCAATAACCCGGCAACCGATAAGCCGATCTCAGGCAACTAGCACCAGGAAAGGGCCGCGCTATCTCTCATTATCATTCGATAAACGCGGCGCCTTTCGAGGCGCTTTGAAATAAAGCCAATACAATCGGTAACCAATACATGTCATTGGTTAATCGCACCACGGTAAATTGTCCCGGTAATGGTCTACAGAAAATCTCTTTGGTGCGGCATGATTGCAACTAGCCGTCGATATGGCCTGCAATACCCTTGGCTTGTCACTGCCCATACCCCGCGATAAGCTTGCAAACTGGAACGTTTCTGCCGGGAACAACGATGGCAAGGTTGGCTCACCAATAAGTGGCAAACAATGCAATTCGATAGTCTGCTTATCACGGGCGGGGCGGGATTTGTAGGATCAAACCTGGCAGTGCTGGTCAAAGAACAGTTTCCGCGCGTAACCGTCACGGCCATTGACAACCTCAAGCGTCGGGGCAGCGAACTTAATCTGGCACGCCTGCGGGACGCTGAGGTCGACTTTATTCACTGTGATATCCGCTGCGTCGAAGACCTTGAAATTTTGCCTGATTTCGACCTGTTGATCGACTGTTCAGCCGAACCTTCGGTCCAGGCAGGCGTCACAGGATCTCCTGTCTACGTGACCAATACGAACCTCAACGGCACGATCAACTGCCTGGAAGCGGCCCGCAAACAAGGCGCTGCATTATTATTCCTCAGCACTAGTCGTGTTTACCCTATCGGCCTGTTGAACCAAATTCCCTTCCGCGAAGACGAAACGCGGTATCACTGGGAACCCCACACGGGTGAGACGGGTTGTTCTCAACACGGCATCAGTGAAGCTTTTCCGCTCGAAGGCGCGCGTTCTTTTTACGGCGCCAGTAAGTTGGCCGGTGAATTACTTATTCAGGAATACGTCCATAGTTATCAAATGAAGGCCTTGATCCTACGATGCGGAATCCTGGCAGGGCCATGGCAGATGGGCAGGGTTGACCAGGGGGTCATTACGCTGTGGGTTGCGGCACATACCTTCAAGAAACCGCTCCAATACATCGGTTTTGGCGGCAACGGCAAGCAGGTGCGGGATCTGCTGCATATTGAAGATCTTGCGGACCTGTTCGTGGCAATGTCCCAGTCACAAGCCCACTGGGACGGGCGGGTCTATAATGTCGGTGGCGGGGCAGATGTCTCGGTTTCGCTGCTCGAACTAACTCAAATCTGTGAATCGATCACCGGCCAGCGGATAACAATTTTACCGGCGCCCCAGACCAGTTCGGTTGACCTGCGGATTTATCTGACCGATACCGCCAAGGTACGGCAAGACTTTGACTGGCGCCCGACACGCCGCACGGAAGATGTCGTCAAGGACATCCACCAATGGATAACTCAGTACCGTCAGACACTAGGTCCCATCCTGACGTAAGTGTTTTTTTCTCCAACACTGATCCGATGAAGCTGTCCCTCATCATTCCAGCCCACAATGAAGAAAAAAACATAGGGAAGTGTCTCGACGAATTGCGGCATGTCCTTGACGAGGTTCACGCCATCGATCATGAGATCATTGTCGTGAACGACTGCAGCCATGACGGCACGGAAGCGGTGGTCCGGGCTCAAATGGAGCATGATTCAAATCTGCGTCATATCAGCCGAAAGGCACCCAACGGGTTCGGCCGCGCTATTCGATCCGGGCTGGAAGCAGTTACCGGCGACATCGTGGTGATCTACATGGCCGACCTCTCCGATAATCCCGAAGATGTGATCGCCTACTACCGCAAGATTGAAGAGGGTTACGACTGTGTATTTGGGTCACGTTTTACTCGAGACAGCAGTGTCAAAAAGTACCCTATCGTAAAACGCATCGTCAACCGCATCGTCAACCGGTGTGTGCAAGTCATGTTCTGGACGCGATGCAATGACCTGACCAATGCGTTCAAGGCTTATCGCACCAATGTCATTCGTGATTGCGGGCCCTACGTCGCCAGTCACTTCAACATCACGCTCGAGATGTCGCTCAGCGCCTTGACCCGCAAGTACAACATTATTCAAATTCCCATCAGCTGGCACGGCCGAAGCTGGGGTATGTCAAACCTAAAGATCCGTGAAATGGGAAGGCGCTATCTGAGCACGCTGCTTATGATGTTCTTCCAGCGCATCCTCGTGGCCGACGATCTGATAGCCGAGCGGCTTGCCCGCAACGTTGAATATCACAATGACATGTCGCAATTGGGGCCAGGGATCACCTCACTGGAAACCAAAGAGGGCGACCAAGATATGCCGGGGCAAGGCACCCAATAGCAGGATACCCCACCAACACTCGATGCACACAGTCGAGCACCAACTTTCCGGGAAATTCTATTGGCCCAAATCATCGATACGCGTGCTGCCCAGCGCCTTTTGGAGGTTCCTTTGTGCTTCGATGTGGTCTGGGTTAATTTCCAGCGCGCGGCGAAAATGCTGTATCCCCTTGTCCGGGCTACTACGGATCATGAATATCCTACCCAACTGATTATGAAGATTCGCAACATTCGGGTTGATTTCAAGCGCCCGTTCAAAGCAGGAGGCAGCCTCCTGCCACCTTGGCTTGTCCTCCGATGCCAACGCTTGGCCCAATAGTAAGAGCGCCGAAAAATTTTTGGGGTTCACTCCTATGGCCCGGCGCAACGCTCTGATCGCCTGCTCCTGTTCACCGTTGCTGAGCAAATTAGGTACTGGCTCTAAAATTGAGCTCGCGACAATGTCTTTCAGGTTGTACTGGCGAATCGACTCACTGGCCACCGTCAAAGTTGAGTCAGCCGAGGCATCGAGAATTGCGGGTATAGGATCGAGATGGTTCCTGACCAAGGCCACAATCTCCGGCAAGGAACGCGTCTTGCGATTAACTGAGGTAGTGTACTCCAGATGAGGTCGATCATCGTGGTAGATTGCTGCTCCTTGTACCATACGCGCAAGACTGTTGGAGCCCATCAGAAAGCCGGCCGCCAGTGCTTCGGGGCGGTTCAAGTAATGGGCAGGGCCACCCCAGTACGCAAATTCAAGATCCTTGCGCAATCGATCATTCCTGGAAATCTCGATGAGCCGATCAGCATTCAGACTAAGTTCATCGGATGCTGTGCCGATCAACAGCATCTCGGCAGTGTTGTACCAGAGTACGCCGTGCGGGAACACGTCAAGAAACGTAGCAATAACAGTCCGAAACTCATCAAGATCAAAGAAGGTGATCGGTACGAATTGGCTTATCACCCCCCCGGGGTTTAAACGTTGCCGTGCGCGACGATAAAATTCGTGTGTATAAAACCCGGCAATACCAGGACGAAAAACCTGGCCAACCTCAATTGAAATGAGGTCATACATCTGGTCGGTGTGCGTGATGAAATTGCGGCCATCCTCAAAAATGAACCGGACACGGGGATCATCCATCCAATCGGACTCAAAATGCTCCCGCACAAGTGGGACAAGTCCGCTCTCGATCTCTGCGCAGTCCAGACCGTTGATGTCATGAAAAAGGAATCGGCCGGCCGTCTGACCGACACCAAGACCGATCACCAGGACCCGCTGCGGGGCCTGGTGCAGTAACATAGGTATGTGCGCCGCCATGATCTGGTGGTACTTTTCGTCCTGTCCCTGCCACATCCGATCAATTTCCAAATCAAGTCTTCCGTCACGGCGCAAGACGGCCATGTGGCAACTCAAGCCCTCTCGATAATCCACCAATTCCCCCTGACCTGACAGAAAATCCGCCGGCAGTTGTGTACCCATCAAATTTGGAACGCCAAGCCAAGCCGCGATACAAAGCGCGATCAAGCCCACACGCCAAGGCAAACCCGAGGAATGATCAAGCAAAAGCCAGGCGGTGAACCCAACAAGCAGGCTGATCCCGGTCGTAGCCATGACGCTGACGTGCAGGCCCCACAAAGGTATCGCCACAAATCCGGCCAACAGTGCGCCGAAGATTCCCCCGAAAGTATTGAGCGCAGCCATCTTGCCTACACCGACGCCGGCCAATGCCGGGTGATCAACTACCATGCGGATCGCCAGTGGAAAAGAGACCCCCGACAACACCGCGGGCACAAGCATGACGAGCACAACGATCCAGAATGGCACAAGCGCAAAGGTGTGCCAGAACGCGGCGGGCAACATCAGCACCGTTAAAACGATCAGGCCATTACCAACCTGAATCAAGCCGAATAGCAGCGCCCGGCGATGGCTGAAGTCAAAATAACCCCCCGCCCACATACTGCCCAAAACAATCCCGATTAAAACCACCGTCAGTGTTAACGTGTAGGTGTATACCGAATTATACAACAACAGGGTGAGATACCGCGCCCACAAAACCTCGTTGCCGAGGGCAACAAAACCTACCGCCCAAAAAAGCATATAGATACATACGGTTTTGCGCGAGCCGGCTTTCGCCGTAGATGAAACACCTCCATCAGAATCCAATGCCCTGCTATCGCCCATGACCGGTTCAGCCGCAAGAGGAAGCATCCACGCGATAACTCCAACTGCGATGTTGACTGCAGCCGCGATAAAGATTGTTGTGTTGACGCCCACATAACGAATCAACAGAAATCCACACACGCCGCATCCAATAGCTGCGCCCAAAGTGTTAAGTCCATACAACAAGCCTACCGCACTTGATATCCCTCTTTGTCTGCGCACATATTGGCGGCAAAATAGCGGTAAGGTTCCCCCCATGAGTACGGTCGGTGGCAATAGAATGGCGACCACGAGCACGAAACGCATCAACGACAGCATCGCAAAGTTGTGTTGTATGTTTGGATAAAATTGCTCGTAAATCACATCGATGGCGGAAAAGGCGATGGGCGTCAACATGGCCAACAGGCCGACACAGATTTCCATCACCGCGTAGATCCGCAATGGCCGGTTCGTGCGGGGTGAATACCGGCCAAAAATGAAACTGCCCAAAGCCAATCCCGCAAAGAAGACTGCCAGGACAGTGCTCAACGCCAGGTTGGCCGCGCCGAATACCAGAGACGCCGTACGAATCCAGCAGATTTCGTAAGTCAGTGCAAGAAACCCTGAAAGGAAAAAGCATGTTCCAGCGGCAAAATCGGCGGCGCCGATTTGTTTCTCGCTACTGGCGGAACCTAATCCTGAAGTGACACTTGCCACTTTATCCGTCATGGCTTTCCATCTTTCTGCGGCGTTTAACCTGTACAATCGTTTGTTTCATCCAAGGATCGCAGTTTCCATAAGGCATCAACTGTGGGAACAAATCCAGTTTCGACCAGCAGGACCTCACATAAGTGATATGCAGCTTGACCTATTTTACCTCGGCCCGCCAAGGTTTTGGCCAAGTTACCATGAGCCTCGTGATAGTTCGGCTTGATCTATATTGTTCCTCGACAATGAGAGGCTTTGCCTAAACCATTATTGGACCACAGGGGCGGACCAAAACGCACTCCCGTTTGATTGGCCCTGCGTGGCTCCAGTTACCCATTGCGAGTTCTCCCTGCTGATCAGAATGCTTCTTGAGCATGCCCTGGCTTTCTACGGCGCGATACTTGATGTCGTGTTAATCACGCACAATGGGTGGCGGGGGAAAACTTAGCTGCTTCGCCAACACGCCCCCATACCGCCTTCAGTAAGCCTGCCAGGCATAAAGTACGACTGCCACCGGGCAGGATCAACGATCACGTTGGGGGTACACGTACTGACCGGCGCAAGTGGCCGCATTATGCATCACGGCAGCGTCTCACCGTCCTGATGGGCTTGCTGCTTGCGGTAGAGTTGCAGGCGCTTATCAATTTGACTGGCCAACTGGGCATGCTGCGCCTTACTTGCGATGGCCAGTGCCTGCTCAGTCGTCGCAATAGCCTCGCCAAGCCGCCCTGCCAAGGCCTGTGCTGCAGCCAAGACCTTAAGCACTGTCGGTTCACGATAATTGGTCAACTGGGCCGCGCGCGTAGCATATTCTATCGCTTCATCCGGGTCTCGATATTTCGCGTTCGAGTGCTCGGCACGGATCAACGCCAGCATGAAACAGGGCTCGACCGATTCCGGCGCAATTTGCATCGCTTTTTGATAATGCGTAACGGCTGCGTCGATTCGCCCCATCGATCTAAGCGTGTTGGCAAGATTGCGGTGCCCTTCGAAATAATCCGGCTTTAGTCGTACTGCCGACTGGTAATGGTCAAGCGCCTTATCTCCGGAAAGCAACATCGCCAAGTTGTTGTGCGCCTCGGCATGGCCTCTACTGACCAGCAAGGTCATCTCGTAGTATTGCTGCGCCTTTTCCAGGCGACCCTGTCTGTGATAAAAGGAGCCAATGTTAAAATTAGCCACTGGGTGACTTGGCTTAATCCGATGAGCTTCGAAGAACTGGGGCATCGCCTGAGCGACTTTACCACTGAATGCAAGGGCCAGCGCCTTCGTACAGTACGCATCACTCGATTGGGGGTTCCATTCCAAAGCTTGCTCGCACAACTCGATCACCCGCCTAATCTGGTTATCCGCCTCTTCAATCTGGCCATCACCACGCAAGCGTTCTGCCTCAACACGTAAGTGTTCTGCCTCAAGGTAGAGTTGATGCCCCTTGATGTCTCCGGGCTTGATCGGCAATGCTGCCCAGACCATTATTGCAGCAAGCGGTGAGATGCCCACCAATATCGCGATCACCGTTGCAAAAGGATGTTTCGCCGATTGGCTGTCACTCATGAGGGTCAAACCCGTAACTTCCGCTTCGATACCCGGATGAGCACTACCGGACCTGCCCCTTGCGGACCGACCAGATAAATCCGTCGTACCAGAAGTGCAGGATCGAGACCACCATTACCATAGAAATCAGCGTCCTGTTACCCAATTGAAATCCAGGCATATCCAACAGGGTATACACGCCGTAACCCACGCTGATAAACACAAAGATCGCCAGCGCGATCTGTCGGCCAATGGCAATCCGGTCCAAACGGAAAACTGAGGTAATATTCTTCTTCTCCATGAACCACACAATAAAAAAGTACTGCAACGCATGAAAGAAGTTCATCACGAAGAATGCTTCTCCGAACGAGTCAAACCCCCAGCAAGCCAGAGAAACTATCGCCACAATGACCAGCAAGAACACCTTTTGAAAAGAAATTTTGTATCCCTTCTGATGCAGTCGCCAGTATGCGTAAACGTAATAAATGCAGAAGGGGATACACACGCCCAAGAGCGCGTAGGTAGTATATTGGCTGGTCACCGTTGTTATGGCGGGGACCCACTCGAACATCGCGGTTTCCAATTTTGGCAGATCAAGGCCGGCGACGAACTCGTTCTGCTTGAGCAGATGAGTCATCAAACTGACGCCGCCCAAGATCGGGCCTACATAGAGCACGAGATTAAGCTGATAATCGAGCCTACGTCCTACCAGTGCATCATTACCACGCCTCATGTCGTAGATTCGCCCGAGTCCAAACGTCTGCATGGCAGAGTGATAAACGTCCCACCACACGGCGAGTATCGCTACAAACGCGACTGTCCACGACGATAACATCAGTGCCACAAACAGCCCGATGGGCACCACGGTGAATCGGATCAGATGGAGTTTGAAAATATCGCGATTGAGGTGACTGCGAAAAAAAACGAGGAACAGGTGAGAAAAAATCACTACATGAATAAACGCGTCTCCGAGCGACCGGTTGCCTCTGATCAACGTTTCCTCGGCCGACAACACATGGGACAGCAGCGGAGTAGTCCGAAAAGGAATGAACACAAGCACGGCAACCAGCGGTGCTGCGATCAGAAACACCGTGTCCGTAATCGGACCGGCAATAAAACCAGACCGTGCTTGTTCCGGATTATTTTCCATTCCCATCCTCGCCCGTTATTCTACGTACCTTATATCGGCACTCAAGACCGGGTGACCCATATAGAAAAGCCTTGAATCGCAAAAAGTCGCCACGGACAAGGCGATTAGGGCCAAATACCTTGAAATTCAGCGGCTGAAGGTGATTTTTTCGTTGAAAAGACGTTCAACAATCGATTTTTGGATTCTATAACCGGGCAATTCGGGCCACGTCTAATATCTAGCATATCCTGAAAAACGAGTGGGGTGATCACGCCTTGTGGAATTATGGAACCTGATCTACCGGCTGCCGCTTTACTTTCAACACACTTTCTAGGTGGCGCTGGGCTTCGATGTCTGCCGGGTTTATCTGAAGGGCATTGCGATATTGCTCGGCGGCTGCGTGGGCCCGGCCTTGGGACATCAACAAGTTTCCCAGTCGCACGTGGCCTTCGGCGTCGTCACCCTTGAGTTTCAAAGCCCGCCGCCAACGATCGATACCTTCTTCGGACCGGTCCTGTAATATCAACAACTGGGCCAGTATTTCCAGGTCCCTTGCCAAGTCCAGGGCAAAATCGGCCTTCCCCTGCCGCATCAAATGCAACCGGGCTGTTCGCACATCCACCAGTCTTTGTACAAACCATGTCGAATCTTGCGGATATTTATTTTCGAATGATTGCGCCGCTCTTTGCAGCCAAAAGTCGATTATCCCTGACGGTTGGCTGTGCCACTGCCCGGCAAAGGGAACGGACATATCCCGCCGCTCCCGAACTGTGGCTTCCATATGCGTTACATCATGTATCAGGACATCGAGGTCAATGGGTCCCCGATAAATAGCCGATAATTGCCCCTCATCATCCAGCAATATGCTGATCGGCACGCCTAGCGGCGGTTGGCGATCAAAAAGTGCTTCCTGAATCAGTTCCACCTTGTTCACCAATGGCGTTGTCGCTAGGCCACTGTCAAACGGGAAATCGATATCTCCGATGAGTTTCCAAGCGTTATCCGGCGTGGACCTGTGCTTTTCTTCCAGACCATCCACACTCAATGCCAGAATGTTCAAGCCTGTGTTGCGCAGTTTATTTTCGTGCGCAACAAAAGACCTCAGCTCCGCAATGCAAGGAAGGCACCAACTGGCCCAGAGATTGATCAGCAACGGCCTGGCATCCGTATCAATCTCCTGCAACTTGGTATCCCCAAATTGCCGATAAGACAGGGGCGGCAACGGCAGGCGAGCCGGCAAAAGAATATGCGCTGCGTCTGTCGTCGGGGGCGGGACAAGGTGTGACGAGGGCAGGTTCACCGACCGTCGAGGTTTGTCCCATTCAGTCGCCCGGCCACTACCTTCCAACAAAATATACCGGCCACCCCGCGACACCTGATCGAATACTTCCATGCGGCCTGCAGGCCAGTGCACTGCGACGGATTCCACGGTTTGCTCGCGCCCAAGGCCAAAATGCAGCCACTTGCTTGACTGCGACAAAAATCCGTCGCCCGCATGGAGCGTTGCAGTCATGGGCCCCTTGCTTGGGTTATTTAGCTGCACATCAACTCTGGCGCCAATCCCATCACGGTTGGATGTTGTGCCATGTAACTGCAGCGCGACAAACCCATCACGGTCCTCACCGGTCGGCTCGTAGGTCCGATTGACCATCAGCCTGAGCCGCGGCGAGGTACGGTTGGTAAACCAAAGATCAAGATCTCCGTCCTGGTCCCAATCGACAACCGCCAAGGCACGCCCATCTTCGGGAAAATCCAGACCCGATGCTGCTGAAATATTGGCAAAGGTAGAATCCGCTGTATTGAGAAACGCGCAGTTACGCTCATGGCCACTCCATGATCTACCTTGCCTGACCATACGCATCGTGGCTGACCATCCTGCCATATATCGGTCCAGCAACGGCCCGGTTGTTGTCCGTGGTGACTGCGACACGACCTGTCGCCAGAAAAAACTTCACAAGTCACCGCTGTCTTCAGCGGTGAGGTATCCATTGGCTACCACCAAATCGAGCCAACCATCATTGTTCAGGTCCACAAACTTCGATCCCCATGCCCACAGACCCATGCTCACACCAGCCGATTCGCTGACATCGTCAAATCTGCCGTCACCGGTATTGGCAAACAAGGTATTGCCCCGCGCCATACGTCGTACTTTCGCCACCACAGCGCCTGCTCCGATCTGCTCGAATCGGCGCTGGTACGCCACCCTGTTGCCGGCCGCGGAAAACATGTTGCTGACATATACATCAGCGTAACCGTCTCGGTTGTAGTCACCCCACGCCACTGACATACCTGTAGCGATGTCTTCCACCCCCGCCTCGGCGGCGACATCTCTAAAGCCGCCCGCCTCGTGACGGTAGAGGTTGTTGCGCCCAAAATCATTGGACACGTACAGGTCAAGGTCGCCATCGTGGTCGTAGTCCTGCCATGCCGCGGCAAAGCTCCATCGGGAGTTGTTGTGATCCAACCCCATCTGCCGTGTTACATCGACAAACCGAAAGTCCCCATCGTTGCGCAAAAGAACGTTGGATCCACCGTTGTTCGCATCGTGATACGGTACTGGCACGCCGCCCTCAAAGCCGCTGGCCCCACTACCGGCCTCACCCGGCTTCGTCTTGGCACCGTAGCCGCAGACGTAAATATCCAGATCGCCGTCGGCATCGTAATCCGCGGCACACATTGAATATGGCTCGTCAACCACTGACAGTCCGCTACGTAACTCAAATCGCCCCCGTCCATCATTGTCGGCAAACAGCAACTTGGGCCAGGCCGCGGCGACAAGGTCCTGATCCCCATCGTTATCCAGATCTATCAGCAACGCCGAAGTGGTCAATTCCAGCCAGTCGGTGCCCGACTCGACCGATGCATCCCTCACCGTACCGTCCATGTTTTGCACGTACATGCGATTGGGCAGCCCACCTCCGTCGCATACGTAAATATCCTCGAGCCCGTCGCCATTGATGTCGCCCACCGCCAGCCCGTGGTGGCCGAATATCTGCATGTTGGCCAACCGGCTAATCCTCACTGACCAGTGATCCACGCTCTGTAATAGCTGCTGTTGATAACTGGCTATCTCACCCATGACCGATTCGGTCCCGTCGGTGAATAACACGCCGCTGCGTGAACGGACGAGCACTTGCTCATACCGTTCAACTTCGATTGACAGCAAGCGTGGAGCTTTTTTTTCGTCTTCGCTCTCACCTGGATAGCTCCACCGACAAATCCATGTTGCGTTCTGCGATACTGTCGGGCCTGAACCACGGCCAGTCGCCTGGTAAAAAACGCGCGTTGAGAAATATTGCTCGGATTTAATGATCCTATAAACCTTCAGCCCAGTTCGCTTTTGCGCACCGTCACCGAGGCTCGCGACAAGTTGCCGCAGCGCCATGAGCAGACCCGCGGCGCCAGAATGATCCGTGACGGACACCATTGATGGCGTTTTTTGTGGTTCAGGAGATCTATAAACTGACGTCATTCCGTCATCGAAAACACGGACAAGTCCAGTGGGCCACAGTTGCTCGCAGAAGAAGCCATCGGCTACAAGTGGCGCAATGTTCGCGATTTCGATCGGCTGCTCGTTTGCAATCAGCTTCCCCAAACGCTTCAGTTGCGTCCCAGCGGCAGCGGCGAGAACTTCTGTGTCCCAGTTATCATCCTCGGGATTCGCCTTCTGCGCCAATTGATCCACTAGCCTCGCCGGCCGGTCTTCTCCCACAACATCGTCGACGCTGACTCGCTCCATCACCGCCGACAGCGACGCTGGATTCGGTCGCGTATGCAACTCGGTGCGACGTGTTCTCAAGGCGTCATGCCGGCCTGTAAACCAACGCAACTGCGCCCAATACACCCCGCCGCCCAATATACCGATCACTAATATCTGGGCCAGAGTGAACCGCCACCATCGACGATCTTGCCGGTACCGCCGAGTGGTTTGCCGATGCATCCTGTCCTGTTTGCCGCCATTTACTTTCATCGTAGTTTCAAACGCTTTTTGTCCGACTTGCTCTAGCCCGCAACCACTGCAAATATCGGCCCCAGCACCAATAATCCCATAGTCTTGCTTTTGCCGACCCAGTGCCAATGGTCCGATGTTCTTAAAATGATGCCCTTTTTATGATTGGCGAGGTCGATTTTCAGTCGTTCGAGTATTATATTTCCCTGCGGCTAGCCTAGAACATAAGCTTGGCATCGACTGACGGTCCAAACGTGAGCAGGAGGCGGTAATGTCAATTTCGGTTGTACTTTCCGGCACAGGGCATGGTCGTCGATTGCTGAGAATTTTACAGACTCTCCTGCCCGTGTGCGTTATTCTCGCGGGTACCAGCCCGGCCCTCGGAGTGCCAGCCAAGGTGGTAGATGTTTCGAATCCATACAGGGGTATCGTCTCGGTGCCCTTACATGGTTACGCTACGGTCCGTGAGGATGGTGAATCTGGACGTTTCAACAGCCTTTCACCCAACCGAACCGGCATTGATTTTACGCATCGTTACCTCTCAAGTGCCATGCTAGGCCATGACCTCGAACGGGCAAAAATCTGGGGCGGGGTATGCCTAGGAGACTACAACGGCGACGGTTTGGCCGATGTGTATTTGACACGGCCATACCAGGGCAATCGCCTTTATCGCAATCTCGGCGAATTTAGATTTAAAGACGTGACCAAACAAGCAGGCGTCGGTGCCGATCGCAAATGGGCCAACGGTGCTACTTTCGTTGACATCGATAACGACGGTGATTTGGACATCTACGTCTGCAGTTTTTTTTCCCCCAATCTCCTGTACATCAACCAGGGAAACGGCACGTTCATTGAGCGTGCCGGTGACTTCGGCCTTGATTTCAACGGCGCCAGCATTATGGCCGCTTTCGCCGATTACGACCTTGATGGCGATCTCGACGTTTACCTACTTACCAACGGCGCCACGCCTTCCAATTTGCCTTTTGAGTACAGCTTACGCGATGGGAAATGGCACATACCTGACCACCTTCGGCAGAACTACGATATTCTGCAGCGCCCCGACGGCCAGGTGTTGCGCATCAAGGCCGGCCAGTACGATCATTTGTATCGCAACAACGGCGACGGAACCTTCACAGACATCAGTAATGAGGCAGGTATTTCGGGCAACCACCTCGGGCTGTCTGCCCGGTGGTGGGATTACAACCACGATCGTTTCCCAGACCTCTACGTGGCCAATGACTACTGGGGATCCGATCGTATTTACCGCAACAACGGCGACGGAACCTTCACAGACATAGTCAACATCGCGGTCCCCTACACGCCTTGGTTCTCCATGGGGTCGGATGCCGCCGACATCAACAACGACGGCCTGCTGGACTTCATGGGTTCCGACATGGCCGGAACCAGTCATTACAAATCCAAGGTTGCCATGGGGGACATGGCGAAGAACGCCTGGTTTCTCGACTCGGCCCAGCCTCGTCAATACATGGTCAATGCCCTGTACGTCAACAGCGGCGCCGGCCGCTTCATGGAAGCAGCCCAACTCGCCGGCGTGGCCAGCACCGACTGGACCTGGTCGGTCAACTTCGCGGACCTTGATGGTGACGGCTGGGTGGACCTGTTCGTCACCAACGGCATGATGCGTGACTGGTTCAACAGTGACCTGAGGGCCAAGGCGGAAGAACTCGGCGGGATGGAATCGCAGGCTGGACGCGATTTCTGGCTCAAGCAACCCCAAAAGCGTGACTCGAATCTGGCTTTTCGCAATCTTGGTGATTTCCGTTTTGATCCTGTGGGTTCCGCCTGGGGCTTGGCCCATGAAAGCGTAAGCTTTGGGGCTGCGGTGGGCGACCTCGACGGCGACGGCGACCTGGACCTGGTGGTCAATAACTTTGAAGAATCCGCCAGTGTTTACCGTAACGATGTGGCCACGGGCCATCGAGTGATGATTCGCCTCATCGGCACGGCCAGCAACCGCGATGGGATTGGCGCGATGGTGCGTTTGGAATACGCAGCCGGCGTACAGGTGCGTTACCTGACGCTGGCTCGGGGGTTCATGTCGGCCGGCGAGCCGCGAACGCATTTCGGCTTGGGCGATCACCAAAGCATTGATCGGCTAACGGTGTACTGGCCCAGCGGCCACCAGCAGGTGTTCGGCTCATTGGCCGCCGATCGGCTGTACACCATCCACGAGCCCAGCGGGCCGGCGTCTTCATCGCCGACGTCTTCATCGCCGACGCCGACCACCATGTTCATCGAATCGCCGGCCCTCAAGAGCTCGGTTCACCGCGAAAAGTTCTACAACGACTTTAAGCGTCAGCCACTTTTACCCAACAAGCTGTCGCAACTGGGCCCGGGTCTGGCCTGGTCCGATGTCGACGGTGACGGCGACCAGGACGTTTACATCAGCGGCGCGGCCGGGGCGCAGGGGGTGCTGCGGATCAACGAGGGCGACGGCGAATTCTCCTGGCGTTACCTGGATGCGCCGTGGTCGAACATGCGTCACGAAGAGATGTCGCCGTTGTTCTTCGATGCCGACGGCGATGGCGACGAGGACCTTTACGTGGTCAGCGGCGGGGTGGAATGCGAGCAGGACGACCCGCTGCTGCGTGACTGGCTGTACCTCAACGACGGGCACGGCCAGTTCAAGCTGGCAGCCGACGACACCTTGCCGGACGTGCGTGACAGCGGTTCGATCGCCACGGCTGGCGACTTCGATCGCGACGGTGATCTTGACCTGTTCGTAGGCGGCCGCTCTATCCCCGGCCAGTACCCGCTGTCGCCGCGCAGCCGACTGCTGCGCAACGACGGCGGACGCTTCACCGACATCACCGACGAGACGGCGCCCACCTTAAGCCGCAGTGGCATGGTCACCAGCGCCGTCTGGTCGGACGCCGACAACGACGGCTGGCTGGACCTGCTGGTCACCTACGAATGGGGTCCGCTGCGTTTGTGGCGCAACCAGGGCGGACAACTGGTCGAACACACCGAGGCGGCCGGTCTGGCCGGGCGTTTGGGCTGGTACAACGGCATCGCCGCCGGTGACGTCGACCGCGATGGCGACATGGACTACGTCGTGACCAACTTCGGGCTCAACACCAAGTACCACCAGCCCACGGCCAACAAGCCGGTGCTGATCTACTACGGCGACTACGAAGGCACCGGACGCAAACGCATCATCGAGGCTGAGTATGAGGGCGACAGCCTTTTTCCCGTGCGCGGCAAGAGTTGCTCGACCAACGCCATCCCGTCACTGGGCGAAAAGTTCACCTCGTTCCACGACTTTGCCATCGCCCCCCTGCAGGAAATCTACACTGCCAAATGCCTGACCGAAGCCAACCGGTTCGAAGCCAACTCGCTGGAGTCGGGTGTGCTGATCAACGACGGCAGCGCCCGATTCACTTTTCATCCCCTGCCCCGCCTGGCCCAGATCTCGCCCGGATTCGGCGTGGTGTTGACAGACGTGGACGGCGACGGGCAATTGGACCTCTACCTGGTCCAGAACTTCTTCGGGCCCCAACGTGAAACCGGTCGCCTGGCCGGCGGGGTCAGCCTGCTATTGACCGGAAATGGCGACGGCACCTTCGAGCCGGTCTGGCCCGACCGCAGCGGGCTGATGGTGTCCGGCGACGCCAAGGGTCTGGCCGCTGTTGACATCAACAATGATGGATGGATCGACCTGGCCGTCACGGTCAACGATGCCCCCGTACAGGTCTTTGAAAACCAGGGACACCCCGCCAATCGCACCGTCACCGTGCAACTGCAAGGCCTGCCCGGCAACCTCACCGCCGTCGGCAGCCGGGTCACCGTGCACATGGACGACCAAACCACGCAAACCGCTGAAGTCCACGCCGCAAGTTCCTACCTGTCACAGTCCGCCGCCCCACTGATCTTCGGCTTGGGGCCGTCGGCACACATCCAAACCTTAAGCGTGCGCTGGCCCAACGGCAGAGAATCCTCATTCTCGCCCGAAGCAGAACAACGACAAATCAATATCGAACAACCCACCGATTAAGACTGCCATTCACTGACCGGCCACCGCATACTGCCTGCGAAGCTCACGCCGTATTACCTTCTGGGAAGCGGTACGGGGCAGCGCATCAATCACCACCACGTCAGCAACTTTAAACAGAGGGTTGAGTTGCTTGCGAATCGCCCGCTGCATCACCGGGCGCAATTGATCGCCGCTTACATTGGCTCCTTGTGACAGCACAGCGTAAATCACCAGATCCGCTGGTCCGTTATCGGCAGGCGATATGGCAATGGCTGCCGTTTCCCTGACCGGCTCGATCCCGGCCAGAGCCTGCTCAATCTGCGCCGAACTGACCTTTATACCCCCCAGGTTCATTGTGTCGTCAGCCCGCCCCAAGGCACGATAGGCCCCGCCGGCCAATCGCTGAAACTGATCTCCGTGGCGGCGCAACTTCGCACCACCCGGGCCCAAAGGTGTGTCTTTAAAGTACACCTCATGGTGGTCACGGTTGAGTAATCGCCGCGACAGCCCGAGGGACGGACCTATCAAGAACAGCTCGCCTTCGTCCGCCTCGTTACCCGCGTCGTCGAGTATGGTAAAGTCGATACCAAGCGCCGGCGTGGTAAAGGTGCTCGGCGAGTTGGGCTGCACTACGGTACTGGTGATATAACCGCCACCGATCTCCGTACCACCGCAGTACTCGATAATCGGCCTGTAACCGGCCAGGTACATCAGGTAGAGCATGTCCTGCCAGTTAGAACATTCGCCCGTCGAACTAAACGCGCGGACACAGCTCCAGTCAAACTGTTCCATGCAACCAGTCTGCCGCCACCGACGCACCAGGCTGGGCACGAGCCCGAGCATATTGACCTGGGCGTCCTGAACAAATCGGCCGAACTGCCCTTCCGTAGGTACGCCGTCGTACAAAGCGATCGTTGCCCGATTCATCATCGCCGCAAATATTAGCCAAGGGCCCATCATCCAGCCGAGGCTGGTCGGCCAGGCAATCACGTCGCCCGGGTGCATGTCATGGTGATACCGCCCGTCGACGGCACAGCGAATTGGCGTGGTGTGGTCCCAGGGTATGGCTTTGGGCTCGGCCGTGGTGCCAGAAGAAAACAATATGTTAATCACACCTCGGGGGTCACACGGCCGCGGGTCAAACACTTCATCGTCACTCAAAAACTGGCTCCACCATAGGTCACCGTCGCGTAGTTTCAGATTGCCCCGATCACCGAGAACGATAGTTAGCGGCGCATCGGCCGCAACGATCTTTTCATACATCACCAGCCGCTTACCACTCCGCTCGACAAATCCACAGGTGAACATGGCCTTGGCGTCAGCAATTTTCATGCGTTCGGCAATTTGTGGTGTCGCAAAACTGTCTGCAATGCCTACCACCGTGCATCCTGCCTGCACAATGCCCAGATAAATCGCCACCGTGGGCGGTGTCATGGGCATGTCAATCGCAATCGCATC
>CAUZAW010000026.1:0-17629 GCA_963577735.1 Phycisphaerae bacterium | reverse complement strand
CAAGCCCAACTGCTTGATGAACAGATCCGAGGCAACGCCGTCTCGACCGATCAACGGCAAACCGTCCTTGAGCGGATTCGATACACCGCTTCGCTTGCCGAAGCAGCGACTGAAGCCGACCTGGTCATTGAGGTGATCAAGGAGGAATTGGAAGCCAAACGAAAAGTGTTTCAGGCCCTGGACGAAATATGTCCGCCGCACACCATTCTGACGACTAACAGTTCGTCGATTCGTATTGCACAAATAGAAACGGCAACCTCACGACCAGACAAGGTAGCCAACACGCACTTTGTACAACCGGTCTGGAGCCATAACTACGTGGAGTTGATGCGGGGAACGAGCACGTCGGACGACACGTACGGCACAGTGGAAGCGTTTATGCGCTCGATCAATATCATCCCCGTGCAGGTGCGTCGCCAGAGCACAGGATTCATTTACAACCGTATTTGGCGTGCGGTAAAGAAGGAAGCGTTGAAGGTCGTCGACAGCGGAATCGCGTCACATGAGGACGTTGACCGGACATGGATGATACAGATGGAAATGTCGATGGGCCCCTGTGGCATGATGGATATCGTCGGCCTGGACGTGGTTAGGGATATAGAGATGGTCTACTATCAACAGTCTGGCGACGAGGCGGACGCTCCGCCTAAACTGCTTTTGGACATGGTCGAAAGAGGTGAACTGGGCGTAAAAACGGGCAAGGGGTTCTATACCTATCCGAACCCACGCTGGCAGTCGCCTGGCTTCTTGACCGAGGAGCTTTTGTAAATGACTGCAAAAATATCCGGCGCGCAATTCATTGCAGAATCACTCGAAGCGTATGGTGTGACGCATGTGTTTTTTGTACCCACGATCCTGAGCCATACGCTGGCCTACATGGACCTGAACACAAACATCAAGCGGGTGATGGCACACGGTGAAAAGGCAGCGGTGTACATGGCCGACGGATACGCTCGGGCCAGCGGCCGGGTAGGCGTCAGTTTTGCCCAGTGTGTCGGGGCGGCGAACCTTGCCGCGGCACTGCGCGATCCCTACCTGGCGTGTACGCCCATGGTGGTGATCACCGGTGGCCCGACGGATGCATCGCGCCATCGCCATACCTATCAGCAGATTGATGATTTTCCCCTGTTCAAACCGGTGACCAAATACAGTACCCGGGTAGATGACGTGGACCGCCTTGCCGACGTGCTGCCCCAGGCATTTCGGGCAGCGACGACGGGTACGCCGGGACCGGCGCACATCGAACTGGCAGGACATCTTGGCGAACTCGAGCAGCAGATCGGCGATTTCAAAACCATTAACGAACCGCAATTCGGACAGGTTCCACCGCTACGGCAGGCAGCCGACGATGAAGCGGTGATCGAGGTTTCAAGACTGTTGGAGCAGTCCGCCAGGCCGGTAATCGTTGCCGGCGGCGGCGTTCGCACGTCGGGGGCCGGGCCACAGTTGGTTGAACTTGCCGAGCGCTTGGCTATTCCGGTAGCCACTTCGCTAAATGCCAAGGACGTTATCCCGGGCAATCATCAATTGAACATCGGAGTGCCGGGTCTGTATTGCCGCAAGAGCGCTAATCGTATCGTGCTGGAAGCGGACCTGGTTTTCTTCGTAGGCAGCCACACGGGTAGCCAGGTGACACTTAACTGGCAGGTGCCGGCAAGAGGCACTGCGGTGATACAGTTGGATATCAACCCCGAGGAACTGGGCCGCCATTACCCGAACCAAGCTTCACTTGCCGGCGATGCGAAAGTTGTTTTGCAGCAGTTGATTGAAACGGCAGACGCATCGAGCGCCGCAGGCCGCAAGGCATGGGTTGAGCAGGCGCAGACAGCGGCCGATCAATGGCGACAGGAATTTGCGCCGCAGATGACGTCCGACGCCGTCCCGATCCGCCCCGAACGGCTGTGCAGCGAACTGAGCCAATGTATGGTGGCCGGCACGTTACTGGTTTCGGGTACGGGCCATGCCGGGATGTGGTCGGGCGGGATGATCGATTTGAACAAGCCCGGCCAAGGATACATCCGCGCCGCCGGTTCCCTGGGCTGGGGCATGCCCGCGGCCCTGGGCGCGAAACTGGCGATGCCCGATCGGCCGGTATTGCTATTCTCGGGAGACGGCGGGTTCTGGTACCACCTTGGCGAACTGGAAACCGCCGTCCGCTGGAATATCCCGGTCGTACTGCTGATCAACAATAACCGGTCGATGAACCAGGAAATCGATATTTACGCGGATGCTTACGGCGGTAAACTGCAGGCCAACCACGACGAACTGTGGAAATTCACCAATGTAAGCTTTGCCGAGATTGCCCGCACTATGGGCGCTGAGGGCATACGCGTGGAGCAACCGGGCGACATTGCCGGCGCCGTTGAAAAGGCTTTCGCCAGCGGCAAGCCTTGCGTAGTGGAGGTCATGACCGAAATAACGGCAGTGGCTCCAGCGGCGTACCTTAGCCAGCAAGACCAATAGCACACATAGCAACATGCAAGACCGCCTAGACTTCTCCGGGATCCTCAAGGCCATGCAGGATGAGGCCATCGACGCGCTGGTTGCGATGGAGCCGCACACCGTGGCAATCTTGATGAACTACTGCAATGAGTTGTTTCTCGAATTCGGCTTCAAGGAGGCCCCGACCTGCGTGTTGATCCTGTCATCCGGTGAAACACTGGTCGTGATGCCCAGAATGCATCACAAGCCTGTGAATGCGCCGTGGATCAGCGAGTTTATCGGTCGGTACACAGATTCCGGTTACTACGATCAAGGTCTGATGGTGGACACGTTGGCGCAGACCTTGAAGGACAAGGGGCTGCAGCGCGGTAGGATCGGGTTCGAGATGGGCTTCGTGCCGGCAGCTATCATGGATGGCGTCAAGAGCGAGCTCCCCGCCGTGGAGGCAGTGGATGGCGAATGGATCTGGTGTCAATTCCGCGCGGTGAAGACGGCAAGACAGGTGGGGTTCATCCAGAATGGCGTAAATGCGTGCGAGGCCGGCGTGCGTGCAATCCATGCCGGTTGGAAAGAGGGCGAGTCGATACACCGGTTGCTGGACAATTTCGACCAGGTGATCAAGACGCACGGGGCCAGCGGGTTTCGGGCCTATCAGAAAGCTGTGGCCAAGAAATGGATGCCCTTGGTCAACCGAGATCAGAATCTGTCGGAGGACTTCCTCATCAAAACCAACGATGATAAGGAGGTGCTGTTCGACCTGATCGTGCGGTTCGAGGGCTTTATCTCTGACTGGAAGCGATCGTTCTACCTGGGGACGCCTCCGAAAGCCATTTCCGACCTGTACGAGTTCGAATGGTCGGTGGTGGGCGCATTGACCGAGGAGGTCAAGCCCGGGATGACCAAGGCCGAAGCTCAGAGGGCCTGCGATGATCGGCTGGCCAGAGACGGGCTGAACAACTGGTGGTGCATCCACAGCGTCGGCCTGGAGATCCACGAAGAGCCTCTCATCGGGGCCTGCCCTGAGACGAGGGAGAATGGGGTGGTCTACAAGACGAGACCGGTGCGCTTCCCCGGTCACCTTCTCGAGGCGGACGACAAGATCCGCTTCGAGCCGGGCGTGGTTGTGATGGCGGAGACGAAAAGCACCGAGGATCCATATCTCATGACCGAGCAGGGATTACGTCGCCTCAACACGTTGCCCCAGAAGCTCTTTGTCGTTTAAATTCGTCGTTTAAAAAGGAATCTCTGCATTTGAACTGCAAGGAAAAATGGCTGCATACATTGCCGCAACGGCAGGTGATAAGCGTAAAAACCATGCTTGGCCCCGGTGGCACACCCTAGCCTGGCCTAATAATACATCTCACTGTAATAAACCAGCACGAACCGGTTTGAAGGCGCAACACCCGTGCTCGGATGCTGATCCAGATCATCGAAACTCCGCCAGCGTACGTGGCCATCGTGGTAACCCGTGTTCACTCCCTCCGGCAACACCGGACCCATGTGGCAGGAAGAATGTCCCCATAGCCCTACCGGATGGGGGTTTTCCTTCTCCGCGTAATCTGACAGCATCGGCGTCTGTCCCGGTACTTCCAACTCGTCTTCATGAAACACCGCTACGTGTGGCTTGGGAAATGCAGGCGACGGATAGTTCACCGGTGCAGCCGGATAATGATACGCGTTAAATCCCACGAACAGGTTGTAGTTGATGGCAACATATATAAGGCCATTAGAAAAAATTTTCGGGTTGACCCATGCGCCCTCATCCGTGGATCTCCGCGGATAGCTTGGGCAATACCACACCTCAGGCGACGAGATATATTGCTCAAATTGCGGTCGAGTATCCGCATTTACACCACTTGACGGGTAAATGTCCAACACCTGAGCCGGGTATCGAACATCGTTACGCACAAATTCACCCGAATGGTCAACCGCATGGGCAATTTCCGCCATGCAGATTTGCCGTTGATTCGAAGCGCAAATAGTACGCCTTGCCCCTTCCTTGGCATGACGCAAAGCCGGTAACAAAATGGCCATCAGTATCGCAACAATCGATATCACCACCAGCAACTCAATCAACGTGAACCCCACCCGTCGCTCATTGTGCTGTAGCGCCCTTCTAGATATTGAACTAATTTCTGACATTGTTTTCTATAATCATCTATCCAATATTATTTATCGCCATCGTCATAACGGCTGTAGATTTGCGATCATAACCCAGCACAAGCCACTCCCCAGTGGGGTAGCGAATGGTTGGGAAATATCATATCCCCATCACGTACGACTGATACTTCCCTGACGACGCCCCACAAAACTGGTGACGAAGAACATCAGGTGCGCCACGTTTTCGACGATCTCTTCAAGAGGTATGTGAAGTTCGCTCTCGTGGGGCAAAAAACGAAAGACACGCCGGGCAATCAGTTGCGAGAGCAGGTAGGTCGCGAAGGTCGATACCAGCCAGAAACGCAATTGCCCGCCATCCATCAAAGGCTTCAGGCGGCGGCGCCAATGAATGGCCCAGGCGCCAATCACCACGAGGGCGACGTAAACGCCCGAACTGGTACCAGCAAAATGCACTTCACGACAGAAAAACACCACGGCCAGCACCACGAGAATCAAGTGAACAGGGCTGCGGCCACGATAATATCGGATGGCAAAACCGACGAAAGCCAATACTGTGATGACCAGCGCCAGTGTTTCCTGCAGTGATTTGTCCAGCAACCGCGACCATTGAAGCACGTGAGCAACATAGACCAAGACCATGGCAACCGGCCCGATCAGCAGTGGCCACCAGTGCCCCCAACCATTAAAGGGCCGTTTTGTTGAAAAGTTGCACACTCTTTGCTGCATCCCTATATGAGTTTATGGCAGCGATTGTAAACGATTCGACTGGGTGGGCGCCGCCAATTGACGGTTAACAGCCTCGGCGACAACCTGGTGACCACGCGCGGTCCAGTGCTGATCATAGGTGTAGTAGACCTGTACGCCATCAGCCATGGCAAGGCGCAAGTCGGCAGTTGAGCTTACAAATTCAACGCCCTGCTGGTCACAAAACTGGGCAAGGAGCGATTCCTGCCCGCTCAGGTGCTCGTAAAGCAGTTGCTTGAACCGGGCCGGCGGCGGCAGGTTGTCAAGCCGATAAGAGGCAAAGGCATGTAATTGTTCGTCGCTGATCTGCTGGCCAGCAAGCGGCAACACCACGGGTGGCTTGCTGGGAGCGTAAGTGAGTACCAGGCGAATATCGTGTTCCCGGCATGTTTGGATAAGGCGATGAAGCGTTGCGCAAACATCCTGCCATCTGCGCGAGTTACGCAACTGTTGCGGTGAAGGATAAAGCTGAGTCAGGTCCTTGACCTGGAACGCGTAGTAGCAGGCGTCAGGGCCCAGCGGCACGGCAACGGGCAGCCATGCAATCGGTTCGGCATCAGCCAGTGTGGCCGATGCATTAACAGGACCCAGCAAGCGAATCATCGTCCGCTTGAGTGCTAGGCGAATGGGCGATTGCTTGAATATTTCCCTGGGCCACGGCCAGCGCCTGCCCGCTGCACGCGATTTTTGAACGCGAAAATCGTTGCCCTCATAAAGCATGCAGATGACGATCTCGGGCTGCAGTTCCAGCCCGTAGGCCTGCAGGACATTGAGGTAATAGCTTGGCGAAGCGCCGGAAATTCCCAGGTTGTAGACCGACCGACCGGTCATTTTTTCCAATAGTACCGGCCAGGGTTCACTGTCGTCCACGCGTGAACCTTCGGTATATGAATCGCCGAGCGTGACAATTTCGGCCCGGCTGCGGCTTGCGCGGTTGCGAAATCCGCGCTGGTCGGTGGTCAGCGTGATATTGACGGTGGGATAGCCGGGGGCACGATGGGGATAGGACCTGGCGGTTTCCGGCTGATCTTTAAATGTGATCTGGTATTGGAGGCTGGGCGGCCGATGGCGAACCAAGTCATCCACACGATCAGCAGGCCAGTCATCACGTTGGAGGCTAACGGTTTTTTCGACATAGCGAGGCGACCGGGCCAAACGCCAGGTGACATCCGCGACCGCAAGGGCCAGCAACACGCTGACGACCACGGTGGCCATACGCACGCGCAGCTGCCTTGGAGACAGTTTGGACGGAAAAGCCACGGTCCAAGCAATGGCCCAGAGAATCAATGTCAGGATAGCCAGCGCGGTGAACCGCGACTCGGAATACCAGCCCACCAGTACATGGCGTTGCTTGGCAATCAGTTGAGACACTTCGCTAGTCGCCAGCCACATGGGCAAGCTGGAAAGAAAAATGACTACGGCAACAACGCGCCGAATTGACTGCGGCGGCGGTGTGTCTGGCCTGCGCTGGTGCGAGTGGTTAGCCATCGTCGCTTGTGGCCGACCATTCTAACGGCTTGGGCACGCAGTAGCAGCAATAGGTTTAGTTGTATCCTGTCAGGGCAGTGGTCATTCCAGGACATTCGGTTAAATCACGGGTTCGACATTCTCAATGACCGGCTGCTTGTACTGGCCCGAGACCGGCCACTCCAGGAACTTAACGGCCAGAAGTTGAGACTGGTCATCCACCTCTGGCCACCGATAGCATCGGGCCTGATGCTGGGCTTTGCCCTGCAAAGCAATGGTCGGCTGTGATCGCCGCAGGCGGACTAAGCAGACTTGGGCAGCTGATCCCGCAACGCGAGAAACCCGGCGACCTGCTGCTCTTCCATGGCTGCGGAAAAAAAACAGCCCTGCGCGTAGTCGCACTCGAGCGCCTGTAGCTGGGCTACCTGCTCGGGGGTTTCCACGCCCTCGGCGACAACCGACAGCCCCAGGTTGTGCGCCAGGGTCACGATCGCGTCAATGACGGCCACGTACTGAACATTGCCCGCCGCGTTGTGGATAAACGCGCGATCGATCTTCAGCACATCGATTGGGAAACTGTGCAAGCAACTGAGCGAGGACATCCCGGTCCCAAAGTCATCCATACAGATCTGCACCCCCATGTCCCGCAGTTGCGTAATGGCCGGGATAACACCCTGCGTGTCCTGTGTAATGCTGTTTTCGGTGACCTCGAGTTTAAGCGTCTGTGGTGCAATATGGTTCGTTCGAATCTGGCGCGCGATCTGATCAACCAGATTGGGCTCACAAAGTTGTCGACGCGAGAGGTTGACGCTGACCCATAGCGGTTCTTTGTTGGGTAATATTTCTTGAAAATTACGTAATTGCTGGCACGCATGCGATAGCACCCATAAGCCTATAGGAACGATCAAACCCGTCTCCTCGGCAATGGGAATAAACTGTGCTGGCAAAATGAGCCCTTGCTGCGGGTGCGACCAGCGGAGTAATGCTTCGAACCCTACAACGTGACCGGACTCGAGCGAAACAATCGGCTGGTAGACGACCTTGAATTCCTGGCGTTGCAGAGCCTTTCTCAACTGACCCTCCAACCCGAGGCGCTTAACGGCCTGTTCACGCATGTCATTGTCAAAAACAATGTGCCTTGCCTTGCCGGCGGCCTTGGCATGGTACATGGCAATATCGGCGTCGCGCAACAGCGCCTCCGGACAGTCATAACCTGACTCACTGCCGACAATACCAATGCTCACGGAGATGAACACCTCGTGGCCGTCAAGTTGAAAGGGTGCCGACACTTTCTCTTGAATGCGGTCGGCGATGGTCACCGCCTCTTGAGTGCTATCTATATCTTCGAGCAGAACAACAAACTCATCACCTCCGATGCGCCCCACCGCATCGCGTGGGCGCCGAACATCCGGCCGATTGGCGCGCAGTGCGCCGCGTATCCGCTCGCCAATGCCTACCAACAGTTCGTCGCCAACCTGGTGCCCCAAGCTGTCATTGATGACCTTAAAGCGGTCAAAGTCAAGGAACAACACGGCAAACTGGTTATTCTTATCACTGCCGCTGCGTTCAATGGCCTGCTTGAGGTGGTCGATGAACGCGGCGTGGTTGCACAGCCCGGTCAACGCATCACGACGGGCTAGCGTTTCGGCCATGCTCTTGGCCTGTTCCAGTTCCGCGCTGAGCCGGGTCTGGTAATCCAGCGATTCTTGAAGTTTTTCATTTACCTCATGCAGTTTCTGAGCATGCTGCTCAAGTTTGGCATGTGAAGATTGCAGATCACCGGCCATCTTGTTAAACGCCGTACCTAGGCCATCAAACTCGACGCCACCTAGCCGCCCGATACGCACATCGAGCCGACCATCGCCGATTTTCTCGGCAGCGTCCCGAAGTCGCGCCACGGATTTGACAAGCGACCTTGAGATGACCAAGCCCAAAACGCGGGCTAGCGATGAGGCCAGGACAATGGCGATGCTGGTAATCAGCACCGCGGTACGCACGGCATTGCTAGCACTTGCCTTTGCCTCTTCAAAACTCACCATCTTGTCATCTATCGCGTTGTCAATAACAGACAGCAGCCGTTCCGTGCTTTCCCACAATTGTTCGCGTTTCTTTAATACCTGTTGAACTTTCACGCCATCGCTTGCCAAGGTCATGAGCTGGTCTCCCAGACTGTAGACCTGCGACTGCGACTGGCTTATGGTGGCAGCCAGTTTTCTATCATGATCGGTGACCGCGATATGCACATACTGATTCAACGCCTCGCCCATTTTCATTCTGGCGTGGTTGAATTCTGTTTGTTCTTTGTCGGCAAGGATTGCCTGATAGGCCATCTGCTGCGCAGGCAACGATCTTTTCTGGGTATTGATAAGAGCGTGACTGACCACAGCTTCCACCATGTTGATGGACTGGGAGCGTATTTCTCGCAACTTCGTTAACGCCGGGACGCTTTCGTCGGCAATAACGCCGTAGTCGTCAGCCACGCGGGTCACCAAGTACAGCCCGAGCAATCCTACCAACGCCACGCCTATTGCGATTGACAAAAAACTAGTGGTCAGTTTGGCGCCAAGTGTCATCCTCACGGGTACCTCGTACTCCACTTAAGCCACATCCGGCGCTTAGCCATTTTTCAGGCGTAATGCGACATGGTCACGTACCTATGGCCCAGTTCGTATCAGGTGAATCGACAGATTATGACCGCGTCTTCATGCGGATTCAGATACCAAAGCATCATTATTGGTCTTTATCCCAGACCCGGACCCCGGCCCGATATCAACGTGCAGTGGGCACCACCACCCAACTTCTTTGGTACCTAGGGGCTCACGGGACGTGGCTTCCAGTACTATACTTGGAGTCGAGACATCTTCGACAGCAACGACCGGGCGCCCCATGGTCCCTGGAGATTCGTATAGAGCGAGACAAGCCGGCCAAAATTGCTGCGCCGTGCCAGTAGAGCGTCCTTGCCCAGGATCTACTATATCTAAAACAAGTGAGGATTCTCTGCTCTCATTGCAAGTTGGCTGCTGATGCGGTGTCGGCGTGAAACGGGCGGCGACCAAATGCGGTCGGTTCAGCCCAGCCAGCGTGGTGAAGAGGTGAGTTGCTTATGGACGTCACGCTTGTGTCTTGTTCAGCTTTACCGTTTCCTTTGGGCCTTTGCGTCTGAAGCACACTCAGCCAAAATAGTAGCGAGCAGAACTGATCTTTTTACATTTTCTGACGAAGAAAACACATGCGCAATCTGGTCACCAATACCCCAGTCTATTCCTGCAACTCCAATGCTCGGCGTCGCCGCCACTCCTCAGAACCGTTTGACGATCTTGACCTGCTCCTCAGCCGTTAACGTGACTCGATAACGGTGACTTATACCACGAGCGAATCCTTCCAAGGGATTCTTGAACGGACAGTCCTGCCAGTTTAGATAAGCCCCGCAGATTCCCAACGCGTATGTGATCGCGCTGAACATCCCACCTTGCTCACCGCGATTGTGCGAGACGCTACCATCGTCGTTCACCCACGCGCAAAAATCTTGGGCTACTGACGCAAGCGCCTCGTGAAGATCCTGCCGACGATACGCTGATGTCTCCAGGCAGTATGCAATCATCTCCGCCTCGTTACGCTGTGGGCAGTCATTCACCGAACATGCGTAAAACTCGCCTCCAGCCTGCTTTGCTGCAAGCGTGTCAGCCAACTCGCGTGTGTGCGGTACGACCAGTCCCATCCGCCCGTACAACCGACCAATTACCTTCAGGGCTCCTCCGATGCGCCCGGCCAGCGGCGCGGTCACCGGACCCCAAAGGCCGTCCGGATTCTGATGCGACAGAATATTCCCGATGCCCTGTTCCAAATCTCCGATTAGGTCATCGCGCCCTTCGTTGTTGAGGGCGTTGTACAGCTCCACCGCCATGAACCCCGTGTGCGAACCGACACCCCAGCCGCCCCGTTGCCAATCCGGGTCCGATCGGGTCCGTTGCAGGAACACCGCAGTATCGATTTGGCCCGTGGCGCTGGTGGTGCTATGCGGATAGAGCGGCTCACAGCCCAAACTGCGAATGATACTGACAACATACTTTTCGTTGACCAGTCGATCGCGGTCATCAGGATCATGGAAGCGTCCCGTATGGGGATCCTGCCAGCTCTGCCACCACGCCAACGCATCTCGCTTCGCCTGCTCGCTGTAGCCCGGAACCCGTGTTTCTAGTTCGTAACGTTTCACCGCCGAGAGAAACCTGGCCGTGCCCACCTCCTCGAACGGCGCTGCCTGTTCCGGCGTCCCTCGCGCTAGGCCCCATACCTTGCCTTCCTTATAGTGATGACGCTCCAAAAGCAGTTTCACCGTATTCCGTTTCAGGTTCTCCGGCAGTTGCAACACCCACTGCGGCGTTGGCCGCGGTGTCGACACGCGACACCGCTTCAGTAGATCTTGAGGATCAACGTCGATCGGCGTGGTTCCCATGACAACTCACCTTCTCTTTCCTTCCCGATGAACACCTCATTCTAAAGGGAATTGCTCCTCGCTAAAGACTCCGGGTCAGTCGCGTAATACAGTCTACTTCACTGAGTAGCGTCTTGTGGGAACCAGTAAGTTGGTCCAGTTGACAAACCAAATCACTTGCCCGCAGATAAGAATGGATATACAAACATCAATATTTCACCGCTACCACTGCCAGTCCCCCCCAGCCCACGTGGCGGAATGCTAGTCTGACATTGTCCGTCTGGAAGACTACATACCGCGCGTAATACAGCACCTTGTATAACTGGTTTTCACTGGCCCGATCAAGTTGAGAGTCGTAGACAAAAGTCCCAGGAACCATCCAAGGTTATCCAAGTAGCCAGGCCATCGACTAGCATTAATCAACTTCCTAATGCCATGACCAAGTTAAATGTGCTATCACAATTCCCACTGGCATTGGTTATATATAATGGCTATTGTCAGATGATTATGTATAAATAAAATGGTGGTCAACCCATGAGCAAAGAAATTGTATACGTCGGCAGCAGCAAGCCCGGTAGAAGCTTAAGTGGAGCGCCTCCCCTTAAGAATCAAGGACACATTTATATATATGATCTAAATGTGGGGGATGGCTCGTTATCCCCTTTGGGTGATCCAGTCGAGGCATCGCCCACACCATCATTTTTAGCCGTGTCCCCCGATCGAAGATTTCTTTATGCGATTAACGAAACCGATGAGTACAAAGGCCAGCCATCCGGGACGGTGATGTCGTTTGCCATCGACTCGGGGACAGGCGGGTTGACTTTTATCAATCGTGTCCCATCACAGGGACGGGGCCCTGCCTACTTGTCGGTGGATAAGACGGGGAATTTTGCCCTTGTGGCACACTACAACGGTGGGTGCATCAGTATCTTTCCCATCGGGGAAGACGGTGCGTTGGGTGATGCGGTTGACACACGATTCCACGGCGGCGATGCCAGGTCTCATTCAATCGTGCTTTCCCCCGACAACAGGTTCGTTTTTGTACCCAACCTCGGGCTGGATAACGTTTCGCAATATGCATTCGATGGCCAAACCGGGAAAGTCACCGAAAACCAGGTGCCGGCGGCCAAGCTTGCACAGGGCGCCGGGCCAAGGCACATGGAATTTCACCCCTCGGGCAAGTTCGCTTACATCATCAATGAGTACAATGACTCAATCACCGCATTCAATTATGATGCGGACAATGGTCGGTTGGATTTAATTCATGTGGCTCCAACACTATCAAAGGGTGAAAGCGGTGAAGGCAACTACTGCGCCGATATTCACGTGCTGCCGACCGGTGATTTCCTGTACGGCTCCAATCGGGGACGTGACAGCATCGCAATTTTTTCGATTGATCAATCGACGGGCAGGCTCACACCCACCAGTCATCAACCATCCGGTGGCAAGTGGACGCGTAGTTTCCACATCCACCGCGATGGCAAACTTCTGCTGACGGCCAACGAACAGTCGGACAACATTGTCGCGTTTCACGTTGACAGTCGGACCGGTGCATTATCAGAAACCGGAGCGACCACACAGGTCCCCTCACCCGCTTACGTCGGCATCGTGCAACTGCCCGGCTCATAGCGCCGCCGGTTAAGGCGCGTCCGTATTGTTGGGGCCAAAGTGCTTGAGGATAACCACCGGTTCGAATAAGCTGTGATTTTCGATGGTCACGCCTTTTCTTGCGGCTGCTTCACTGACAAAGTACTCGTCACTGCTGCATTGTCCAAATCGTAGCATGGTGGCTGATTCTGCTTGATAGGCCCCGAACCGGCCGTGGCCCTGAATCATGATGCAACCGTAGGCAGCAGTATCTTTTATTGTTACCTGCTGTTGCGGATAGACGGTCAGTTCCTTGCCCGATACATATTTATTGCCGTAGACAATCCATTTCTCACTGTGCCATTCACCACCATCCGTGCATTCAATGGGCGGTCGGAAATATGTTTGCTTGTAATTTGGATCGAAGTTCTTCTGCCAGTCCATGAGACTCATGACGTAGTCCACGTCCTGCTTCTTGTCCTCAGGACAGTTTTCGACGAGAAAATCGCGGGAATAGATTTCATTGGCAGTAATGTTTTCGTAAACGGAATTGACATCACTGTTCCACTGAGGCTCGTAGGTCAGTACTGAACCCGGAGCATGCAATACGCCCGGTGGCGTATACCACCCGGTGCCCAGTTCAATGCGGTATGCCTTGCATAGCTCGGTGATGCGGGTATCGCGTTTTTCGTAATCAACCAGCCTTTCTCGAATCTGCTCCCTGGTGACGGTCGAATCAAAACCGAAATAGGTGGCGGGGAACGTACCCATGTGGTTGTTCATTTGGGGTGGAAAGTAATAGCACTCGGGCTTGCCGATACGCCCCACGCGGGCGGCACTTTCATCGTCCAAGTGCAGGTGTAGAAACAGCGGCTCATTGAAGTCAAAAAACTTGGAATACATCGGCCAGCCACCGTAGTTATCCATCAACTGCTGGCCGACCAGTTCTGCCTCGAGTCCTTCCTGCGCTGCTTTGAGCGTAAACTTGTCTTCAAATCGACCACTTGACGGTAGGACATAGCTCAAGCCCTCATCCTCAGCCGCCAACGGGCCGTTCATGCATTTGATAACCGACGAAAACCATCGCTCCTTGATCGACCCGCGGTTGGTACCCAGCGCGTAGTAGTCGTCAGGATGCAAGCGCAGCCGCTGACCGGCCACGTTGAATCTTCGCGGCACAAAATTGGGAATCAACCGTAAGATGCCGTTTCCCTGCTCAAACGTCTGGCGGATTACCTGTGCGATGGCCATGGCTTGGATCCCTTCTGATCACATGAACTCTATCGTGTAAAACTCGATTTGATCTGAGTAACGCTTACGCCCAAGGTCGAGTTGGCCACCGCGTCGAGCTGCTTTTCGTCGCCCTGCAAGTGGTAAGTCCGATGAATGTGGCGGATGGTTTGCCCCGGTTTCAGGGCCGCAGCAGGGGACGATGTCTCCAACTCGTAAAATGGGCCCAGCGGTTTGCCACCGGGAGTCATCGGGCCATCGTTGTAGGAGTTGATCGTATCCCCGCGATAGGGATGTTCCTGAAACTGCCACATTGAGTTGACATAATCGGTCGCCAACTGCGGCTTGCTATACTGGACAATGGTCAAGACATTATTGGCTGTGTCAAAACTACCGAGCCCGCTCCGGGCCCGCTGCGGGGACAGGCCAGTCTTGCTGCGCTGGCGGCCGTCTGCTTTGAAAAAAAGCACCTCGTCTTTGATTTGCAGCCGATCGGCCGGGATCTTTCCGAAATACGCGTCGTTTACAATCGGACCCAACTCATCAACAGAGCCACCCACAAACGGGACGATCACTGTCGTCGTCGGCGAGGGGTTGTACATGCCCAGTACCCAGATCGACAGCAAGCCCGTCGACTTTCCCCAGGCTTGTAGCCCGCTATTGGTAATCTGATTGATCGATTCGTAGCAAACCACCTGGATCGGGCCGGCGGGAATCATGCCGAGATTGTCCCCCGCTTCATTGCGCTCGAGCATGTGGATTTCCCGATCGACGGTCAAATCGAACACCGTACCGGAATAATTTTCCAGTGACATTTGCTTTTGCAGTACCACCCGGTCGGAGCAACTAGACACCAGTTCAAACGGCTCAGTATCGATTGGCGCCGGCGTAAACCAGTTCTCGAAATCAAACGGCGCATTCTTTTAAAAAACACCGAAAACTGGCCACCCTCGGGACCGATCCAGAAGCGATCTTCGCCGCCATAGGCATTCGTGTGTTCGACGGTCTTGCCCGACGCGATCAGTTCCCGGTTAATCCACCCGAAACTAATGTCCGACGACCCGCCAGCCGTACTGGTAAGGACTCTTCCTTGCAATGCAGGCGATACCACCACCCGGGCTCCTCCGGCGCTCTCGGAAAGTACGACCACGTCTGTATGTTGGCCGAGAAACGCAAGATCGCCGCCGAAGGTGATCGGTTGTTCTGTATCGGATATGACAGCGGTACCAGTGGCCAATACAAGGACAACCACAAGTGTAAAAAGGATCAACACGTTCATGGCAGGCGCCCTTCGGGCAAGGTCCAGGGTCAGCCGTTCTCGGAAACGCCAGTATAACTGTGGACCCGACTGCCCGAAATGCCGCTCAATCCGGCTAAACACGTGACCACCGCACGGCAACTGAAACCAGGTACAACCCCGCAGCCGACAGCACTATGGCAGATTCGGGGCTCACCTGCGTTCCGTAGACGCTGATACGGGGCAGCGTGGTCAGCAGCGTGCACAACAGCACCGAGACCAGCATCATCGGCACGATGCGCGACACATGATGCGCCGCCATCGCCGCCGGCAGCGTCAATAACGCCAGCACCAGAATCAGGCCCACCACCTGAATCAGGCAAATGACGGTCAACCCGACCAGGCTCAGCAACACCACGTTGACCGCCAGCACATTTACGCCCTGCAATTGCGCCTGCTCCTGATCGAGACAGATCGCCAGTAACCGCTTGTGGTAGACCAGAACTACGACGGCAATAGCCACATCGAGCACCACAATCAGCCACACATTGCCCATAGAAACGGTGGTAATGTTACCGAACAGGTAACTCATCAGTTCAGTTTCGTACCCGGGAGTGAACTTGATCAGCAAAATACCGGCGGACATACCCACCGCCCACATGGCGCCGATCAGCGTATCCATGCGCTCGGCGATCCGCTCGTGTACCAGGCCGATGAGCACCGCGGCCAAGAGCGTCGCGACCGTGGCGCCATGCAGCGGCGACAGCCAACCAAAGGCCTGTCCCCACTGCGATCGAAGAAAGATGGCCGCACCAACGCCTCCTATGGACATATGGGCGATAGCGCCGGTGAGAAACACGATCCGACGAGTAATGACGTACGGGCCGATGATGCCGCAGGCAAAGCTGGCGCCCAGCCCGGCAAGCAAGCCGGTCAGTAAAAACGGATTGGTGATGGAGTCCTCAAAAAACCGCATCATGTACTGCCATTATGGTTATGGTCACAGCCAGCGTCTGCCAAGGGGCATTGCTGTTCGTGATGATGTACCGTCCTCACGTGACTGTGGTAGGTAAGCGCCATCATTTCATCGGTGATTTCATCGGCACCGTGGCAGGTCAGTTGCCGGTTCAGGCATGCGACGCGCTTCAGGTGCGTGGAGACAAACGCGACATCATGGCTGACCACGACGATAGCGATGTTTTGATTCAACCTATGCAACAGGTTGGTCAAGCTACGCTCGGCCCCGGGGTCCACACCGGCCGTTGGTTCATCGAGCAGGAGTAATTTGGATTCCGAAGCCAGCGCCCGCGCGATTAGGACCCGCTGGCGTTGTCCGCCCGAGAGATTTCGCATGGAACGATCGGTAAGTTCTTCCGCTTCTGCTTCGATCAGGGCCTGTCTTGCCGTGGCGACATGACTGCTGCCGAACCTAGCCCCCCACGACGCCCGTCCCAGTCGGCCCATCAAGACCACGTCCAGCACGCTGGCCGGCACCGTTGCGTCTAGGCGAGTGTGCTGAGGTACATAACCAATCGAGCGGCAACTTTGCAGTGCGGATCGGCCAAAAACCTTCACCGTGCCCCGCTGTGGCTTAAGCAGCCCTAGTATGATTTTTAGCAGCGTGGTCTTGCCTCCGCCGTTGGGGCCGATGATGCCCAGAAAATCCCTGGGCAAAACCTGCAGGTCAATATCTTCCAGCACCAGACCCGTGCCCGGCGGCTGTGCATAGCCAAACGAAACGTGCTTGATCTCAATAATGGGTGTTTGCTCTGCCATATCCAGCGCCTATAGCGACCACCGGGCCAATGTCTCGGCCATGTGTTGCAGGGTAGCGACTATATTCTCAGCCAACGGATCTAGCGTTTGTACCTTGGCGCCAGTGGCCCTGGCAATTGATTCTGCTGCGCGGCCGCTGACCTGCGGCTGAACGAAAATAACCTTAACGTCGTGCTCACGTGCAACCTTTAGCAGTTGTGTCAACTCATGATCCGTCGGTTCCTTACCTTCGATTTCAATAGCCATCTGCCGCAGGCCATATGCGTCGGCGAAGTAACCCCAACTCGGATGGAAAACGAAAAAAACATGGCCTTTAAGCGGTTTAAGTTTATTGGACAGTTGCTCGTGTAGATCCGTCAGTTTGCTCTCCAAGACCGACAGATTGCCCAGGTAGTGCGGCGCATGCGGCAAATCCAGTTCGCTTAGCGTCTTGGCGATCGTGCGGGCCTGCAGAATCAGTAGCTGTGGACTGGTCCAGATGTGCGGATCCTTGCCATTATCGTGAAGATGCCCGTCATGGTGCGCGTGATCAGGACCCGTCTCTAGGCTGGAGCGCACCTGCCGCAGCGTGATACCCTCGCGGGTATTGACGA
>CAUZAW010000025.1:0-18057 GCA_963577735.1 Phycisphaerae bacterium | reverse complement strand
ACAGATGAAACCCTTGAGTGCGAATACCAACTTGCTTTTGACAACGGGCATGTAGGCCTCGTCTTCGGCGCCCAGGACAGCGATCATTACTACTGGGCGTATATTCCCCATTGGGGCCAGTTGTGGCGGGCTCGCGCCTTTTACGCCGCCATCGCCATCGCCGATGGCTCTGGTTACGTTCGCAACCTCGACTTGCGACTGATGCACAACGTGCCCTGCCATCTGAATATCTGGCGGTCCCTACGCGTCGAACGCCGTGGCAATCACATCCAGATGTGGGTCAACGGCGTTAAAGGCCCCAACGCCATCGACGATACCTACGGCCCGGGGCGTGTTGGTGTAAGCGGCTTCAACCGCTGGGCCATGCGCAATCTTCGGATTGATGGGAAACATATGGAGCCACCTGTTTGGCCCACAATTCTATCCCGCCAACATAGATTCGCAGAGCCCTTTGCCGCCGAGGGTGGGTACCTTTACCACGCTCCGGTTTCTCTAAATAGGCTTTCGAATGGTGAAATCCTGTTGATTACCAACAAGAGTCAGCACCCTAGCCCACATGTTTCAGATCCCAACCTAACCAGTTGGCACATGTACCTTTCCGCCGATGCCGGACGCACATGGTCTTCGCACGGCGATCTGTCCCAAGGGCGATTGCCAAGCATTTTCGGTAGGCCATTTGAAATTGAGCCCGGCATATTGCGATCATTTGAATTTATCAGTCCCAATCCAGGGTCGTCGCCTTCCAAGGAGGAGTTCTATCAAGGCAGTGGTTTTTATTACCGCGATTCAAAAGATAAAGCGATGACATGGTCTCAGTGGTCCTACGGCAAACTGGAAGGAGGCTGGGAAACTGAGATGTTTCGTGAAAATACTCATTGTTCCGTAATGGGTTCTACTATGTTGCGCGACGGAACGATCTTGGCCTCGCTGCTGCTTAGTACCCATCGTTCCGACTCGATTAAGAACATAGGCATGGGTACTTGGCCTGCGTATGTCATGCTTCAACCCTATTGCACCATCTCCAAGGATCAGGGCCAGTCGTGGTCGCTACCGGTGCCTATGGACAATGCCGCGATGAATGATGGGAGTCCGCCGGACAGTCCTCTTGCTGATTTCACTGAAACGCCCATGGCCCAACTTCCCAGTGGGCGTGTTGTTGCCCTTTCACGACCCGTCGCCTCCCCCTTCATGTGGCAAACGCAATCCGAAGATGGGGGTAAAAGCTGGCGGCAGTGCTGCTATGCGCCTTTTTCCGGTTCTGGAAACCCCAACTTAGTTGCCACTTCCTCGGGCCTGCTGGCCTTGGTTGCCCGATGTGGAGGCGTGGGCATACACATCAGTGATGACGAGGGCCTCAACTGGACGCCTGGTGCCATGCTCGACTCATCTAATTATTTTAATGGCTTGGTTATTGAGGCAGAGCCGGACGTGATCTTGGCCGTCTATCCCGTCATCGACGATATGCCCATGCACCTACGCACGCTGCGTGTTCGCGTCACACCCCAGGGTCCGATGCCCGCCATCTAAACCAAAATGCCTGCCACGGTCACGTCGTTACTTGCTCGACCGACATCAGGTTGTCAACCATCGATTGGATACGTGGCCGATTAGTGTTGCGAAATCGCTCATGCAGCTGACTGCTGTCCTGGTTGTGGATCCGCAATGCCTCCAGGTGCTGGAAGGTTTCTGGCTTTTGAACGTATTTCATGGCGATATACCGGCGGCTTGCCTGTTTGCCGTATACGCCGTGAAATAAAAACTGGTTGAATATCACCAAGTCGCCCGGCTGCGTTTCCATTGCCACGCACGGTAGTTCGTCGCCGGGCAAGCCAAATACGCTGTTACTTCCCTTGTCTTCATAGTTCGGCCCCCTAGCCCCAAGTTGTACATCGTGAAGCGCTTGGCAGAATGATGCGAGGTGAGATCCCGCCATGACGCGCAAGGCACCCGAGTTCTTTGTCATCGGTTCCAGATACAGCATGGTCTTGATCCATCGGTAGTCCATATTGATCTGGTCGTGGCGGTCGCAATGCCATCGATGCTCCTCCCGCCCCTGCTCCTTGCCCATATTGCCTTCCGACCCACCCCAGGCAAAGTCTGGTCGTAACAACTGCGCCATGGGCTCATAAATGCGATCATCATCAGCTAGCCGTGCAAGTTTGTCACTCAATTCGATAAACGGAGATATGTGTAGGTGCTCAGGAAAATTTTCAGCCTTCCGTGCTGTGTGAAATAGATTGTCGGTTTCCTTCGCGATTTCCGTCATTTCCCGGGTTGAAAACAATTTCCGAAGCAGCAAGAAGCCAAACGTTTCGAAAAACAATTTCTGCTGATCAGTTAGCATGTATTACTTGGCCCTGTTTTTGTCTTAGCTGTAATAAAAGGAAGGACCAGAGTGGATTGTGGAGTGTGTCATCTTCCGTATTGTATCATTGGTAACAAAGAAATTACCAATGGCCTCAATGATTTCCGCACGCCGGCACAGCCTGCAAAAAAAGCCGGCCGGTTGACCTTACACAAGATCAACCGGCGAAGGCTTAAATGGTTATTGAAGATAAACTCACGTCCGTACTGCGCCTTGCGCACACGATGAGTTATTTCCCTTTGCGGGCCATCGCTTCATTTGTCACTGACGGATGCGTTGTCCCGCGTGCCTGCTTGATCAATCCAAGGCCTATCAGGCCGACTGCCAGCGGCACCACTGGGTTGGCGTAAATCAGTCCGCCGTCCGGGTGTACCATGACCGCAATGCCTGCAACTATTGCTGCCAGGAGCCCAACTGTTCGTGCAATCTTCAGAGTCATGCTTTGCCTCCCACTGCCGCAGTTTACGGCTGTTTGAAGCAGACGATATAACAAGGTCAGACGCAAGTAAGTCGGTAAAATTTTCGTGATTTTCCCTTGTGGGTATGATGTCCAGCCAGCCCGTGGCCTGCCCAGGAGGTGGCTCTTGCAGTTTGCAGTCGAAAGATTCAACATCAAACACATCGGCCGAGGCTAACAGTTGCCTGTTTATCGGGAATGTGTCGAATGCTATTGCCAAAGGAAACCCAACCATGCGCTGGATAAATGTTCAGGAGATTCATGCAGACGGCAAGCACAATGCCTGGCCGGATATCTGCCGCTGGCGGGGCAAGTATTACGTGACTTTTAATTCGGGCGGCAAGGGTCACGCCAATGGCCACAGTATCTGCGTCCTCAGCTCGGATGACGGCCAGAGCTGGCAAAAAGTCATCGAAACGCCAGCCGCGCAATGGACGCTTTCCAATGATCCCCAACGGGGTGCGTTGTGTCCCAAATTGCTGCCCACCGATGAGCGACTTGTCCTTCTTTATTACTACTACGACGATCCGGACACCGATGCCTCTGATTACGACATCAACCGACTCAAACAGCAATGGTTCGATCTGGATGGTTCGCAGGAAAATTTTGATCGCTGGATCAAACACCACGATACCTCCTTCCGCACAGCGTTATCCTTCACTGAGGACGGCCAGACATTTTCGCCGCCTCAACCGCTGTTCGAGCCCGGTTACCGTGTTTGGCGACCGCATACCTTTGGCGGTCGTCATTACGTCATCGGCTTTCAATGCCATGGCCAGTCCTGGTCCATCACGCCGCAATTGCAGCAAATGATCCCTGTGGCAGACAAGGTTGAAATGTTCGAAAGCGCAACCTTCTTCGCATCTGACGACGGCTTAGAATGGGAAAAAGTCGCCGACATCGGCGCAGATGACACCGACGAGCCCGACTTTGATTTCACTGACAGGGGCCGGGCATTGGCGGTCAGCCGCACCGGCGCGTCGATGCAACAACCAGCCATGGCGTATCTCAGCGATCCGCCCTATACGCAGTGGAATTCGCTGGAACTGAGTGCCCCGCTCTGCTCGCCCGCCGTTCGTCGCGTCGGCGATCAATGGGTCGTTGCCGGACGCGGCCTGTATCCAAATTTTAAAATGCCTGCTCAGCACGCACCTGACCGTGCCTTTGATGTCTGGGCGCCCACTAAAATCTGGCTGCTCAATGACAAGAGCGGTGAACTTGTCGAAGGCGCCACCCTGCCCAGTTGGGGAGATAGTGCCTACCCTGGCATCGAAGTGACGCCTGGAGGTGAGTTGCTGGTCGTCTATTATTCATGTTCCCAGACAATTGACGTGAACCTGGTCATGGGCCCCGGCCCGGTACCTGGAAAATATGCGCCCGCCTCCATCTACCTGGCGCGTGTGGTCATGGATTAATCGCCGTGTCGGCTGGCAAAATGGCCCATCTTTTCCAACGTTTGTTCGCCGGTTTGGCTGGCCTGTTGCAATTCGTTGGCAGTCAACGGCAGGTGGTCACTGACTTGTGCGGTGGCCCGTATGAACGGTTCAGCATAGCCCGTGCGTCCGAACCAGCCGGCGTAGCCGGCGAACGCCTCGATTCTTTTGCGGGCAAAGTCGCCAGTGTGGCCCTGCGATTCGTACAGCGCCTCGGCTTTCATCCTGTTGTCCACCTGGTCGCTAATGTCCACGAACACGTCGATCTCGTTCCACCCGAACTCAACGCCGATATAAAACACCTGGGCGACATTGTGCGGTGCCCGCTTGCGCTGCGGGTCTGCCATGGACACGGTCTGCATCGTCTGGTGCACGATCTGACCAGTCTTGGGATGATCGTGGTCCCAGATGCTCACGTGGCCGCGATGTCCCCAGTTGTACGGGGCGTGCGTGATCACGATGTGCGGGCGAACGTCGTAAAAAACATCAGCCAGTGTTTGGTAAAGCTGCGGCGTTGTTTCAATGGGGTTGTCCGAAAAGGGCAAAATTCGCACGTCCGTGATACCAAACAGGCTGCACACTTTCTCCATTTCCACTTGTTTGCGATGGGCCTTGCCGTCTCGCGATTGCTCCAGGATTTCAGCTCGCCTTTCACCTTCCGGTTTGCGCAGTTCATCGACCAACCCTTCATCGTGGGTGGTCACGCCGTCGGTCAATGAAACGACGGTCACGCTGTCACCTCGCTGAATATGGTGCGCCGACGTGCCCAACGTGTAGGTGGCATCATGCGGATGCGCGGCAATCGTCATTAGCCGTAATGGTTCGCTGCCGTGTCCGCCGTCGTGTAGATCACTCGACATAGTTGTTCTCTTTTTATCCCAAAGGGTCAGGTTTGATCGCGTTACCTCGCCCCGCCGAAAAACGGGCTTTCATGGTAGCAGAACTGTTCCCAGAACGAATGTGGATACGGATGCTTAAGCTCGCTGGCACTACGCAGTGTGTCCATGTGCTCGTCGCTGAGTTCAAACTCGTCCGCTGTCAGGCTGGTCTGCAATTCATCAGCATTATATGAGCCCATCAATACCACATCGCAATGGTCCGATTGCAGCAGCCAGTGTAGGCCCACCGCGGGTACCGATCGATTGATTTGTTCTGCGATCCGGGCCATTTCGTCGAGTGTTAAAAAGTTTTTCTCAACGCACAGATTCTGCCACGAGCACATCTCCGTTTCCTTAAATTCGTCGAACTGTCCTCCGGGATAAGGATCGCCCCGCTTGTATCGGCCGGTCAAGAATCCCGACGCCAGAGCGCTCCACGCAATGATCGAAACCTTGCGGTCCCGGCAGGCTGGAATAATTGAAAACTCACTGGTCCGGTCGGCCAGGTTGTACCAGATCTGGTTCGACAAAATAGGGGTTAATCCCATTGTTTGCGCATAATCACTGGCACGCACTACCTGCCAACCGTCCCAGTTGCTCACTCCTACGTAGCGAATCTTGCCCGCTCGCACAAAATCGTCCAGCACCCGCATCGTTTCTTCGATCGGCGTGTACGGATCCATGCAATGGCACTGATACAGATCGATGTAATCCGTATCCAGCCGTTTCAGGCTCGCTTCGATGTTCTTGGTCAAGTACGTGCGTGATAGCCCAAAACCGTTGGGCCCCACCGGCACCTCCATCTGCCAGCAGCCCTTCGTCGCCAGCACGAACCGATCGCGTCGACCCTTGATCGCTTTGCCCACCGTTCGTTCAGACGTACCTATCTGTTGGGCATGATCCTCTATCTCCTTTAAGCCGTACACGTTTGCCGTGTCGACAAAGTTCCCGCCGGCCTCTGCGAACAGATCGACCAGCTGCAAACTTTCCTCAACGCCCACATCCGATCCGAACGGAATCGTACCCAAACCCAGTCGCGAAACCTCCAGGCCCGAATGCCCCAGGTAGTGATATTTCATCAGCCGTCCTCTTTAAAGATCGCCGGTTACGTTGTCTGTTGTGATGTTCTCACGTTTCTTATGTGTCTTATGTGTCTTATGCGCATGGGCACAATCGAAAAACGCTTTATCGGCACGCTCTGTACTGACGGGCGAATTGCCGCCCACGGTCGCAATTAAACATGTAACTTTCGCCGAAGTTAATGATTGGTTCCAGTATGGCTATGGTAATTGCAAACATTCATAGCGAGCGTTACGTCCGACAAACGCAGCTTAAATATTCAGTTTTTTGCGAATATCACCCACCATTCGACAGTTCGTGGTGAGAAAAGATTCGTCGCCGCCCATCAAAATAGCGGTAAAACCCATATCGAGATACATCGGGATAGTGTCGGCCTCGAACGGTTCGCCTGTTACGCCCGCACCGGCTGGCTTGCCAGCCCGTTTGGCCGCTTCAGCCACCTTCTTTAATGCATCCAGATATTTCTGATGGCCGAATTGAAAGGGGATACCCAACGATATCGTTAGATCAGCTGGGCCAACCACGAACGTGTCTACGCCTTCAATGCCGATGATGGCGTCAATGTTTTTCACCGCCTCCGCTGATTCGATAATTGGGATAAACATCACCTTGTCGTTGATTTCCTCGCTGTACTGCATGGCCTGCTGGCCATAGCGTGTTGCCCGGTGCGGCCCCCAGCCCCGGTTGCCCACCGGAGGATATCGACATGCCCTTGCCCCTCGCTGTGCCTGCTCGCCCGTGTTTACGAACGCGCACAGGATTCCCATTGCGCCCATGTCCAAATATAAAAGAATCTGTTCTTGATCTACCTTAGGGATGCGAACAATTCCCGTTGCCGGGGTGTTGTCTATCGCCTGTAACTGTGCCTGAATGCCTGCCGGTGTCTGCGGAGCATGCTCAGCATCAAGGACGAGCCAGTCGAATCCGCCATGGCCCATCAGTTCGGCAATCGCTGGCGAGCCGAATCGCAACTGTGCGCCAATAGCCGGCTTGTCTTCATCCAGTATTTGTTTGAGCTGATTTTTCATCAGGCATCCTCTCGAGGTGTTGTCTTTGCAGCCATGTTACAGTTTTCCCAAGCGTTTAGCATTGCCGTTGAACGTCTGGGCGTGGAGTTATTACAATGCCCTTACCTTAAAAGGAGATATTTAGCTATGTCACTAGACGAACTATTCAATCTGGACGGGAAGGTCGCTGTTGTCACCGGCGGCGCGCGGCATTTGGGTTATGACATGGCCCAAATTTTGGCCGAGGCTGGTTGTGACCTTGTCATCACTTCGCGTACGCTTGCCAGCGCCGAAAAATCTGCCATCCAACTGGGCAAAGAGTTCGGTCATGAGGTGCTGCCCCTTGCTCTCGATGTTTCCAACCCGGCTGAAATAGAGGCTTTTGCCCAGGAGGCGTGGAACTGGAAAGGACACGTGGACATTCTGGTCAACAATGCCGGCGGCGGTGTCGGGACGTCGCCTGGCCACCTTTTCAAGCGAAGCACAGAGGACATCATCGATTTGATTTCCGTCAACCTCACCGGATCACTGCTTTGTTGTAAAGCTTTCAGTCCCAAGATGGCCGAGATCGGCTACGGCAAAATCATCAACATTGCCTCCATCGCCGGTATTTGTGGCCGTGACAGGCGCATGTACGATCGCAACGACATGTCCGGCCAACCCGTCGAGTACGCTGCGGCCAAGTCCGGACTTATCGGCATGACACTCGACCTTGCCGGCTTGCTGTCGCCGATGGGTATCAGGGTCAACGCCATTTCGCCCGGCGGATTCTGGGGCGAATCCCGCACCTTTCCTTCTCGCTCCTTCAGGGATGACTTTAGCGACTCGGTGCCCGTGGGCCACATGGGCCGTGACGGCATTGATCTCAAAGGTGCGGCACTTTATCTTGCAGCGCCCGCTTCTGACTATGTCACTGGACACAACCTTGTTGTAGACGGGGGTTTCTCGCTCTGGCATTAGCCATTAAACCGGTTGATCCCGCGTACCGAGCCCTGTTGCCATGATTTTTCCCAACCTCTTCGACACGTAAAAGTAATGGCACGCTAACCGAGGTCTTTCCTCCTTGGGGCATGCCGCTATCATGCACGCTTTAGATTTTGTAAAAGGGATATTTATTAATGTTCGAACCACTAAAGCAGTTTCGCAAGAGCATCAATGACGGGCAGATTCTCTACGGAGCTTCCCTGACGCTGGCTGATCCTGAGGTCAGTGCCATTCTCGCGCCCTCGTGCGATTTTATGTGGTACGACCTGGAGCACGGTGGCATCAGCGAGGAAGCATTGCGGGCCCACATTCATATTTCACACGGTTTTGGCAAGATGGCCATGGTGCGAGTGCCTGATGGTTTAACCGGTACGATCAAGCCTATTCTTGATGGTGGGGCCGACTCGATCCTCGTTCCGCAGGTTCGTTCTGCCGAGCAGGTTCGTTCTTTCGTAGACGATTGCCGTTATCCACCTCGGGGAACGCGTGGCGTTGGGCCTCGCGCCCCGATCGGGTACGGACGCTTCGATATCAACCAGTATGCCTCTGATGCAGATGAAAATATCTTTACTTGGGTCATGATAGAACACTGTGACGCTGTCGATGATCTGGATAACATTATGGCGATTGAAGATCTTGACGGCATTGTCATCGGGCCCATGGACCTGTCGGCTTCATACGGTCTGATGGGGCAAACGACTCATCCAACCGTCGATGGCGCGATTGATCGTGCTATCAAGGCGGCACGTGAGGCAGGTAAGGCCGTGGGAGTCGGATGGGAGACTCGAACCGAGGGGCTTAAAGAGCAGTACCTTGACCGCGGTGTCCAACTCGTTCAATTGGGATGCGACTTTATGTATATGACTTACTTCTGGAATCAGATCGCAGATCCCTACCGCGAAAAGATGAGCGGCAAGTAAGCGACCAATTGTACTTTGCCGGGCCTGCTTACTCCTCTTGTGGAGTTAGTACGCGCCGTTGATGCTGCAACAAGGCTGTTCACCCCAAGTTCCAGATCTGGGCGGCTGTTTTACCCAGAATCCACTGGCGTTGGTCCTCGGTTAAAAAAGTAAGCCCCTGGCGGACCAGGCGTAGTTCCTGCTCCAAGGTGGGCCAGTTGTACTTGACCCGGTGATGGCCGGGGTAACCCGTGCCCCATACCGTTCGTTGTGCCCCGAAAGCTTGCAGCAATTTAACTATAAAAGGGTGCACGTCGGTATATGGAAAATCCTGTGCCGAGCGACCTGCCACGTCAGAGAGTTTTAGGTACACATTGTCATAACGGGCAAGATCAATGATCGGCTGAAATTTCTGTTCGCCTTCATCCACTTGCGGGTATCCCATGTGGTCGAGGATGAGTTTCAAGTGCGGATATTGCTGTGCAATCGACGCGACCTGGTCGGCGAATGCGGCTCGAAGATGAAACTGGATGACTGCGTTCAAGTCTGCGAGTTCTTCCCACATTGGCCCGTTTTGCGGTGTCAACAGAATCTTCTGATCAGGGTAATACATCGGATGAAAACGAAATCCTGCAAGGCCACGCTCTTTGACCCAATAGCGGACCTGTTCGGCGTTGCTTTCCTGCTGTGGGTCTATAAGGCCCTGTCCGATTAGGCGGTTCGGAAAACGGGCCACGGAATCAGCGATGTAGCCGTTGTCCCATGTGGACCAGCTGGTCTGCACCAGTACCGTCCAGTCCACATCGTGGCCGTCCATTTCGGCCACCAGTTCGTCGGCCGTCGCCGGCTCGTCCGGGTAACTGTTCCAGTTCGGTGCGGTGGGGCCCACCGGGTATCTTGGCGGATCGATTTCCCAGACATGAACATGGGTATCGACAATCATGCAGTCACCTTTCAATTTACATGCCTGTTTGTGCCGCTGTCCACGACCGTTGTCGTTAGGCCGGTCACATTCTAACTCAACACGGCAATTTCCAGCAGTGCAATGAAAGTATTCTGCAAATGGTGGGGCCACCTTGTACAACTACCGGATAGCCACTGTTGATACCACCTGTGACAGGCCGGATTTCGTTTAGCTGTTGCGTACTCATGACGAGATTCACCATGAAATTATGGGGTGTGCCGATACGGGCCTGCTTGGCCAGTTGAAGTCAAGCGATGTAAAATCAAACTGTTATGACGCCCCCGGTGGGGTGGCAGAGCGGTTGAATGCACCGGTCTTGAAAACCGGCAGAGGGCTCGTCCCTCTCGTGGGTTCGAATCCCACCCCCACCGTTGAATTTCTCGTGAATGATCCTGGGGCCGATACCGAGTTGTTCAGTATTCCGTTGATTAGTTGATTAATAGAGGTGGTAAAGGTCCGGATTGCCACCGTATGTCTGGCGAACGTAGTGGTCAGACCAGATAGCGTTGGGTAGAAAAGCGGTGGGGCGGTGATTGTGCGTTTCGACATGCCCGTCGGAATAGGTGACATTATTTTCTCTGTTGGTGTTATAGTCGTACGGGCTAAGGGCATGGCGTGCCAGGAAATGGCTGGGGTTCTCGCTGGAGATGCGAGAACAGAAGATCACGTCCTCGCTGGTACCCGGCCGTAACACTGCTTCGGGGCTGCTGAACCCGCTGTTGCTGTAATCGGCGGGTGTGGTCCAGCCCGCAAAAATAGTAAAACCGACTGCATAACCCAGCCAGGTCGACGGCCCGTGGTACCAGTATGCATCACCAATTGCCGGATCGATGGCATTCGGGTCCCGCAGTAATCCATCATCCTCAAACACGCACCAGGCCATATCACTCACACTGCCCAACTCCAATTCCAGGAACGATCTCAGGTAAGCATAGGTGCCGTCCGGATCGGGCAGGGAACCACCATTGACCGTAAAAATCAGGGACGGACCTGCCCACGCTTCATTGCGTAATCGACGGTACTCTCCCTTGCGGTCCTCCATCGCGTACAAGGTCATTCCCAATGCAATCTGCTTGAAGTTCGATGCGCAATGCACCACCTTGGCAGAGCGTTTCGCCTCCTTCATGGTTGGCAGCAACAACGACAGCAACACCGCGATGATCGAAATGACCACCAGAAGTTCAATCAGAGTAAATCCACTTTTCTTCGGCATGTGGCATCCAAACAGGGTTACTATTTATGTCTTGTCCACGGCTAGTTGCTTTGCATGAGAATCCTAATTTTATCTCAAAATTATAACTAATAATCAGATATCTCGCCGCCGTGATTAGTGAGTCTATGGCCTTCTGATATTCACATCGCTCCGTCCAGCAACTGCTCAAAGCGATCCTGCGACATGTGCATCGACACGTTAATCGCTTGCAGGCGATAGGGATTGGTTTCCCACGTATTGTATGCATAAGGCCGGTCATCGCATATCCACAGGCGTGCTGTCTGGTAAAAGCGCAGCACCAGCGATTCTGATTCGTCGTTCCACTCCCCGCCCGGGTATGCGAAATGTTGCGGGCGAAAACCCAGGTTCTGTTCGATCGTATCGTTGCACTCCACCAAATCATCCACGTACCGCTTGGCACCGTCAGGGCCGGCGGTACCGCGAATCATGTAAGGGGCAAATGGATGCGTTGCCGTATGGGCGCCGATTTCCCATCCCCGCTCATGCAGTTGGCCCAAGTGATCCCAATTCAAGTGGCCGTACACTTCCATTTCCGGCAAGCGGCCGTCCGCGAGCCGGGAAATAACCCATACTGTTGCCTTGAAGCCATACTGTTCCATCACCGGCATCGCGTTTTCCAGCACATTGAGCCGGTTGTCATCAAACCCGATGGCCGCCACTTTCTGATCGCCCAGATCGCGGCCTTCGTAAATCCACTGCGCCAGTTGCTCGTGACAGACAGTCTTGAACCCGCGCTTGGCCATCGCCGCCATGTGCCGGGCAAACACCGTCGTTGTGACGTGTCCGCAATGGTTGTCTGGTCGCACATGGGGCATCTGCGGATCGTCATCACTGTGGACCCGGTGATAGGCAAAGATAGGAATGGCTCGTTGCCGCGAATCCATAGACAGGCCTTTCACTATTAAATAACAGAGGCTTGTTAGCCGTTAGGTGCCGACCTTTTCCAGCAAGCGATGGTAAGTGCTCGGGCGTCGAAATTTTATAAAGTCACCGGCACCCTTTCGCCAGTGGTTCAAATCATCGGGATTCAACTGCGTTATCAGCAGTCGCTGGCGATTGTGTTGCCGCGTCGATTCACCGATCACCTTACCGCTGGGGCCGACCACAAATGAGAACCCGGGCCAGCGGTGTACCTGCCCAGGGGCCACCCAGTCAGCACCACAAATATTTTCTTCATCCGCGACGTCGCCAGCGTGGTTTACGGCCACAACAAAGGTGCGGTTCTCAAATGCACGAGCCGGTGCCCATGCCATGACCTGGTCTGGCCACCGCAATGGGTCCTGTGGCCGTCCGCAAGAGTCACACCGGCCAGTGGCAAATGACATGATGATGATGTCGGCGCCATTCAACGCCAGGCACCGCGCTGCCTCGGGAAATTCAGCATCGAAACAGATCACCGTCCCGACCTTGGCAAAACCTAGGTCAATCACGGGCCAGTCGTTACCCGGGTCGAAAAGATTCGTTTCCGGGCCGCACAGGTGTACCTTGGCCGAACGCCCCAGCGGACCGGTGGCGTCGAGATAAACCTGCGCGTTGTAGACCGCATCTCCTTCTCGCAATGCCATGCCCACGCTGACCACGAGGTCATGGCGCTTGGCCGCTTCAATAAAGGCATGGCAGGCCGGTCCGTCAACTGTCTGCGCTTCGCAGGCCAAGCGTTCTTTGTCTGTAAAATAACCCTGCAGACTCACTTCTGGAAAGCAAACCAGCTTGGCGCCGCTGGCGGCAGCTTCGTCGATCATCTCCAGCATGTTTGCCAGGTTGCGATCGGTTTGGGCAAATGCGCTGGCAATCGACGCGCACGCCACTTTGATGGGCTGTTTCATGGGTAGTCATTATTGGTATGGTCTATAGGTATGCAAGTGAGTGGTCAATAACGCATCACCAGCACGGTTGTTTGCGCCGTGGGCTATTGCCGATCCATATTGGTCCGGCATGAATGTCCTCAAGGCAAATGGGAACAATCATTTCGTGTATCCTGTTAAAATGCTTTATTGGAGGTCCGTGTACTTCGGTTCCTGGTGATTTTCAGCTGAAATGGATCAACTATCATGAAAGACTTACAAGGACGTACGGCACTGGTCACCGGCGGCTCGCGCGGGCTGGGCAGTGCTTGTTGTCGGCTTTTAGCTGAGGCCGGTGCTAACGTGGCCATTAACTATCGGGCCAACGAAAAAAAAGCGGCCGAGGTGGCCAAGCAAGTGGAAAAGGCCGGCGTCCAGGCTCATGTTGTCCAGGCGGATGTTTCCTGCCCCGATCAGGTCAAGACCATGGTCGAAAAGATCACCGCCGCGCTGGGACCCGTCGAACTGCTGGTCAACAATGCCGGCATCTTCGATATTGTCACCCACGACAAGATCACGCTGGAGATATGGCAACGCACGCTCGACGTGAACCTGACCAGTTATTACCTGGTTACATGGGCGGTCAAGGACGCCATGATCGAACGCGGCTACGGGCGCATTGTGAACTTGTCGTCGATCGCCGGTATCCGTGCCCGGCCCGCGACCATCCCCTACGCTGTCAGCAAGGCGGGGATCATTGCCCTGACCAAGGGACTGGCCCAGGCAGTGGCGGATAAGAACATTCGGGTCAACGCCATTGCGCCGGGCCTGATCGAAACCGACATGACCGCTGACATCGACAAGGCCATTGCCGACAAACTTATCGAGGATACGCCCATCAAACGCCTGGGCAAACCAGAAGAAATAGCCAAGACGGCCATCTTCCTGCTCAGCGAACAGTCTAGTTTCATGACCGGCCAAACCATCGTCGTCAGCGGTGGCCGGGTGCTGCTTCCCTGACCGGCATGGATAGGATCACTTGATGAAGTTAGGCGTTTACACGAATCTCTATGCGGATCTGTCGCTGGAGGACTGTCTCAATCGCCTGGACGGTAAGGGCATTGAGGCCGTTGAAATCGCCTCGGGTAATCTCAACGGATCATCGCACTGCCCCGTTGACGATCTGTTGGCCAGCGACGCGACCTGTCGTCAATACAAGCAAACCTTCGAATCCCACGGTATTGAACTCTGCGCCCTTTCCTGTCACAGCAATGTTCTTCACCCCGATCCCGAAAAACAAAAGCGTTACCTCGATATCCAGCACAAATCCATTCGCCTTGCCCAGAAACTGGGCGTCGCCACGGTCAATACCTTCTCTGGTTGTCCCGGCGACAGCGACAGCGGCAAATATGCCAACTGGGTTGCCTCGCCCTGGCCCGATGAAAACCAACAACTGCTCAATTGGCAGTGGCAGGAAAAAGTGATTCCCTTCTGGCAGAAGGAGGCACAGTTCGCCCAGGAACACGGTGTTCGCATTGGCTTGGAAATGTTCACTGGCTTTGTCGTTTATAAACCTGAACTGCTGGTCAAGCTACGAAGTGCCGCCGGGTCCAACATCGGTGCCGATCTCGACCCCAGCCACCTTATCTGGCAGGGTATCGATCCGGCACTGGCGGTAGAACAGTTGGCCGGCGCCATCTATCACATTCACATGAAGGACGTGCAGATCAATCCGCTGAACAAAGCCCGCAACGGCGTGATCGACGCCAAGCCCTTCGGCGATGAAATCAACCGACCCTGGACCTTCCGGTCAGTCGGTTACGGCCATGAGGTCGGCCTGTGGAAAAATTTTGTCAGCGCCTTGCGCCGTGCTGAATACGATGGCGTCCTGTGCATTGAACAGGAAGACAGCCTCTTCTCCGCCGCCGAAGGCCTGGACCGTTCGCTGGAACTGGTCCGTCAACTGGTTGTTCGTGACCCGCAAAGGTTGCAATGGTGGCCGCCGACCCAATCGGTCTAAGGCGATTGCGGTTCTTAGAGTTATACTTCAGTTGCCACTGCTCGGCGCGTGCCTGCCAGTTCCTTGTGAAACACGCCGTCTTTCATGATGGCCGTGAGGTTGTCCGGTTCAATAAGGATTTTAGGATCGGCAAGCGGATCACCGTCCACCAGAATCATGTCCGCCAGGTAGCCTTCCCTGATCTGTCCGACCTTCAGATTCATCGCCTCGCCGCAATATTTAGTCATGGACATCACCGCTTCGATCGGCGAAAAGTCCAGTTGCTTGATAAAGTGCTCAATGTCCCGGGCATTGTTGCCGTGTGGCGTTGATGCAAAACCGTAGTCGCCGCCGCCCAGTACCCTTACGCCGCGCTTGTGCAATTCTTTCATGGCGTTGCACACGCCTTCCAATTCCTCGGGAAAGCCCAACTCCTTGACTTGTTGCTCGCTGAGCCCCCAGGCCGCTCCTTCGAAAACCGCCACCGAGGTAAAGCCGAGGTTTGGGCTGACAAACAGGTGATCCCGGTTGGCCTCTAGCATGTCCAGAGCTTCTTCGTCGGCAAAGTTCGCATGGTAGATGATGTCCACGCCGTGTCGTACGCACATCTTCACCGACTCAGCGCTGCGGGCATGGGCATTCATCCGCCGGCCGTGGGCGTGGACGATCTGGGCGGCGGCCGCCACCTCGTCGTCGGTCATTAAAGTGTCCCAACTGCGGCAATTGGTCATCCCCGTGTCGCCGGAAATCACCAGCTTGACCAGGTCCACGCCCTCGCGGATCAATTCCCTAACCGTTCGGCGAAATGCCTCCGGCCCGTCCAACACCAGTCCCAGCGACTCCAGCGACTGCACGTGCAGTTTGCGCACGTCGCCCAGCCCGCCGGTCACCGTTAGCCATGGCGTAGCCGCCAGCATACGCGGGCCGGGTATCTGGCCGGCCTCGATCGCATTACGTATCACCAGGTCAAGCCGAGGCTTGACTGAACCGGCGCTGATGCAGCCGGTAATCCCGCGATCGAGGTAAAACTTAGCGTTGTGCATGGTAATCAGCGTATGCTCCTCGGGTGGCAGCATCGCCAATTCGATCAGGTCTGACGTGTTATTGATACTCAGGTGCGTGTGCGAATCTATCAATCCCGGCATCAACATGCCGCCGGCACCGTCCACCACCTTCGCCCCGTTGCGGGCCAATGAGTTTTCCCCGTTACCCACTTGCTTGACGCGATTGCCCTCGACCAGCACCTCACCGGCAAATGGCTCCTCGCCCGTGCAATCCAGCACAGTTACGTTCGTGAAAAGTGTGTCCGCCATAATCGATCCTCCTAAGTGTGCGCAATGCAATTCTAATCCGTAACCACCGCGTGCACCACTGTTAGTTGCTGGCAGTGGTCTTGGACAGTGCATGGCCCATTCATTGAAATATCTGGTAGGGCGGCGCCAATAACTATGGTATTTTCACGGGCAACTGTTTATGTAGATATTATTGGGATAAGGATTATAATTTGTCGCGTCGTGCGCGATGAATGCGGTTCGCAAAGTGTTATGCCATGAGCAGTGACAGATCCAAGCAGGCATTTACATTGATCGAGTTACTGGTGGTCGTCGCCATCATCGCGGTGTTGGTGGCTCTGCTGATGCCGGCGCTGGAGGCAGCCAATCGGCAGGCAGGCGTGACACATTGTTCGGCGAATCTAAAGAGTTATGCGCTTGGCCTGTCCGTATATGCCATTGAAGACCGATTGGGGAAATACCCCACACACTCACTCGATACGTTCGGTTTTTATGTGGCTGTCTGGGCCAATACCGGCTCATTCTATCCGCCAGCGTTTCCAGACAGGGAAAAATACATGGGCATGTTCACGGACATGATTTGCGGCGGTAACCGCAAGATTCTCTTCTGTCCGCTGGAACGGTACTACTACAACCCGGTCTACGCCTCCGACCTTTACTTCGGCGAGGTTGACCCTAATTACCCCGATCTTTGGTTCGATTCAAGGTTCGGTCTGCACTACATGTCCGGTTACATGCGGTTTGCCAATATGATAGGCCATGCCTGCTGCTGGGCTAACTCAGGCAACGAGCGAACAGACGGGCCGCCAACGGGCATGGGCAGTTCCCAGGATGCGATTCTTGCAGATCATGTGTTCGTGGACAGCGGGAGGTATATCGAGTCGCATATGGATTGGTCGCATGTCACCTATGCCGATGCGATTCGAATGCGCAGGAACAACAATGTCGCCTACAGTGATGGGCATGTCGAGACGCATGGTGGGCGAGCGTTTATCAGCGGCGGTTGGCTGACATGGCCTGGCGCGCACTATGTGCCGTGGGCCGGAGGCGCTGAACGCTTGATGTATTGATCCTGATGGGGGCGAGAGTATCTGCAAGTAACACCCATCTCCGGTTTCCCCTGCGCATTGGGCCAATAACGCTGGTTTAGGTGTTGGAGCTATCGACATGTATTTCAAGGCCGCCTCAAGTTGATATAGACTCAACGCCAGCGACTGGCTGAGGGCGGGCTTTCGATCAACGAGGTGGCCACGGGCGATCCGGACCAGCAGCCCGATCTGCCGCCTGATACGATGCCTCAGGACGCCGCCACCTGGACTATCGCGGACCGCGTGTTGTTGAACCTCGACGAAACGATGAGCAAGAATTAATATCATGTGATTCTCAGAGAACTCACTGACAAAAAACACCTGACCAGGTCAGACAAGGTTCCAGCCCCGCGACACATTACCGGCGAAATTCACAGACCAAGAGTCGGATGGGGTTTGCAGGACTTCCAGATCCCAACTCAATACCGTGGCGATCATGAAAATTGAACACGCCGACCTTTTCTACCTGTCGATGCCGCACGTTCAGGACATCGCCGACGGAAGCCAGGACGCCCTGGTGGTCCGCGTCCAGGCGGACGGGCTGACCGGTTGGGGCGAGTGCGAAGCGTCCCCTCTGGTGTCGCTGGCCAACT
>CAUZAW010000024.1:0-18154 GCA_963577735.1 Phycisphaerae bacterium | reverse complement strand
CTTGACCAACCAGCGATTGCGTCAGGTCGAATCTAAGCTTGGTGATTTCCTAATGCAGGGCCAGCGTACACATCATTTTACCACCGTTGCAGAGCAAAGTGGCGACCCAGACCTCTGGAGACGCATCGTAACCCGCACTTACAAGCACAAAGGAAAATATCTAACACGTATCTTTAATGGTAACAGTGACCAATCCATACGCGTAAGACTTAGATTTCCACGGCTTACAGGTGGTCGCCAGTGGAAGGTGCATGACCCGATCCACCAAATCCAGTACATCCGTGCGGATAGCACGCCCTCATGGACAGCCAAAGACTTGACAGGGGGCCTGGTAGTCGTGATTCCGCGGCGTGGTGAATTGTTTTTACAGATCGAATCTTCACCCAACAACACCCCTTTAAACAATCACCAGCTAATCCATTCACTTGAAGTCCCAACTATAACTGCACCACCTGCTCTTACATCACCACTGCCAGATGTAAGTGAACCGTTGTCAGACAACCAGTTTGTCTACTTGTCGAATAATGCCACTAAACTTAATGTGGCTGACGCAGAAAAAAGTTCTCTGCATACGGCAACCCAAGCAAGATGGGCTCAGTTGCTTCAAGAAAATAAACTGACCGGCGAGGAAATCGGTGCCTTAACGAAAAAACAGACGGAAGAATACAAACCGAAAATTATTTTTCCTGTGATGCCTGTCAACAACGATGCATTATCAATATACCCCGGCCCCGTGACCAAAGACCTTAAACCAGAGTTTATCCGCCAACCAGCTCTTTCACCTGACCGGAAAATTGCCGCTGTGGCGGTATGGGTCAACGGAAAAAGCCAGATCTACCTGGTCAACACGGATGGTTCCGGCGCCCGCAATATAAGCAATAACATCTACAGTGATCATTCGCCCCAATTTTCTCCAGATGGGCAAAAAGTCATCTTTTCCTCTGACCGTAACGCCGACTGGGAAATCTACACCATGCATGCTGATGGTACGAATCCGCGCCGCTTAACCAAATCAGCTGGTGTAGATAGGTCACCCACATATTCACCTGACGGCAAACAGATTGCATTCATCTCAGATCGTCAGGGAGATTTTGACGTGTACCTGATGAATACCAATGGCACCAACCAACACGCATTGTTCCCGCGTGGCGGACATGAATATGAACCCACATGGTCACCTGACGGTTCACTGGTAGCATGCACCGCACGGGTACGTCACCTGCGTTGCATCCAGATTTCACGTCGTGACGGCATGGATTCCTATTACCTTGCATGCGGCCCTGCTACTGGCATGCACTCGATCAGTTTTTCGTCCGACGGACAGAAGTTGGCAGCGATATATCGCAACTTTGGGAGGGCGGGATTGATGGTAGTCAACCTCGATGCTGAAGTAGACTCCCAATTTGAAGATTGGAAAGGCAAACAGGTACATTTTGTACGTGAAACTGAAAGAGAACAACCACGCAGTGACAACTGGTATAGGAGTGGCGAAAATAGTCCTCGTGCTATTAACCGTATTTTCTCTACGGTCAACTTCTCGCCAAGTGGGGAAAAACTTCTCTATTGCTCTGATGAAGGGCCCGGCAATTCATTTCAGTTCTACACAATACCCATAACTGGCGGCGAATCGCAGCCTATTGGCATACACCCGGCACAAGGCACTAAAACTGTCTGGAATACACAGTAACAAGCTTGTCGCAGTTGACTGAGGAACAAGATTTGTCTGAATCAAAAACCATATGGATACAGCGTGGACTACAGGACTTCTCTGGCGGTCATTTCGATGATGGAGGTAGCAATCTCTACGTCAATGCCAAAGGCGCCATCGAAACCATTCATCGCACTGATCTAGACGGAGATGGTCACGTTGATATCTTTCTGCCAAACGGCCATGGTTACATAGAACGGGGTCCGACCTCGATCTACAAACAGCCGACCAATGCCCAAGATCAATTCAATGGCAAAAAATGGCAGCGAGAGCAACTGCCCAACGACAGTTCCTGGAAAAGTCGCGTCATAGATGTTGATGGCGACGGCCATCCGGACCTGATCGTAGTCAATGCCGAGAATGGCGTAACGTCGGAACTGACATCCTATATCTATTGGGGTGGTCCCGAAGGCCTGACGGGCCAGTGTACTGAGTTTGCCACCGCCGGCGCCTACGACGTGGAAGCGGTTGACCTGACGGGCAACGGATGCCTGGATATTATTTTTCCGTCGGCTTGGGTCGACCACCATAATCCTGGCCTGGCCAGACCGATAGACGTCTATCACCAAACGGCCCCACGCAAGTTTGAAAACGTCACTGACGAATATGGCCTGACAGGGATCGCCGCAACTGCTGTAGCCTGCGCTGATCTGAATGGCAATGGGAAACTGGATCTGGTTGTGGCCAACTATCGCGACCAGTTTGAATACGACATTGACGCATTTATCTACTGGGGCGTAGATGGTGGAAAATTTGACGCGAACCATCCGCACAAGTTGCCGACCCATTATGCGATGCAGGTGCTATTGCGAGACCTGGATGGTGACGGGCGACCAGAGATCATCTTTACCGGGGGTGATCATGTCTATATTTACTGGAACCACAACGGGGCTTTCGGTCCCGAACACCGCACGATCATCAATACAACAGGTTTCAGCACAATGTTTTGCATCGGCGCAATACGTGCCGAAGTTGCAGATGTCGATAATGACGGTAAAAGTGAATTGCTTCTGGCAACCGAGCAGGGAGTGGAGATTCGCCATACAGACGACCTGCAAAAGGTCGTGAAACTGCTACCGCTGCCTTATTCAACGTGGGTGCACGCAGCTGACCTCGACGCAGACGGCAGGCCCGAGATTATCGCCAGCAAATATGACGACCGCGTCACCTATGAAGTAGAGTCAGCCATTTTCTGGAACAGTCCCGACGGGTTTTCACCCGACCGAGTGACGTTACTTGCCACCGGCGGCCCCATGGGCTGCACAACCGGCGACGTTGATGGGGACGGCAAACCTGAAGTCATTTTCAACAACACTATGGCCGGCCCCAGCCAGTTCTGGGATAAATTGCCATGCTACGTCTATCACGGCAGCAAGGATTGCGACTACGGTTCCCATCGGCGCAGCGAACTACCCGTCACACATGGATCTTGCTGCTACTGCGCAGCCGACGTGGACCTTGACGGACATGTTGACCTGATTGTCACCTCAGGTGAGGGGATACGCATTTTCCAAGGCGGTGCCGACGGGTTGAGAGCAGATCGATACTACGACGTGAACCCGGAAATGACCGGTGTCCTCCAGCAGATACTGCTTGCAGATTTCAATCGTGACGGCTACCTCGACATCTTGATGCCGTTGCAGACATATGACGAAAAACCGGAAACGATGGCGAGGTCAACGCAGATACTCTGGGGTGGGCCAGAAGGGTTTTCCGCTGATCGATCCACACACATACCCACGTTCGCCTACGGCCAAGGCCACTTGGCAGATCTGAACGGCAACGGATACCTCGATTTTTTGACTGGAAACAAAAACGGCTTCCTTAACATCTACCATGGTGGGCCCGAAGGTTTCTCGGATGATCGAATGAGTAGAATTGATATCGGATTGCCCCATATCGGAACCATCAACTCGGCTGACCTGACTGGCAACGGCTACCTTGACATAGTCGTAGGAATCGCCGGCCACTACCGGCGTTTGCCCAATACGTGCTTCATCTTCTGGGGCGGACCCGATGGATACAGCATGGACCGCAAACAGCAATACGATGGCGGATTTACCACGGGCCGCATTACCATCGCCGACTATGACAATGATGGCGAACTGGAACTCCTGATTCCTGCCTATTCCACCAACCTGACGCGCGAACTGCCCATCATGCTCGTGCACCGCAACGGCAATGCATATGACTTTGAAAATGCTGTGCGAATTCATTGCGAATCAGCTTTCCATATCCTACCGCTTGACTTGAGCCGTAACGGGTACCTCGACCTGGTCATAGCCAACCACCGCAACAACCTGGGCCATCAGGTGGATTCGAAAATTTTCTGGAATGGGCCTGAAGGAATCTCAACAAAACACACGACGCCGCTGTTTGGCATGGGCCCGCACTGGTTGACCATGCGTGATTTCGGCAATGCCCATACGCGCGAACCGCTGGAGCGATACATATCCGCACCCTTTGCCCTTGAAAACCGCGTGCCAACTACACTTGGCTGGGATGCAGACGTACCAGATACCACGGCACTGAAGTTCCAGTTGCGCTGGGCGCCCAGCGAAGACCAACTGGAAGACGCTCCGTGGCAGGGCCCAGATGGGCACGATAGTTTTTACGAGCAACCAGGCCAGCCGATCAAGGCCGCACCAGCATCTGCGAAATGGTTGCAATACCGGGCGACGTTCGTTTCCATGTACGGCATCAGTTCGCCACAATTACGGCAAGTACAGGTGGGTTTGTCGTAAGTATGCCGATGCCTATCTGATCACCACTCTGGTGTAGAAAGTAGCCGGCATGTGAGATTAGCCCCAAGGCAGGGGTGTATGAGCATCCACCTACAATAGTGGTGGCTGCCAGTGCTTAGATTACGCCTTTGAATCGATCATTCATCGAATTCAAGCCGTTGCGAATCAATTCCACATCCGTACCCACCACATAAAACTGGCATCCCAGTTCCTTGCATTTGGCCGCATGCTCCGGACTTGCCGGAAGTACCCCCCACGATTTGCCCACGGCCTTAACCGCTGCAGACACCCGCTCCAGAGCGTTTAGGCATTTGGGGTGCATCGGTTGCCCCGGCACGCCCAGCGTGATCGCCAGATCACCTGGCCCGACGAAAAGTGTATCTACATGCTCAACGGCCGCGATCTGCTCAACGCATTCAACGGCCTGCGGCGTCTCAATCTGGATCGCCAACCACCGCTGGCGGTTGGCGCGTTCGATGTGTTCGCCGGGATCGATCGTACCGAAGCGTGCTTCGTAATTGCCGCGAAACGCGCCGCGTGTACCGGCCGGCGGATATTTGGCCCACGACGCTGCCTGTTCGACCTGCTCCAGGGTGCGGACTTGGGCGATCATCACGCCACTAGCGCCTGTTTCCATTGCCCGCATCACCGCGGCGTAGTCCGTCGCCGCCAGACGAACAAATCCGTCCAGGTTCGATGCTCGGCAGGCCAGCATCAACAGTTCCAACTGCTGGTGCGGCACCGCGCTGTGCTCCTGGTCGATGAACAGGCCATCGACGCCACCAACAATACTTGCGATCTCGATGATCTTTGGGCTGGGAATGGCACCGATAATCAACGCGCGTGCGGTCTGACCATTTTTCAGTATTTCCTTGATCGTTGCAGCCATGGAATGCCCTGTTCTTGTATTAACGAAAATGCCACGTAGAATCTTGGCACAGATCGGATGCAAACACAAATAGGGGCAGGCAATGACAGCAGAGGCAATACTGAACAAGATGGGCATCACTTTGCCGGCGGCTCCGGCGGCGGTGGCGGCGTACGAGCCATGGGTGCGTAGCAGAAACCTGGTGATCACGTCGGGGCAACTGCCCTGGCTCGACGGCGAAATGGCCTATGTGGGCAAACTCGGCGCAGAAGTAAGCGACGAACAGGGCTACGAGGCAGCCAAACTATGCGCAATCAACGCCTTGGCCCAACTCAAAGCTGCAGCAGGTGACCTTGAGTCAATCCATCAAGTGATTCGACTGGAGGGCAGCGTGCACTCAGCCCCCGGCTACCGCGGCCAACCGAAGGTGCTAAATGGGGCATCGGATTTGATCAACGAAGTGTTCGGTTCACGCGGACAACATACACGCACCGCGCTGGGGATCAGCGAGATGCCGCTCGACGCGGCGGTACAATTGAGTGTCTGGGCTGAATTGGAAAGCTGATCTGCCAATCGGCTGAACCCCCTCATGGAGAACGCCATGGGCATCGCCCACATGACAATGGCAACGCGTAACGTGGAGGATACCTGTGAGTTCTTTGTGGCAGTTATGGGTTGGCAGCGGATTTCTCGGCCGGAAAATATCCACTGCAGGGCCGCCTGGCTCCGCATTGCGCCAAGCCAAGAGTTGCACCTGATCGAGGTCGATGACTTTCAGCCATCCCGATTCGAGCAGGAGTTCGGCCGACATATCGCCGTAGAATTTCCGCGCAGTGAATTCAATGCCCTGAAGGCGCGCCTGACTGAACATGGCGCCGAATTGATCGCCCCACAGCGAGACACTCCCTTCGATCGTTTTTTCTTCAAAGACCCCAACGGTTATGCGTTCGAAGTCATAGAGACAGACCGCCCGTCGGAAAGCTGACCCGATCTGTTCGTCATCTAGCCGACTACGGCACACCAATGCCCAAAGTACTGGTAAATCCAGACCGCATTTCAAGCATCGCTGCAGGCCTAGCTGTACTTGCGGGCTTAGTCGGCTGCGGAAAACCGGCAACGCCTATGGACCAGGTAACGGTCACGATCGCAGAACACCTATTCCACCTTGAAACGGCACTGGATGACTCGGCCCGCTACAGGGGGCTTTCGGATAGAAAAGAAATAGAGGCAGACGGTGGAATGTTGTTCGTATATCCTAGACCACAGACGCTGCGGTTTGTCATGCGCCGCTGCCTGGTCCCGATCGACCTGATTTATATAGATCCGGCGGGTCGTGTGATCAAGACACATCGCATGGAGGTTGAACCTTATAACCGCAAGGAGGACGACCTAATCCGATACAGCTCGCAGTGGCCTGCCCTTTGCGCCATAGAGTTGCGTGGTGGCACTATAGATTGGCTGGGCATCCGAACGGGTGATACGATCAGACTGCCGATACCATTGCTTCGTAGCGCCGCACGTTGATGGGTTTAGTTGACAAGCAAAGCCATTGATGGAGAATAAACTGTCCAGTACTTGCTTGCCACGAGCGGTTCACCTCACGACCCGCCGCGAAATACAGAATTGTTAGACTGCGAAAATTGCAGAATTACAGGATATCGACAAGATGAAACTCAAGCTAATCGAAAATGGTCCGATCGTTCTGGATACTAAAGAGCAGGTCTCTATTACTACGGCAGACTCCACCGAAGACAAACCCGGACCAGTATTCCTGTGTCGCTGTGGCCAATCCTTGATCAAGCCATTTTGCGACGGCACCCATCGCAAGGTCCAATTCGAAGGACCTTCTGCCGAACTATCCTGTCCCTGATTTGGCCCATCTCTGCGGCCCAACAAGACATTCCGCCAGAATTGGCCGCCTTCCAGATTTTCGGATTTTGTCGAAGTACTTCATGAGACACCTATGGGAAAGGAAGCTTTGGCGTGGAGGGCAGGCTGTTTGCACAAATGGCATCGAACAGGAACGGATCAACTCGGTATGCCTCAGGACCTCTCAATTATTTTGTTAATTCACTGCCAATATCATTCTTTTGATTTCAGTTTCATAAATACCCCGACCGAAGATCACTACATTATAGAAATTACTCCGCGCAGCTTGCGGTTCACCGCAAAGGGAACCTCATGAATCTCGTAAAAGCCATAGTAATGACCTGCGATAAATATCGAACCTTAACCGATCACATGATATTCAAGTATGCGCAACTGTGGCCCAATCACCCTTTTCATTTCAGAGTGCCGTACCAGGAATTAGCCCCGACAATCACAATTGGCAACATAGAGTACAAGAAAACCCCACCTGACATCAGGTCGACATGCCTTACGCTTTTGGATGATCTAGACGATGAGGAACTGATCTACTGGTGCATTGACGACAAGTATCCAATCAAACTTAACGTACCAAGAGCAGAACAGATATACCAGTGGCTTACTAAAGAGGAGGCTTCCTCAATAAGCGGCATATTATTCTGCCGCTGCAGAGAGGTGGCCAATAGCCAATTTCTTACCGGCCAGTCTGTCACCGATGACTTGGAAAATGTTTATCTAGAAAGAAAAGAGTATCAGCAGATATGGATACATCAGTTTCTTCGAGTGAAAGTATTGCGTTATCTTTTTGAGTCTTTCCCTGATGAAATTCTCCTTGCCAATTCCATGGATAAACTAAAAAGCCAAGTCATAAAACCTCCATCACACCGCATTTTTGTAAGCCGTCAAAACTTGGCTGTTTTTGGAGAAAGTACTTCTCGCGGCGTAGTCACACGGAACTGCCATAGAAGCATGTCGGAAAATAGCCTTGCTTTACCGGTATGGTGTTCGGAAACAACGAAAAACGAGATCATAATGGGCGTGATGGATAATACGGTGAAACATTGGCTTGGGCATCTTATTAAAAAGCTAACAAGGCGATCCGCCTGACCGTTACGCGTACAATTCACCCGCTACCTGTCTCCTAGGCTTAGCTGACCCGCATTATAATGCGCGACAGATCTTTATACCGCCTCAAAACGATTGCCTGGTAGCTAGCTGCGACCCAGCTCACGTTGACCCAGCGGTGATTTGTGCCCATATCGGTGAAACAGATTCCGCCTCCTTATGAATCCATGGCTCCCGCCCAAGGCCTGGCAGGGTACCGAACGCGACTGCTTTACATTTTACAATTCTTACAGTAGACAAACGCCCAAGATTACCTGCAGGATGTTCAAAACTGACTTGCCCGGTGCATAGTCACAAAACGCTCAAAATCATACTGGGGCTGGTAGCCCAGTTGCTCCATGGCCCGCGAACAGTCAAGCCATGATGCGATGGGTTGAGGGGTAAACCCCTTGGACTTTAGGTAATCCAACTCGGCCGGGTAGTATTTGTTTAACACTGTTTCGGGTTGCAACCACAGGTCTTGGGCGTCTTCATCGGTAAATCGAGATGGCGCACAGATCAAATAATCGCCTACCGTCTGCTGGTTCATCACCCGCAGATTCACCGTCAGCACATCCTGTTCATGAAAGCAAGCCGTCAGTGTGTTGTAGATCATCTCCAACTTGCGGTACATCGGCAGCGGTGCTAGCCAACCGTAGCGTAGGCCGATAATGGAAAGGCCGTGTTTTTGACGAAAGTAATCAACCGCCACTTCGCCCATCACTTTGGTTAAGGCGTATACATCGCAACTGTGGTGGGGCGAAAAATCGTCAAATCGAACTGCTCGGCCTTGCCCAGGGGTCAACCGCTGGGTGACTGTGGAAAATTCATTGACCATCGAGGTGCTTGAGTGCACCACACGATCCACACCCAGCCGCACCGCTGCCAGACAGACATTGAAAGTGCCGTCCACGTTGGCCCCGAGAAACTGCTCGTAGCTGCTTAGTTCAACGTCCGTGTTGTTACGCACGGCCGTGTGAAATACAACCTGACAACCTTCCATGGCCCTAGCGACATCTTCGTATCGGCCCACATCGGCCACCACGCAGGATGCGCCGAAGGCAGGATCTTCTCGACGGCGCATGACCCGCACCTGGTGCTCGTCTTTGAGCGCATCAAATAACAGTGCCCCCAAGCGCCCGCCGCTGGTAATCAGGATGTTCACTCTTTGATGCCAACGGCCGGTTGCTCGACTTCACCGAGCAATTGGGCCGCCAACCGCGATTCACCAATGGTGGTTTTAATCTGGTCCGGTGCCTCGGCACCCGCCGCCTCGGCCATCGCTGCGGCATCTTCCAGGTTCTCTTCGTGCGTCGGCTCTTCGGGCATCGGCGGATCGGCCAGATGCTTGACTTGCATGTTCTGGAAAGTACGAAAGCCCGTACCCACCGGAACAAGGTGCCCCAGCAACACGTTTTCTTTCAGGCCCACAAGCGGATCGACCTTGCCGGCTAGAGCCGCTTCGGTCAGCACCTTGGTCGTTTCCTGGAATGATGCGCCTGACAGGAACGACTCGCTTTGCAGAGACGCCTTGGTGATACCCAAAAGCAGAGTCGTGCCCGTTGCCGGTTTCGCCCGAGTCATTCGGGCAGGCTGCTTACCATCAGCCTCCGCCGCGGCGTTGGCATCTTTCAATGCAGACTTGGTCACCATCGTTCCGATCGGCAGGTTGGTATCGCCCGGATCCTTGATCCTCCCCATCTGAGCCGTGGTTTCATTTGCTGCCCGAAAACGGAACTTATCCGCGACTTCATTAGGCAGCAATTTAGTATCGTTCGGGTTATCCACACGTACCTTGCGCAGCATCTGTGAAACAATGACCTCAATGTGCTTGTCATTGATGGTCACGCCCTGGGCCCGGTACACGTTCTGCACTTCATCTATCAGGTAGGCGAACAGCGTCTCCTCACCCTTGATGCGCAAGATATCATGGGGAATCAATGCCCCGTCGATCAGGGCATCGCCGGCCGCCACGTAATCGCCCGTGTGCACGAGCAGGTGCCTGTCCTGTTGCACGTGATGTTCCACTTCCAAGCCGGCCTCACTCTTTACAATGATGGTCATCTTGCCGCGTCGCTTGTCGCTATGCAGCTCAACCGATCCGGATATTTCCGCCAACACGGAGGGATCCTTGGGCTTGCGGGCCTCGAAAATCTCGGTCACCCGGGGAAGGCCGCCGACGATGTCAGCCGATCCCAACGCTTCGCGAGGCTGACGGGCCAGCATGTGACCAGCCTCGATTGCCTGCCCTTCTTCCACCTCAATTCGAGCCTTAGCGGGCAGATAGTGGAAGTCGAGAATCTTGCCATCCTTATCCTCGATGACGATCCGCGGGTGCATCTCACCCTTGTGCTCGATGACCACTAGCAACTCACCTGTGCCCTGAGCTGTGGCCCGGCCCCGTGTTACTGCCGCTTCACTTTCCGTACGAACCGTCTCGCCCAACACGATGTCTTCGAAGCGTACCACGCCGGCTTTTTCAGCCAGAATTGGAACGCGATGCGGGTCCCATTTGACCAGCAACTGGCCCTTCTTCACCTGTTCGCCGACCTTGACCAGAATGTAAGCGCCATACTGGACCGTATATTTCTCGACCTCACGACTCTTTTCATCGACGAGGGACACTTCGCCGTTACGCTTGAGAGCAACCAAGAACTCATTGCCTTCCTCATCGCGAACGGATACTTCGTTAGCATCGTGGATTTCAATTTTGCCACTGTGGCCTGCTCGATATTCTGTATCCACGACACCAGTCAGCGCCACGCCGCCGGTGTGGAAGGTCCGCATAGTCAACTGCGTGCCCGGTTCACCGATTGATTGGGCAGCGATGATACCGACCGCCAACCCTTGCTCGACCATCTGGCTGGTGGACATGTCCTGTCCGTAGCATTTGGCACAGATACCCAGGGGCGTGTCACAGGCCAGTGGGCTACGCACGACCACACTGTCTATGCTCAACGCTTCAATGCTCAACGCCGCCGCGGCCGTGATCATCTGGTTTTCTTCAACGATCAACACGTCAGTGATGGGGTTACGAATCGTTTCCCGTGCCACTCGTCCAATAATCTGTTCGTATAGCGGCACATCAATCTCTTCACCCTTGTAGATAGCGCGTTTGGTCACGCCATGCTTTGTGCTGCAATCGAAATCATTGATAAACACATTCTGCGCTACGTCTGCCAGCTTACGAGTCAGGTAACCGGAATCGGCCGTTTTCAGTGCCGTGTCCGCCAGCCCCTTACGGGCGCCGTGCGTCGAGGAGAAGTACTCCAACACATTCATACCCTCGCGGGCATTAGCTTTGATTGGCGTCTCGATGATCTCGCCCGACGGCTTGCTCATCAGCCCACGCATACCCGCCAGTTGCTGTAGTTGGCCGATGGAGCCGCGGGCGCCAGAGGCCACCTCGAGATAAACCGGGTTCAAATAGCGCTCGCCCTTGTCAGAATCAATGGGTAACGGGTTTCCATCCTCGTCGCGGCGATCGTTCTCCAGTTCCTTGACCAGTTCCTTGGTGACCAGTTCGCGGCAGTGTGTCCACAGATCAAGCAACTGGTTGTATCGTTCGCGTTCGGTGATCGCGCCAGCATGAAACGCCTTTTCGACCCGGTCAACTTTCTTCTGGGTCTGATCTATAATCTCTTTCTTAGCCGCCGGAATGCGCAGGTCCGTAATGGCAAACGACGTCCCTGACACCGTGGAGCGTTTGAACCCTATGGCCTTTAGCTGATCGAGCAAGTCGATTGTCGCGGGCCTCCCCTTGCGCTCATACGTGTCGCTGATTACCCGGCTGCAGCCTTTTTTGCTTAAAGAGCAGTTGTAGTAAGGCATTTCCTGCCCCAAGATGTCGTTAAACAATATCCGCCCGATCGTCGTAACGATTCGTAGGTTTTCCGGCAGTGGCGTAACGTCACCCTTGTCATCATCTATGGTACCGCTGTACCTTCCCTGTGGCAGACGTACTTGGATCGGCTCGTGAATGGTGATCTTGCCTAAATCGTAGGCCAGAATCGCTTCCACCGGGTCCTTGAAAGATCGGCATTTCTGCGGGTCCTGAGGTTTCTCGGGCATACTGGTGATGTAAAACACGCCCAGCACGATCTCCTGGGACGGGCTGATCACCGGGCTGCCATCGGCCGGACCGAAAATATTGTGGGTTGAGAGCATCAGCACGTGCGCCTCGGCCTGAGCCTCCACCGACAGCGGCAGGTGTACAGCCATCTGGTCACCATCAAAATCTGCGTTGAACCCGGAGCAAACCAGCGGGTGCACGCGGATGGCGTTGCCCTCGACCAACACCGGCTCAAACGCCTGAATACCCATGCGGTGAAGGGTGGGGGCACGGTTGAGCAACACTGGGTGCTGGTAGATCACCTCTTCGAGAATATCCCACACCTCCGCCTCACGACGCTCAAGCATCTTCTTGGCACTCTTGATCGTGTCCGCAAGACCATGCTCTTTGAGCTTGCGGATGATAAACGGCTGGAACAGTTCCAGTGCGATCTTCTTGGGCAGCCCGCACTGGTGCAACTTCAACTCCGGGCCCACCACGATCACGCTGCGGGCCGAATAGTCTACGCGCTTGCCCAGCAGGTTTTCACGGAAGCGACCCTGCTTGCCCTTGATCATGTCGGTCAGGGACTTGAGCGGGCGGTTGCTCGAACCCAACACCGGTCGCCGGCACCGGCCGTTGTCAAATAACGCATCCACTGACTGCTGGAGCATGCGTTTCTCGTTGCGGATGATCACTTCCGGCGCGTTGAGGTCCATAAGTTTCTTGAGCCGGTTGTTACGGTTAATGATCCTTCGGTAAAGATCGTTCAGGTCGCTGGTGGCAAAGTTACCGCTTTCCAGAAGCACCAGCGGGCGCAGTTCCGGCGGGATCACCGGAATCACGTCCAACACCGTCCACTCTGGGCTGTTCGGCGAACCACGCAACTGCTCAACGACCTTCAGTCGCTTCGACAGATCCTTGATTTTCTGCTTGCTGCGAGTCTGATCTAATCCTTCACGCAGTAGGGCATTCTCGGCATCCAAGTCCAACCGCAATAGCAGTTCTTTGATGCCCTCGGCACCCATCAGTGCCTTAAATCCATTGCCATATTCCTCAACTGCTTGGCGGTATTCGTCCTCCGTCAATAGTTGACGTTCTTGCAACGGCGTATCAACTGGATCCACGACCACGTAATCCTGGAAGTAAACCACCTTCTCCAAATCCGTCGTCTTCATCCCCAACAGGTTGCCCAGATGGCTAGGCACGGCCTTGAAGAACCAGATGTGTACGATCGGTGCTGCCAGATTGATATGGCCCATCCGTTTACGCCGTACCCGGCTGTGCGTTACTTTCACGCCACATCGATCGCAGATGATACCTTTGTATTTCGTCCCCTTGTACTTGCCACAGGCGCACTCATAGTCGCGCTCGGGTCCAAAAATCCGTTCACAGAACAGTCCGTCCTTCTCCGGCCGGTATGTTCGGTAGTTGATCGTTTCGGGCTTTTTTACTTCCCCAAAACTCCACGAGCGAATGTCATTGGGGCTGGCCAGCGAGATTTTGACCGTACCGTAATCGTTCACGCGATCGTATAGGGTTTCAGACATATTGTTTCAGGCTCCAGAAGAGGCTGACGAAGTTCTTTGAGGCTTAACCAGCACAGTCATGATGTGCTCATTTTCGTCGTTGTTGGTTTCGATTTACTCTTCAATGGTATTTAATCTTGGGTTTTACCGACCTTGGCCGAACGTAATACCTGCATCTTTAACCGACACAAAAGTTGTCGACACATGTGCGGCGAAATAAGTCCTGACCGCGGCACTACGGTGGCGCCTACTTCGCAGGCCTCACGCCACCTTGTAATAGTCAACACTTAAACAGGGCCATGGCACCATTCAACTTACTCTACGTAGCTACAGGATGCCGGGCTCTTCATACTCGGTTTTCTCTAGGTTGATGTTCAGACCCAGGCCCTTTATCTCGTTGCACAACACATCGAATGCCACGGGCATGCCTGCCTCCAAGACGTTGGTGCCCTTGACCATCGATTCATAAATCTTTGTCCGTCCTTCCACGTCGTCGCTCTTAACCGTCAGCAACTCCTGAAGAATGTACGCTGCGCCGTAACCTTCCAAAGCCCATACTTCCATCTCACCGAAACGCTGTCCGCCGGTACGGGCCTTTCCGCCCAGCGGTTGCTGCGTAATCAGGCTGTACGGCCCCGTCGCGCGGGCGTGAATCTTGTCGTCCACGAGATGGTGCAGCTTCATCAAGTACATGTAACCCACCGTCGTTTTCTGATCGAACGGCTCGCCAGTACGCCCGTCGAACAATTGCACCTTGCCACCGGCCGGCATCTTGACCAGAAGTTCATCCGGCCTAGGCGATTGTTTTTTGTCCGCTAGTTCCGCCACGCGTTGGTCAACGTATTCGTTCGCTTCCTTGAACAGATCGTGAATTTCCTGCTCCGTGGCGCCGTCGAACACCGGTGTGACGGCCTGTAATCCCAACACGCCACAGGCCCAGCCTAGATGCGTCTCTAGAATCTGCCCAACATTCATGCGCTTACCCACGCCCAGCGGATTGAGCAGCACGTCCACCGGCGTACCATCTTCCAAGAACGGCATGTCCTCTTGCGGAACCATTCGCGAAATGACCCCCTTGTTGCCGTGACGCCCGGCCATCTTGTCGCCCACCGCCAACGGCCGTCGCGTGGCCAGGTAGACCTTGACCATTTCCAGCACGCCCGAAGGCAGTTCATCGCCCCGCTTCATGTGCGTCACACGTCGTTCTTTTTCTTTTTGAATGGCCTCTATGCGCGGCCAGAACTGGTTGTAAATTTGCTCTGCCTGGGCCTTGCCCTCCTTGCTGCCCTTGACCCATTTAAGCGAGAACGTCTCCGCCTGCTCCATCACAACTTCCGTAATATCGCTGGCGCCTACTTTCTGGCGGGTACTCGGATCGACCACGTCGCTGCCGACCACTTCGTTTAACCGCTCGACCATCTGTTGAAACAACTCGACGGTACGCTTGTTCATCTGTAATTCGTATTCGTGCATCTCGCGGCGCAACTCGCGTTTCTGATCGTCGCTTAAGTGCATGCGCCGGCTGAAACGCTTGGCCGCGATCACGATCCCCTCCGTGCCAACGGGCACTTCCAGCGAATCATTTTTGACGTCCTCGCCGGCTCGTCCGAAGATCGCGTGCAGAAGCTTCTCTTCCGGAGTCAGTTCGCTCTTGCTCTTGGGGCTTATTTTTCCTGCCAGGATGTCGCCAGGCCACACGTAGGTTCCTACCTGAACCACCCCGTGCTCGTCCAAGCGAGACAATTGTTTTTCGCTCACGTTGGGGATGTCAGGCGTAAACTCTTCTCGCCCTAACTTGGTCTCACGGATCTCCACATCAAACGATTCCAAGTGGATTGAAGTGAACACGTCTTCCTTGATTAGACGCTCGGATATCACGATCGCGTCTTCGAAGTTGTAACCGTCGAAGGTATTGAATGCCACCAACACGTTAGCACCCAGCGCCAGTTCGCCCTCATGCGTCGCCGCGCCATCGGCGATGATCTGACCGGACTCAACCTTCTGGCCCAGTTTGACGATCGGCTTTTGATTCTGGCAGGTACGTTCGTTGAGACCCACGAATTTGCGTAGATCGTATTCATCGGCGTTGTCGATGACAATCCGCATCGCATCCACGTAAGTCACCGTACCGGCGTTTCTCGTTCGAACCACCATGCCCGAGTATTTCGGCACCTCTTTTTCCATGCCCGTGGCCACGCAGGGCGGCGCCGTCTTGATCAGGGGCACCCCTTGGCGCTGCATGTTCGATCCCATCAGCGCCCGATTGGCATCGTCGTGCTCCAGAAATGGAATCAAGGCCGCCGACACGCCCACGATCTGCTTGGGACTGATATCTGCGTAGTCGATGTCATTGCTGGATACCTGTGAGAAATCACCGTCCACACGAGCCAATGCGGTGCCCGACACCAGTTTGCCATCGGGATCCATCACGTTGGAAGGCGCCAGTGTCAGCTTCATTTCCTCATCAGCCCGCAGGTATTCGACCCCCGAGAGGCCGGGCGTCGCCACACCGTCCTTCACCTTGCGGTAGGGCGTTTGAAGAAATCCGTACTTATCGATTCGCGAGTAGATACCAAGTGACGCAATCAACCCGATGTTCGTACCTTCAGGCGTCTCAATCGGGCAAATGCGCCCGTAGTGGCTGATATGTACGTCGCGCACCTCGAACCCTGCACGCTTGCGGTTCAACCCGCCCGGTCCCAGGGCCGACAAACGACGTTCATGGGTCAACTGGGAAAGCGGGTTAGTCTGATCCACCACCTGCGACAGTTCGCTGCGCCCGAAAAATTGCTCAATAGCCGACGAAATGGTCTTGGAATTGATCAGGTCCGCGATTTTGGCCAGTTCGTCCGGATCCTTAATGCTCATCCGCTCCTGCACCGTTCGCCGCAATTTCAAAAAACCCTTGCGCAACTCCTCAATCGCCAGTTCGTCCAGCGTCCGAAGCCGACGATTGCCCAGGTGATCAATGTCGTCGGTGTGAGCTTTGTTACGGCTGTTGCGTAGATCAAGGATATATTTGATTACGTGCAGAAAATCCTCGCTACGCAGCGTCATCATCTCTTCTGGCACATCCAGATTGAACTTGCGATTGATACGGAACCGGCCCACCTTGCCCAAGCGATAGCGGTTGACGTCAAAGAATTTCTCGTTGAACAACTGCTTGGCCTTTTCTACTTGAGGCGGGTTACCTGGGCGCAACCGTGCATAAAGATGCAGCAGCGCCGCCTCGTATGCCGGCACCTCCAAGGCGGTTTCGCCTTCCGCTTCCTCGGCAATGGTGTTGAGAATCAACTCATCGCCGACGGCCGTGACCACCAGAACTTCTTTCAGAGTCGATCCCGCAATCGTTTCGATCGCCTCACCGATTTGGTGTCCTACGCCCACCAACTCTTCGCCCGTTTCCGTATCTACGATCGGCGCCGCCGCAAAATATTCAGGTTTCAAGTCCACTATTTTGAGCGTCTGCACCTCGTAGAAGATATTCAGCAACGTCTCAGTCGTGGAATACCGCTCGTCAAGAGCCCGCAGGAACATCGTGGCGGGAATCTTCGTGGACTGATCAATGCGCATCACCAGCACATCTTTCTTGGTCACCTCAAGTTCAATCCACGATCCTCGCTCGGGGATGATCCTCGCCGAGTGCAGCGGACGGTCCGCCTCGGCGCTGGCGATGGAGAAATCCACACCCGGAGAGCGGTGCAATTGGTTGACGATCACCCGCTCAGCCCCGTTGATGATGAACTCTCCGCCTCCCATCAGGATTGGAATCTCCCCCAGATAAATCTCCTCCTGGGGAATCTCCGCCACATCCTTGCGCACCAGGCGCACGCCAATGCGAAACGGCATACCATAGGTCAACCGAAGCTCACGACACTCGTCAGGTGTATAGCGAGGCGGATCCAACTTGTAATACAGATACTCAAGTTGCATGCTCTCGTCGTAGCTGGGAATGGGAAAAATTTCCCGCAACAAGAACTCAAGCCCTTTGCTAACATCGCGCTGGTCAAACTCACAGTCCGTTTGGACTAAACGCCCATAGGAATTCTGCTGGACCTCAACGAGATTAGGAATGGGGAGGGCATCACCACGCTTAGAATAGTTACGTATCTCGTCTAGGAGCATAGACCACCTCGATCTTGCTGGTAATATAAAATATTTATGTCGCTTAGTTTATAAACTTTTTTAAGCGCCGGATCCGTTCTAGAGCCAACCAGTATAAGCGTATCTGCCGCTCAGCACAAGTCCCGGATGGCTCTTTTGAAAAAATCCGTACGATTAGGG
>CAUZAW010000023.1:0-19041 GCA_963577735.1 Phycisphaerae bacterium | reverse complement strand
GCTTGAGTGTCTTCGTGTTGCTCAAGCGCTTGATCGACGAGCGATTCCAATTTTCCGTTGACGTACCATGGTTCGGCTGCACCGATGAGCTTATTGCGCAATTGTGGCAGTTCCAGCATTGCTAAGTCCTGCGCCTGCCAATCCACCTCGTAACGCACTTTGGCCCATTGGGTTAACTGCGTGGCTGCCCATTGCTCGTCCTGCTGGGCTGCAGAACTATACATATCCAGTACGAAATCGATCGGGTATTCCAATTCTCGACGCCGGTAGGCCTCGGTAGCCTTTTCCAGCACATGCTGGCTGACACGCTGTATGGTGTCGTTGGGCTTTTCGCTGGGCTGGGGCATTAAGGCTTCGCGGCCCAGTTGCAGTGAGAACTTCTGCTCGACCCATTCTGACAGGTCATTTTGCGCATATGCGGGATCAAGGAACCGGATCAGGCCGGACAGGTCCTGTTTCTCGATTTGGGTGTCGGCAGCTTCGGTCAGCAGGACGGTGATTCCCTGCAAGTTCATTTTGCGCAACTGGTTGTGCTTGAGGTCCACGCGAAACCGGTTCATGGCCCAACTGGAGAGGCTGCGCAGGTCCCACTGCTCGGGTTCAAGGTCGTCGGACATGTATTCGCCGAGCGTAACCTCGACCGTTTGTCGCATTTCTGCGCGGGCCTCGGCGCGGATCTGCCGGGCCAGGTCTTCCTGGTTGTCGAGGCGAATCTTGCTCGGGTCGATGCTGACTTCCAGCGTGGCGCGGCACCACTCGGCTACCTGGGTCGCTACGTAGTCGTGGTTCAGGTAAACGTCACTTGCGTCTTCTACCGCGTCGGCGATGTAATCCATGATGATGTTGTTAATGTTCTGGCCTTCCAGCACATTCTGGCGGGTACCATAAAAGGCGTTGCGCTGGTATTCCATCACCTCGTCGTATTCGAGTAGATTCTTGCGGGTTTCGAAGTTGCGCTCCTCCACTTTGCGCTGGGCGCGTTCAACTGCCTTGGTGACCATGCTGTGCTCTAGTGCGTCGCCCTCCTTCATGCCCAGTTTGGGTAGCGCCTTCATCAGCCAGCCTTTGGCGAACAGTTGCATCAGGTCATCTTCGATGCTGATAAAGAAGCGTGAGGAGCCTCTGTCGCCCTGGCGACCGGACCGACCGCGCAATTGGTTGTCAATGCGCCGTGATTCGTGGCGCTCAGTACCGACGATGTGCAGCCCGCCCATTTGTTCGACGTGATCCCAGATGGTTAGCCGATGCAGGGCAAAATAAGGCATCCGGTCCAGAATATCCAGGCATTGCTGCTTCGAGAGGTTTTCCACATGCTCGGCGTCGTGCCACGGGGGAGCTGTAAAGAGCATGTGTGCTTTCCACCACTTCGGATTGGCCCAGCCCACGGCCGCACCATGTTTGCCGACCCAGTGCTGCAGCAGGGTAAGGTAAATTTTGTCGTGGCTCATCGCGTCAAGTTCTTTGGCTTTGAGCCCGAAGGTGGTTGCGGCGATATGACGGTAGGTGGCCGCCACAAGTTGGTCGTTGCTCATATCTGCATTGGCGTCGCGTGGTAGCAGGTTGCGTAGCTGCCAGTGGCGGATCAATACCTCTCGATCAATCGGTCGCAGGCGAATGTCGGTGCCGCGACCAGCCATGTTGGTGGCGATCATGACGGCTGCCAATTCGCCGGCATCGTCGACGATGTTCGCTTCCCGCTCGGCCTCATCGACCTTGGCATTGAGTACCTCGTGCTTGATCGCGTGCTTTTTCGTCAGTTTCTTGGACAGTTCCTCGGATCGTTCCACGCTGGTGGTACCCACGAGCACCGGCTGGCCCATATCGTGGTACGATTTGATCTCCTCAAGAATTGCTTCCCATTTGTCCTTGACGGTCAGGTAAATCAGGTCGTCACGATCGTTGCGGATCACTGGCTGGTTGGTGGTAATGCAGATCACGTCCAGGCTGTAAATTTCGTTGAATTCGTTGGCCTCGGTGATGGCTGTGCCGGTCATGCCCGCCAGGCGCTTAAACAGCTTGAAATAATTCTGGATGGTGACCGTGGCCATCGTCTGGGTTTCCTGCTTGATCTTGACCTTTTCTTTGGCCTCGACCGCTTGATGCAGTCCGTCGGACCACTGCCTGCCGATCATGAGCCGGCCGGTGAATTCATCGACGATGATCACCTCGCCGTCACGGACGACGTAGTCCTTATCTCGCTGGTAAACAACGTGGCCCCGCAATGCGTTTTCCAGCAGGTGGGGGAAGTCCATGTTGTTGCCGACGTAAAACGAACCGATGCCCGCCTGCTTTTGGGCCTTGGCGACACCTTCGTGAGTCAGGTGTGACGATTTTTTCTCCATCTCGATTTCGTAATATTGCACATGTTGACCGCAGGCGGCTTCGAGAGCGGGTAGTTGCTCTTGCAGTTGCTTGATCTGTTCGCGCATCTGCGGAACATTCGCCTTCTCGCGGGTATTGCGGATGTCGCCTTCCATGCCCTTGATGTGTATCTGGCACTGCTGGACCTTGGCGTTGGCGGCGTCCCATTGGTGTTGCTGGCGGATCAGGTGGGCGGCGACGGAATCTGCTAGGCCATAGCGCGGCGCGTCGTCATGGGTGGCGCCGGAGATGATCAGTGGTGTGCGGGCTTCGTCGATAAGAATGGAGTCTACCTCGTCAACGATGCAGAAATCGTGGCGTTTCTGCACCTGTTCGTCCATACTTAATTGCATGTTGTCACGCAGGTAATCGAAGCCGAACTCGCTGCTGGTGCCGTATACCACGTCACAGTGGTAAGCATCCAACTTGGCTGCCGGCGGTTGCAAGTGTGTGGGGTGTATTGCGCCCACGGTCAGGCCCAGGTGGTAATAAAACGGAAACACCCAATCGCGATCTCGCTGCACGAGAAAGTCGTTGACGGTGACGACATAACATTTCAGGCTTTCGAGGTAGGCGAGGTAGCAGGCCAGCGGAGCGACGATGGTTTTGCCCTCGCCGGTTTTCATTTCCGCAATAGCGCCTTCGCTCAGGACCATGCCGCCGACCAATTGCACATCAAATGGCCGGGCCCGAAAGGGGGGGCGGCTCTGCTGTTGCCACTGTCGCACCGCCTGGTAGATCTCCACGGGGATGTCCACCTGCTGCCAGCCGGGCACCTGTTCGTGGCCGCCACGCTCGTCTATGGGTCCGATCGTTTCGATCTGTTGTTTGACCGAGTCGTACAGCGGTTGGACGTCTGTGGGCAACTGCCGGGGGTCGAACTGCTGCTGCGGGTCAAAAATGTTGCGAATACCTACCGAGCGGTCCATTACCTCGCGGGCCACCGCCAACGCTTCGGCATGTAAACCGCTGATCAACTCTCCGTCGCTGATGCGCTGGCGGAACCTTCCTGTCTTGGCCTTGAGTTCACTGTCGGTCAATTGAGTGACTTGGCCCTCAAGCGCATTGACCTGTTCGACACGATGGTGAAAGGCCTTGATCAACCGATCGTTGCGTGTACCGAATAACTTTCGAAATATTTTTCCTGTCATGGAGATCACGTTGGTGTCTCCTTTATGTACGTATTTATTTTAATGACACTGTTGAACAAAATGCCGAATCAGGCCGCGGTTGCGGGCAATTCAATTTCGCGAGGTATTTTTCTATCGACAGTTGGGGCGAGTTTAGGCGGTTGCGGCCGCAGGCGGTGGCAGGTCGATCAGTTGCGGATTGAAGTGGGTTTGGCCAGAAATGGTGCTGGTCACGGGTGCCGGTCGCATCCTGTCCGCCAGTTCGTCGGCGGGTAATGTGCACAATTGCCGACCAATGGCGGCGATGTTCTGTCCGTGTAACCGTCGTGCCGCATCGGTGAGCGAATGCAGCCATCTGGAAGCCGAATCTCGCTGGGCGATGGCACGGCCCGGTTCAGTGTGGGTGATGATTGTCGCCGCCAACATGTTCGATACCATCACTGCGGCAGTGATCAGCACTGCCGCCGACAGGTAACGCGGGCCGCGGTTGTTATCTTCATGAGTGACCATCACACACATTATATCGTCCGCTACCACTGTGGCTATTAACCATTCATTAACCTATCTGGGAAATATGGGATTGCTTGCCCGGTTTTGACCTGAACCCTCAATGTTGTGGTGCTTGCAGCGCCTCGTTGATATCTGCTAATTCCGCTTCTGAAAACAGATCATCACGTGACGTGGTGGCGATGTTTTGTTCGAGGTGTGTAGCGGAAGGAGTCCGGCAAGGTGTAAATTAAGATTAAAGGGATTTACGCGTAACGCCGTCTGGACTTCGACCGATCAGTGACCAGACGATATGATCGCTGGTCATGAAAGTGCACGAATATCAGGCGCGTCAACTCTTGTCGGACTTTGGTGTGCCGGTGCCACCGGCGATCGTGGCATGCAGTGGTGAGGAGGCTGCCAAGGCATATGCCAAACTCGCTTCCCAGCACAACGCTGATCTGGCGGTGGTCAAGGCCCAGGTCTATGCCGGCGGTAGGGGCAAGGGCGGCGGGGTAAAGCTGGTGCGTTCGGCCGATGAAGCGCGACAGGTGGCGGCTGACATCCTCAGTCGACCGTTGGTCACACCGCAAACCGGACCCTCCGGCGTGCCGGTAAGCAAAGTTCTGGTCGCGGTGGGAGTGGACATCGAGAAGGAATTTTATCTGGCGGTGACGGTGGACCGTACCAACCACTGTCCGATGCTGATTGCCTCAAGTGAGGGCGGCGTTGAAATCGAGCAGGTGGCCAAGGATCATCCCGGGGCGATCATTCGCGCGGCCGTAGATCCTGCGGCAGGATTGCAACCCTACCAGGCCAGAGTCGTGGCCTATCGCCTCGGCCTAGTCGGTGAGCAGGTGGAAGCGGCTGTAAAAATCATGAGGCGGCTTTGCCGATTATTCCTCACATCGGACGCGTCACTGGCGGAGATCAACCCGCTCGTGGCCACGCCTGATGGCCAGTTGCTGGCGATTGACGCCAAGATCAACTTCGATGACAACGCCCTGTTTCGCCACGAAGACATTGTCCAGTTGGCCGATCCGGCTGAGGAAAATGAAAGCGAACGGCGAGCGAAAGGACACGATCTGTCCTACATCAAACTGGACGGCAATATCGGCTGCCTGGTCAATGGCGCGGGGTTGGCGATGGCGACCATGGACCTGATCAAGTTACACGGGGGCGAACCAGCGAATTTTCTGGATGTCGGCGGTTCGGCGACAGAGGAGGCGGTAACCGAAGCTTTTGCGATCATACTGGCCGACCCCAACGTGAAGGGTGTCCTGGTTAATATATTCGGCGGAATTGCCCGTTGCGATGTTATTGCCACGGCGATCGTCAACGCCGCTCGGAAGGTCGGTTTCAACGTGCCGCTGGTAGTTCGTCTTGAAGGGACGAATGTGCAGGAGGCACGGCGCATTCTAGACGAGGTCGGCGACGAGATTGCCATGATGCAGACGGGAACCGACTTGACCGACGCGGCCGAGAAGATCACCAGGGTGATTGCCGCTTAAGCGCAGGAATGGAGATATTGTGCCATGAAACCTGAACCGATACTCGCTGAACTGAATCGCCTACGCAAAGATATTGGTGAAGACCCGACCGATATCGAATGGCTGGCTCTGTACCATGCGTTCGTTTTCATCAGCTATCAGGCGACAGCGTTCGCCGACTACATCAAGCAAGCGGATGAACGTGGTGAGTTTGTCCAATTCGAAGAGGAAAACGTCTAAATCCCAAAACTGATGCTGCCGGATAATCTTCAATGCTTCGCCAGCAACGATGTGTCACCGGGCAAGAAGGCCAATTCGAGTTCGTTGAAGTCGCCCTGTTATGGGGACCACGGGGCGATGCCCGAAACGTCACTTATCGATTAAAGGTACGCAAGCGAGCGGTGCGTAGGCGGGGCCGTTAGGTTGAAGGTCGCTGCGTAACAATTCGATCGAAGACACACGGATGGACCCGAGGTGATCGTTTTTGTGGTCGGTGATAAATTGCAACAACTTTGTCGGCGGGTGTGACTTGATTCGTGCGATGGTGACATGGGGATGCCAGGGACGGTTCTCCGGCCCAAGCCCCATGCCCGCCAATGCGTTGTTTAGCTGCTCGACGATGGTCCCCAGTTGGCCTTGGTCGGCCGCCCCGACCCATAGCACTGTCGGCCGCAGCGTGCGGGGAAACGCCCCGACATTTTCGAGTTTAAAATCGAAAACGCCGACCCCGTATACGGCTGTGTTCATCGCGTCAATCACCGAATTCACCTGCGCCTGTTCGATGTCTCCTAGGAACCGCAGTGTCAGATGTAAGTTCTCCGGTGCCGTCGGTTTGACGGTTCGGCCGCTGCACAAACTCCGCAGATCATTCAACAACAGGTCCATGCGTTGCGGGCGGCGCACGGACACGGCGACAAAAGCACGAATCAACATGTACCTATCCGCCCCAGAGATCGGTTAGCCATTCGCTGACGGTGACGATCAGTTGTTGTCGCATTTGCGGCTGGGTGAAACTATGGTCTGCGCCGTCAATCATTTGCACAGTGACCGGCACGCCGGCGTGATTCATAGCATCGATGAACTGCTGGGTCACCTGCGGCGTGACGGTCTTATCGGCTGTGCCCTGCACGACGAGTGTCGGCCTCGGGTGGACAACCACGTCGGACAACGGATCGAGGCCGGCCAGGTCGTCAAAGAATTCCGGATGCAGCATATGTGGGCCGAGCACCACGCGATCGTCTTCTCGCTGTTGCTGGGCGTAACGGCCAAGATTCGTTTGCGTGGTCGGCGCCACCAGCACCATCGCATTGTATGCGCCAATGCGGGCGTTGGCAGAGGCAGCCACCAGGCCTCCCAGTGAAAATCCCAGCACGCCTAGCCGCGATCGATCGACAAAAGGTTGCGCGCGCAACCAGCGCGTAACGTGTAGCGCGTCATCTATTTCTCCGCTGACCAGCATCTGGTCGAAAGATCCGTCTGATTCTCCGGAGTGGCGAAAGTCGAAGGCCACCGCGGCCATGCCACGTTGCGCGATCTGGCGAGCCAGTTGTACGAACATGAATCCGGACTCGATGCGTTGGCCGGTGAATCCGTGCAGCATGAGTACTGTTGCCAATCGCTTGGTATGGTCGGGCAGGTACGCCATCCCACGGATCTTGCCACCGCGACAATCAATCTCAATGGCCCGTTGCAGCATCAGCGCAATTCATCTTTCAGCGAAAATGAACGGTGTAAATGCCGGGGCGCGACAGCAGGATGTCACTGGGATCGTGCCCACTTGATCAAGATGTCCGCCACCTCGGGCCGGGTGAACTCCGCCGGCGGGCGTTCTCCCTTATCCAGCATCTCGCGCACCTTGGTGCCAGAGAGAAACACCTGGTCGCCGTCAATGGCAGGAAACGTCTTGGAACTGACCATTCCCTGAGCCCGTTTACTGTAGGCCGCGTGTTCGAATTTCAACGGCTCGATCAGTATTTCGTCGCCGGCGAACTCATCGAAGATGAGCTGGGCGTCGTAGGTGCCGTAGTAGTTGCCCACGCCGGCATGGTCACGGCCGACGATAAAGTGTGATACACCGTAGTTCTGCCGCACCAATGCGTGCAGTACGGCTTCGCGTGGCCCGGCGTAACGCATGGCCGCGGGCATCACGGTCAGCATGGTGCGGTCGGGCACGTAGTATTGTTCTATCAAGGTCTTATAGCATTCCATTCGTATGTCTGCGGGGATGTCGCCCGGCTTGGTCTCGCCCACCAGCGGGTGGATGAGCAGCCCGTCGCAGATTTCCTGGGCGCATTTGGTCAAATATTCATGGGCGCGGTGGATGGGGTTACGGGTCTGGAACGCAGCCACGGTCGACCATTGGTGATCGGTGAATGCCTGGCGTGTTTGTGCCGGAGGTAGGCGATACTCGGTGAACTGCTCGCCTGGTGCGTGCCGCGGGGTCACGGTTATCACGTCGATCGGGCCGGCGACCAGCCAGTTACCTTCGTCGATCACCTCTTTGACACCCGGATGAGCTTCATCTTCGGTACGGAAGACGTTGGGAATCTCCAGTTTCTTGTCGTGAGGGTAGATTTGTTCTATACGCATCACGGCCAGTAGCGTGCCGTCGTGGTGCTGCAAGGCCGCACTTTGCCCTTCCGAGAGGCTATTTTTGACGTCTTCATCGACCGCCAAGGTGATCGGAATAGGCCACGCTGTCCCCCCCGAGGCAGAAGAAAGGTGCATGTGCTTACAAATGCTCTCGAAATCATCCTTGCCGACGAATCCCTGAAGCGGGCTGAACGCGCCGATGGCGATCATTTCCAAGTCGCACGCCTGCTTGGCGCTGAGGGTGATCGAAGGCAGGTCATCGCTCTCGACGCTCTTGCCGGCCAAGCGGTTGACCAACTTGCCTCCGTGTGGTGAAATCAGTGACTGGTCAGTCATCGGGCAACTCCTGAAATAAAGCGATGGCTCTAACTGCTGAATCGACCGATGGTAGTGTTGCGGTCACGGACAAGCAACCCCCCCCAAATCGTGACGAACGCTCCTGGTTGCCCTGCGTGTAGGTGACAGATACCGTATAAGCGCCGTTGGGCTGAAAGCAGGAGCATGTTCATGCAATTATTTTCGAGATCTGGCTGCCAGTGGCCTGTTGCGCTGCTGGCGTTGGTTTTGAGCTGTGTCGTGTTCAGCCGGGTGCATGCTGAGTCGGATCAGCCGTCGCCGGGTCAAGTGCTGCAAAACAAGGTCGTTGACGCGTACAGAAACACTAAGACTCTGGAAGTGGATATTGATTTCGAGATCGAGAAGCGGTCTGGGCGGATTTTTGATATTCAACGCACCGACTTTCATCTCGCCTTCGACCGGGATAATAAAAAAGTTCTCGTGGACGGCCCCACCTGGTTGCTCGTGATCAACGGGACGGATATCCAGTTTAGTGCAATCCAGATGCCCGGGGTGCACGTTAAAAGCGTAGGGCCGGCCAACCTGGAGTATGGCGTCATAAGCGATATGGCTCCGGAACTGACCAAGCCCCAGATCCCCGAGTTTGTCATGTTGCTGGCCGCCGACCCGATTAATACGCTCGTTGACGGCTCGGTGCGTAACGTGCAGGCAGATGGTCATACGCTTGTCATAGACACGGATGAGGGGCAGTACCGGATCAGCATTGATCCCCAAACGCATCTGATTTCTTCCATGGTTTTTAAGCCGTATCTGGGCGATGCTTTTGCCCAGCAGGATGTTTCGGTGCACATCAGGTACGCCACCCGGGTCAAGAATCACAACAAGCCCATCGATCCGAAACGCTTCACGTTCGACGCGAAAAATTCGGTGGCGTATCCGTCGTATGTCCAGGCATCGATGATGGCCAGCCAGAAAGGTTCGTCACGTCGCAAGATTGTCGGTAAGCCGGCCCCACGCGTAGTGCTCAAGACGGTCAATGGCGATCTGGTCGACTTATCAAAGGTGGAAGCGGACGTGGTAGTCCTTGACTTTTGGGCGACTTGGTGCCTGCCGTGTGTTGAGGGCCTCAGGAAGTTAGAGGAGGTTCAGGCTTGGGCGCATAAAGAAAAACAATCGGTGGCCATTTACGCGGTCAACCAGACAGATAATGTTGCGGGGGTACGAAAATTCTGGTCGCAACACGGTTTTACACTACCGGTGTTGATGGACCCCGACTTTGAAGCAGGCAACAAGTACGGATCGGTGGCCGAAGGCAACATCCTCGTGCCCTACACGGTGTATATCAGCAAGGGAAAAGTGGCTGATATAACCGAGGGGTTCCCCTCGCAAATCGACTACGTTGATTACGTCAAGTCCAAGTTGAATCGTATACTCAGCGATTGATCACGCGGGCGGGGCAGTTCTCGGCCATTTTGTCGGCTGGCACTATTTTTACCGACTTGGGATCGAAGTGGGCCACCGGCTCGACTAGGTCCTTGCCCGATTGGGGAGGCTAAGATGTCATGACTGATAATTTTACCCGTACCTCGACATGCAGATTCTAGAACGTAACCATGGCACTGATTGTTGACTGCAATAACCTGATACACATGTCGATGCCGCCGGCTCTTGCGGGACTGGGCGAGTTGCGGCTTTGTCATCTGATTGCCGCCGGTGTCCCGACGGGTGGTGCGGTGGTGGTGTGTGACGGTGGGCCGCGTGCGGGCAACTCTACGGAAAACGGCGTGGAACTAGTTTACGCCGGCCCGGGGCGCACTGCCGACGACGTTATTATCGAGTTGGTCAATCGCGACTCGGCACCGCGGCGCCTGACGGTGGTCAGCAACGACAATCAGATTCGCAAAGCGGCACGGCGGCGGCGGGCCAAGGTGATGGACTGTGACCAGTTTATCAGTCAATTACTGTCGTGGCTGTCAGAGGGCGGCAGAGGCGAGGCGTCGCCAGATGATAAATCCGGGGCAACGACGCTCGATAAACAACAGGTCCGCCAGTGGCTGGAGACGTTCGGTTTAGAACACGAGGCCGACGAGAACATTTGACGTAACCGCCGCGCCGTCGTTCAATTACCGTGTGGCAAGGACAAAAACTGACAATCCTGCCTCTGATCCCAAGGGGGCGAAATACGATCGCGTGTTGCTCAAGATTAGCGGCGAGGCGTTCTGCGCCTCCGGTGGCTTTGGCATAGATGGGCGGGAACTGGAGGTCATTGCCCAGGAGATCTCCGCGGCCCATGCCGGCGGCTGCCAATTGGCGGTGGTGGTAGGCGGCGGCAATATTATCCGTGGCGCAGCGTTGGCTGAGGGCGGTCACATTAACCAGGCGACCGGTGATTACATGGGCATGCTCGGGACAGTGATCAACGGGCTGGCACTCAAGGAGCGGCTGGACCAGATGGGCCATCCAGCTCGCGTGCTCAGCGCGCTGAACCTGACGTCTGTGGCGGAGAGCTTCATTCGTGGTCGGGCCATCCGCCATCTTGAAAAAGGTCGCGTGGTCATTTTTGTATCCGGCACGGGTAACCCGTTTTTCACCACGGACACGGCTGCGGCCCTGCGGGCCACGGAAATCGGCGCCAACGTGCTGCTCAAGGCCACGAAAGTGGATGGGATCTACGACAAGGATCCCCACCAGCACGGCGACGCCATACGGTTTGACCGGCTTTCGTTCAAGCAGGCTCTGGACATGCGACTCAAGATTATGGACTTAGCCGCATTTAATATGTGCATGGAGCATGACATCCCCATCGTTGTGTTCAATATGAAAGAACCGGGGCACATTGCGGAAGTGGTCAGTGGCAAAGCACACGGTACGCACGTGGCCGCCGAGTGACCCAGGGTATTGCCCCGCCTGCTTGAGCATGATTGGAGCGAACAATGGACCTCGACGAATCGGCAATGGAAGCGGAAATGGCCATGGAAAAGGTCGTTAATTATCTTAAAGACGAGATGCGGGGCATGCGCACCGGCCGGGCATCGACGGCACTGGTCGGGTTTGTCAAGGTGGATTATTTCGACTCGCCGACGGACCTGCGGGAACTGGCGCTGATCAGCATTCCCGAGCCGATGCAACTTCTGATCAAGCCGTTTGACCCGTCCACGACGCCACTGATCGTCAAGGCCATCCAGAACTCGGCTCTTGGCCTTAACCCGATGTCCGAGGGTAAGCAGATTCGCCTGGCCCTGCCCGCCTTGACCGTCGAACGGCGCGATCAACTGATGACCTCTACCAAGCAAATGGGCGAGCAGGCCAAGATCACGATCCGCAACGCCCGTCGCGATGGCAACAAGCACGTCGATCAGGCGCTCAAGGGCAAGACGCAGCATCTCAGCGAAGACGATGTGGAGCAGGCCAAGCAGGATATCCAGGAGTTGGTCAAGAAATACGAAAAGCAGGTGGATGAGTTGGTGTTGGCCAAGACCAAGGAGATCCAGGAGGGTTAGGCCGAACATCATGCTTATTCGTGGTGAAAGTCTGGCACGGACTGTGGATATAGACGCGGTCATTGCCGGTGAGGCGCGTCTTTCTGCCCCACAGGCGTTACAACTCTATAACGAAGCACCACTGCATGCTCTTGGTAAATGGGCGTCACAGGTGTGCAACCGCATCCATGGCCAGCAGGTGCGCACGTACGTGATTGATCGCAATATCAATTACACCAATGTCTGCTCAGCTAACTGTACTTTTTGCGCCTTTAAACGGGATTTGGGCGACGAGGACGCCTATACGCTTAGCACGGATCAATTGCACGAAAAAGTGCGAGAGCTTGTCGCAATCGGTGGGACGCAGATTCTGTTGCAGGGCGGTATGCATCCCCGTTTACCCATCGAATTTTACGAGGACATGTTGCGCCAGCTCAAATCAACATTTCCCACCATACATATTCACGGTTTTTCTCCGCCGGAACTTGTTGAGTTTGTGGCCGTCTTTGAGTTGGACGGCCTTGAGACCACCGCGCCCGGCCGCAGCCATGAATTGCCCGAAGATGTCTGGCAGGCCAAGTTGGAAGCGGTTATGCGGCGACTGGAGGCAGCCGGGCTCGATTCAATTCCCGGCGGGGGCGGTGAGATTTTTGCCGAGCACGTGCGTCGTCGCATCGGGCTGGGCAAGGCGACGGCCAAGCAGTGGTTGGACGTCATGGCCTGCGCCCATCGATTGGGCATGTTCACCAGCGCGACGATGATGTTCGGCCATATCGAGGCAGTGGCCGACCGCATCGACCACATGCTGCGCATCCGCAGCACTCAGGATCTGGCGATCAGCAGCCACTACCCGGGACGGTACATGTCGTTTATCAGTTGGCCCTTTCAGCGAGAAAACACGCCGCTGGGGCGATTGAAAGAATGGGATATCGATAGTGGCGATGTGCCGGTATTTCCTGGTGAAGTTCCGCAACATCCGCTCAACGGCAAGTGCCTACGCATGGCAGGGGCAGCCGACTACCTGCGTACGCAGGCAGTGTCACGGCTGGTACTGGACAACATCCATTCCGTGGGCAGCTCATGGGTAACGATGGGACCGAAGATCGGCCAACTCGGCCTGTTTTTCGGCGCCAACGACATGGGCTCGGTCATGATGGAGGAAAACGTCGTCAGCGCTGCCGGCACGACCTATTGCCTGAGCGAACCGGTGCTTTGCCACCTGATCCGCACGGCGGGATTTACCCCCGCCCAGCGCGACAACCGCTACAACATTTTGAAAGCCCATGATGGTGACAATGCGCCTGACTTACAGGTCGAAGACTGGTCGTCTCTACGCGCGGCCGGGCTGCCGCAAGAATCCACTAAGCAACCCGTTTCCCTGTCCATTGCCGATACATCGATTTAATGGTAATCGCCTGGATCGCTGGGCCCCGGAGTCTGGCACATGCCGGTCAAGGATATGCACCGGGGCTGTACAAGCATAATTTGACCGTTAAATGCGCCCTTCCGTGGGGGTTGGGCTGAGCTTTTTATCGTTGCAAGCGCCAGGTGTTGAGCGAATTGTCCTTACCCACCCGGCCAGTCGTCGAACACGAATTGGCCGTCGCGAAGGATAACTTCGCTATCGACTGTGATGGTGCCGCCGGGCCGCAGGTCGCACACCATATCCCAGTGCAACGCTGAATCATTGCTGTTACCGGTCTCCGGGTAGCCAGCCCCGACGGCGGCGTGGAAAGTGCCACCGATTTTTTCGTCGAGCAGCGTGCTCTTGGAGTAGCGGGTAATGTTGTAGTTGGTGCCGATGGCGATCTCACCGAGACCGCGAGCCCCTTCGTCCTGATCCAGCATCGCCACGAGAAAGTCCCGGTTCTTAGAGGCCTTGATATCGGTCACCCGCCCTTTTTCGAAAGTCAATTCAATGTCGTGCACTTCGCGGCCATGGTAGACGGCGGGAAACGAATAGCGCACCACGCCATTAACACCGCCGTCATCAGCCTGGAGATTGGGGCCGGTGAACACTTCACCGTCTGGAAAGTTTTCGTGCCCGCAGCAGTTGATCCACTTCATTCCGTCCACGGTGACGGTCAGGTCAGTACCGTTGGGTGTCCAGAAACGCACCTGCTTCTTGCCGGCAAGGTAATCAACAACTTTTTGCTGGCGGGCCTCTATCGTGCGCCATTCGGTGACGGGATCAGCCTTGTCCAGATGACCGGCGTTGAAAACAAAGTCCTCATACTGGCGCAGGCTCATCTCCGCGTCCTGGGCTAAGGCCAGTGTGGGAAACAAGGTGCCGGTCCAGTGCAATTCTTTTTTTGCTGCGCGCTCCATGAAGGTTTTCATGATCTGCTTACGCGCCGCTGAGGCCTTGCTCTGGCGGGCCGGGTCGATCATCGACAGACTTTTGGTGTTAGTGTCTGCCCACAGGCCAATGGACACGTCGATCGTTTCTATTTCGTATTTGGCAAGCGGGCTGACGTATTGCAGCTGCTTTTCATCGGCCAATGCGAAGAAAATGTCCTGTAGCGAGTCAGGCGTTAATTTTACAAAAGGGTGGGCGCCGGCCTGCAGGACGTGTTCGTAAATCGCCTCGATCAGCGGCAGGGCCACGGGATCACCGCCAATGCGCACGAGTTGGCCTGGTTGGACGTTGGTGGCATATTCGACCAGGACTTTGGCTAGCTTATCCAGACGTGGGTCGCGCACGGTTTAAGGTCCTTTTGATCTATCGCACGGCCATTCTAGAGGTTGGACTAGTCCTCACAAGTGTATAGAGGGTATTGGTACGCCCCATTGCTTGCCATGGGCGGTGTGCGGGGATAGGGTAAGTGGACACGAGCAAAACAAGGGCCAATCGCATGAAAGGGCAGCCCACGCCCGAACACGCAGTCGGCCCGGATTCTTTCGGCAGTCGTGACGAACCCGGGTCAACTTCCACGTCTCGAGCCCTCTCGCTGCCGACCACCAGTCAGCCGTTCGGTGCCAATCTGGAACCGGTATTGCACAAGGCCTGCGGTGGCCGGTTGTCCGCCATTAACTGGTTCCGCACAGACTGGCAGCGTGGTGGCGCCTTGACCGGTTACAGCCAATATCGCGATGACGACGGACGCAACATGCCCGCGATGGTCAAACTGCCCGTGCCGCCGTCCGAGCGACTGTGGTTGGAGCGATTGCAGGTTGCCGGTGATGTAGTTCCCCGCCTGTATGCCCACGGGCAGGTGCTCAACGGTTACGACATGGTGTGGGTCGTTATGGAAAGGTTGCCCCACGGCCCACTCGGTGCCGCGTGGCAGGGCCGCCAGTTTGACTTGTTGATCGAGGCAGTCGGCCGATTTTATAAAGCGGCCGAGAAGTTTGCCGTCGACAGCCCTCCACCGCAGCGTGATTGGCAGGCGATCCTGCAAACGGCGCGCAAGAAGGTCAGTGAACAGGCGTTGCCCGACGCTCATCGGTGGAAAAAAATGTTGAAGACCGCCGACAGTAAGCTCAAGTCATGGCTAAGCGTGTGGAATGATCGCCGGGTGGACCACTGGTGCCATGGCGACTTGCATCTGGCCAACGCGATGGCCAGATGCCCTGCGCCCGGCGGCCCGGCGGTGCTGATTGACTTGGCTTTGACGCGCCCGGGCAATTGGGTTGAGGATGCGGTGTACTTTGAGCATCTGTACTGGTCGCGGCGCCAGCAACTCGAAGGGCGGCACCTGTGCAGCGAGATAGCCCGCCATCGCAAGCAACTGGGGTTGCCTGTCGATGAAGATTGGCCCCGATTGGCGCAGATTCGGCGTCTGTTAACGGCCATAGCTACGCCGGCCGATTTGCAACACGATGGCAACCGGCAGCATCTCCAGGCCACGATTGAGTTGCTTGAGGCGGAGTTGGGCTAGGGTGGTGGGTAAAAGACAGGGCCATCACCGAGTTCTGTGCAAAAGTATCGTTTTGGCCAGATCAAACATAACGCCGAGGTAACCGGGAAGACAATCGGCACAGCATTTCATAACAACTTGTGTCCGCAAGCCTAGCCAGTTTTTGCAAGGCGCAAGGTGAATCTGCGTCACCGCTGATCAATTCGACGACTACGCCGACCTGCGCTGCCGTTTGCGGCGCGTCAGTCAGGTCAATAACGATCTGGTCCATGTTGACCTTGCCCAGCAGTGGACAGGCAACGCCTTGTTCCTTCGCGTCTGTTTTGATCAACACTGATGAGCGATTACTCAGAGCCTGCGTGTACCCGTCCGCGTAGCCGGTCGGCACGACGCCGATTAAGCTGTCACGGCTTAATACAAAAGTGCGGTTGTAACCGACGGTGGCGCCCTTGGGATATCGCTGCACATGGGCCAGGTGACTAAGCCAGCGCACAATAGGCCGAACAGTGACGGCGGTGGTGACACGCGGTTTGGCCGTCATTAAGCTGGGTCCGTACCCGTAAAGCCCCAGGCCTACGCGTACCATGGATTTGTGGAACCGCCGATCACGGTGTGCGGCAAAGGTGTTGGCCGTATGTACGCACAGGCCGTCGCCCAGCGCCGGGCCGTGCTGATCGAGTAATGTGTCGAACTGGTCCATTTGGGCACTTGTGAAATCAACGTCATTCTCAGCGGCCGCAAAGTGGGTGTAAAGGCCGGCCACTTGCACGTGTTCGTATCTGGGCAAGCGAGGCATCATCGCATCCATCTCGCTGGCGGTCAGTCCCATGCGGCTCATACCCGTATCAACGTGCACATGTACCGGCACGATGCATTCCAATGCACGGCCGATCTGATTAAGCTGTTCGAGTTGCGGTAGGTCATGCAGGGTTAGGTGTAGTTTGCCGGCCCGGGCGGTCACGGCCAGCGCATCGTCGCTTTCCATTTGCCGCACCGGCATGAAAATGAGTAGCGGGCAACTGACACCCGCCTGTACCAGTTGCCGCGCCTGGACCGGGCAATAGACGGCAAGCATATCGATGCCGTCTGCCTCGAGTTTCCGTGCAATTGGCACTGCGCCGAGGCCGTAAGCATCAGCTTTGACCACGCCGCACACTTTGATGTTTACCCCGACCAGTTGCCGTATCGCTGCAAGGTTTCGTCCCATGCGTTCAAGATTGATTTCCAGCCAACTGGTGTCGGACATGCGTTGCTGATCCGATGGGTTTGTATCTGCGGCAGGCAGGGTTTAAGATTGGTGCAGTTTATAAAAAGGCTGGGGATACCGCTATCAGACAGGCGTGCTGCCAAGACGTTGGCCACCATGGACGAAATTTTCGATACTTCTGTGACCTTTGCCGACATGGGCCTGCATGACACCATAGTAAAAGGTGTAGCTTCGGCGGGTTTTGAACATCCAACGGATATTCAAGCCCAGGTCATTCCCGCCGCTTTGCAGGGCCGCGACGTCATTGGCCAGGCAAAAACGGGTACTGGCAAGACTGCGGCATTCGGGTTGCCCATCCTGCACAAGGCGGACAAGCAAACACGCATGGCAGCACTAATTCTCGTGCCCACCCGCGAGTTGGCGGCACAGGTCGCCACCGAGTTGGACAATCTAGGTCGTTTTACCCCCATCCGCACCACTTGCATCATTGGCGGCGAATCCATGGGAGATCAGATTAGGTCGGTCAAAGACGGCGGGCACATTCTCGTGGGTACCCCGGGTCGCATCATGGATTTGCAAGCTCGAAACCAAATCCACTTTAGGAATATTCGTTTTGTTGTCCTCGACGAAGTTGACCGCATGCTGGATATCGGCTTTCGCGAGGACATCCGTAAGATTCTTGGCCTGATCAAGGGCGAGCACCAGACCATCATCGTCTCGGCCACGATTGACAACGAAATCGAACGTATGGCCCGGCAATTCCTGCGGCCCGATCCAAAAAAAATCATCACCGCAAGCGGCGCCTTGACCGTGTCACTGGTCGAGCAGAAATACCTGTCGGTCGAACCTTGGGACAAGCGAACCCTGCTGCTGCACCTGATCCGTCATGAGAAACTGGATACCACAGTGGTCTTTTGCCGCACCAAGATTACCGTGCACCGGGTTACCGAATACTTGCGAGAAAAGGGTGTCAAGGTTCGCGAGATTCACGGTGATATGCCCCAGAAGAAGCGTAATGCGGTCATGGCCTCCATGCGACAAGGCGAACTGGACGTCATGATTGCCTCTGATCTTGCGGCCCGTGGGCTTGATATTGCACACATATCGCACGTGATCAACTATGACCTGCCCGATGACATCGAGTTGTACGTGCATCGTATCGGCCGCACCGCCCGCGTGGGGCGCCAGGGCGTGGCATGGTCATTTGTAACCCCCGACCAAGGACAGTTATTGACAGAAATCGAAAAGCTGACCGGTGTGTTGATCGAGCAACTGGACTATCCCAATTTTAATCCTGGTCCGTTACCCCAGGGTGTGCGTGAGCAGCGGGAGCGTGATGCAATTCGCCGTGGCGATGCGCCGGCTGACCCGAGTCAGCGTGCAGAACCAGTCGCCGCCCAGCAACTACCCAAGGGCGAACTGGAGCGGATGTTCCCTGGTGGCGTGTTGCCCAAGAACCTGCCGGCTCGCAGCCTGGGCAGCAAGCTTCGCTCCAAGCGCGGCCGGCGCTGACCTTCCCGGCATTGCTCACATCCTCACGCACGTTATCATGTCCCGCCTATGGCCAAGGTACGCGAAATCAAAGGCCGCATGAAGGCCATAGGCAACATCGAGCGCATCACCAAGACGATGAAGATGATTGCCACCGTTCGGTTCCAGTCAGCCCTGCGCGACGCGACGGCTGCACGACCCTACGCACAAAAAGTTACCGATCTGGTGGCCGATCTGGCCAAGCATTGCGATGGCGATGACGGATCGGCCGTGATGCACCCTCTGCTGCGCCGTGCGACAGGTACGGGTCGGAAACTGTTGCTGGTGCTGACATCCAACCGCGGCCTGTGCGGTGGGTACAACGCCCGCGTATTACGTGCGGTCAACCAACACATCAATGAGTCTGGCGGCAAGGATGTCGATTTGGAAGTTGTCGGCAAGAAAGGGGCCGCCTATTTTCGCTTTACCGGCAGGACAGTGGCCGCTGTGCACACGCAGTTTGGCGATAAGCCGGTCTACAGCGAAATTGAAAAATTAGCCCGCCAGTACATGGACAAATTCACTTCAGGGCAGTACGACTCGGTAAGCGTGGCATATATGTCCTTTCAGTCGGCGGCAAGGCAAACACCGCAAATTCTCACGCTGCTG